>JAHIMR010000072.1 GCA_018896525.1 Actinomycetota bacterium
CCCTAAGATTAGGTCTCCCATCCGGATAACGGAGTAAGACTCCTTGCAGACTACAAGGTGGATAGGCCGGAGGTGTAAGCGTGGCAACACGTTCAGCCGACCGGTACTAATAAGTCGAGGGCTTGGTTCGACCGAGCATACGCTGTGTAGCTTTGAGGGCGCGAGGGAGCGCCACATAGGGCGCTAAGAAGCGCCGCATAATAAGAACGGTGGCCATAGCGGAGGGGATCACCTGTAACCATTTCGAACACAGAAGTTAAGCCCTCCAGCGCCGATGGTACTGCAGGGGCAGCCCTGTGGGAGAGTAGGTAGCCGCCGACCTTTATCAAAAGGCCCGGAATTGCTCCGGGCCTTTTATTCGTGGTGTCGAAATGCCCGCGGGGAACGTTATTCTGATATCATTGCGCCGTTCAACTGTTGACCGGTGGTCGTGGGTGGTACGGCCCGGATGGGGTGGTCGAAAGATGGCGGATGTAAGGCCTTTTAGAGGGATACGGTACAACCAGGAGGCGATAGGGGACCTGTCACTGGTGGTAGCCCCCCCCTACGATGTCATCAGCGACCAGGAGAGGGACTCGCTTTACAACAGGCACCCTTATAACGTGGTTCGTCTGATACTCAACCGTCTCAGGAAGAGCGATAACGACGCCGAGGCGCCGTATCTCAGGGCCGGACAGTTCCTTTCACGGTGGCGTGACCAGAGGATAATAGTCCAGGACGACGCGCCCGCTTTTTACCTTTACCGGCAGAGGTACCTCCTGGAGGGACAGTACAGGGAGTGTACCGGTATCGCCGCGAGGGTCAGGGTGGAGGAGTTCTCCCACGGCGGGATACTCCCCCACGAGGACATCATGCCCAAGCCGCTGGAGGACCGGATCAAGCTGCTGGAGCACACCATGACAAATTTCAGCATGGTGCAGACGCTTTACTCCGACCCTGAGGAAAAGCTCAAGGACCGGATACTCTCGGAGATGGAGAGGTTTCCGCTGGCGCAGTTTCAGACCGCGGACGGGATTGCCCATGACCTGTGGGGGGTGGCCGACGAGCGGTTCACAGTGAAGCTGGCGTCGTTCTTCGGAAAGAAGACCCTGTACATCGCCGATGGACACCACCGGTACCAGACCGCGCTGGAGTACAGCCGGGCATTGCGCTCTTCGGGGGAGAGCGCCGGTGATGACGATCCCAGGAACTTCCTGCTGATGATGATCGTGGAGATGGAGAACCCCGGGCTGTCACTGCACCCGGTGCACCGGGTGCTGGTGGGGGAGCGCACGGTGGAAGCCGACGCGCTGCTCCGATCCCTGGGTTCATGGTTTGAAGTGGCGACGGTTGATGTGCCCCGGGGGGCGCGCAGCGGACAGGTGTATCACCTGCTCGAGCGGATGGAGAAATCAGCGAACTCCACAACGGTGTTTGGGGCGTTCGTCAGGGAGACGGACAGGTTCCTGCTGCTTTCGTTGAAGTCGAACCTGGACCCCCTGGAGGTTGTGGAGGGCGACTACTCGGAGGATTACAAGAGGCTGGACGCCACAGTACTGCACAAGTTGGTGCTGGAGAAAACGCTGGGGATCCCTCCCGACCGGGAGTCGGTCCAGGGAAACCTGCTTTTCACCAGGGACCCCGTAATGGCGGTACGGGAGGTGGATGGAGGCCGGGGCTCGATGGCGTTCTTCCTGAACCCCCCCAGGGTCGAGCAGGTAAGGGATGTTGCCGACCACGGGGAGAGAATGCCCCAGAAGTCAACGTACTTCTTTCCCAAGCCGTGTTCCGGCGTGGTGATGAACGACATCACGACCTGGTGACGCGAACCGCCACGAATTGACCCCACCTCAATCCCCCCCGAGACCCCCCATCCCGGCCTTCCCCCAGCGGGGGGAAGGGGCAGAAGGGGGAAGGGAGCCCATCGAGGAAAGAGTCAAAGCGCCCGGAACGACTCCGGCCGGAGAAGTGAGCTGTCGGCAAGCCCCCTGTCGATCACCTCGAGCATGCGCTCCTTGTCCCCGGGCAGCGTACCGCCGATAGGGAGGTAGTTGGATGCGTGGTTGGTACGGAAAGTGCACTCTCCCTCCACCTCCAGGTTTTCCAGGAACAACCTGAGTTCCTCCAGGATGCTGGTGGGGTTCATTATCTCGAACTCGCCTTTTCTATACTTTTGATACAGCGACGTGCCGGGAAGGAGCATCAGGGTGAGGGCGCTCAGGTAACGGGGGTTCATCTGGTTTACCGCAGTGGCGGAGTCCAGTGCGTGCTGATGGCTCATAGCGTTGCTGCCGAGGCCGAGCAGCACGATGACCGACATGTCGATGAAGGCGTCCTGGGCCTTTCTCACCGCCTGGACCATCTCCCGGGCGGTCGCGCCCTTGCGCATCCCTTCGAGTATCTCGTCGTTTCCGCTCTCAAGTCCTATGTAGCCGATGCCCAGCTTCTTCGAGCGAAGAGTGGCAAGCTCCTCGGGGCTCTTGGTCAGGATGTCACGGGCATTGGCGTAGATGCCCACCCTCTCCAGGGCGGGGAAGTGCTCGTCCAGGCAGTCAAGTATCCTCTCCAGCTCGTCGGTGGACAGACACAGCGCGTCGCCGTCGCATAGAAACACCCTGCGGATAGACGGGTTATAGCGGGAGGCCAGCTCGATGTCCCCCTTGACCTTTTCAAACTTCCTTACCCCGAACTTGGTGTAGTTGTAGGTGATGCAGAACGCGCACCGGTTGTGGGAGCAGCCGTAGGTGACCTGCAGCAGGAAGCTCCCCGCCTCCGACGGCGGCCTGATAACGATACCCTGGTGCTGCCGCTCGCTCAACTTCCATCACCGTTCTGTTGCCCGGAAGCCTTGCTTCTCATCTCCTCCAGGACGTGGCTGATGCAGATGCTCTGCGCCTGCGCCTCCTGCTCCAGTCCCGCCTCCACGCTGCCGTCGAAGCAGCGGTCGATGCATATCTTGCACAGGCCGACCGCCACCGGGGATAGTCCCTCCAGGTGCCTCGCCAGCGACATTGCCTCGCCTGCCAGCTCCTCCGGCGGGTACACCGCGTTCACCAGACCTATCCTGTCGGCCTCGGCGGCGTCAATCCTCTTTCCGGTCATGATCAGTTCCCTGGCGCGGTGGATGCCGATCTGCCGGGGAAGGCGACGGGTCGCGCCCAGGTCTGTCACCAGCCCGAGGTTGACCTCCAGGAGCCCGAAGATCGCATCGGTGGACGCCAGTATCATGTCGCAGGCCAGCGCGATCTCGGTGCCAGCCCCCAGTGCGGGGCCGTTCACCATCGCTATCACCGGTTTTTCCAGTAGCTCGAACGCCCGAAAGTTGCGTTGCATCTTTCTTACTATAGTCCGGAAATCGGTGATGCTTATATCCATGAACTGTCCCATCGAGCTCAAGTCCAACCCGGCGCAGAACGCGGAGCCACGCCCGGTTATGATGAGAACCTTTATCCCGGGATCGTCGGAAATATACTGCGCGGCGACGCCCAACTCGTTGAACATCGTGTGGTCCATGGCGTTTCTCTTGTCGGGGCGGTCCATGTAAAGGACGGCGGTGCCCCCGTCTCTTTCAACGGTCAACGTTTCCATCTCAGGCGGCTGCATGATACCTCCATTCTAGTGCCCTGTCTCATAAATACAATGGCATTCGAACGCCGCTGCATCCACACCGGCTGCGTTCCGCTCCCAGGACGTACTACAGGAGTACGGCCCTGGTCGCGCGCCTTGCCGGAAGCGGCGCACCGACGCTCTCGGTGCGTCACCGTACTTATGAGACGGGACACTAACGCGATTACATCAAACAAACGTCGCCGTTGGCGAAGTCCATCAACACATTGCCCAGGTCTCTTTCCCGAAACCCTTTTTTCCCGCCCAGGGCGGCGGCCTTCGATGTCAGGGTGGCGCTTGCCTGGTCCTCGGAAAGATCGCCATATATAATGGCGGATTCCTCCCCGCGGTCCATCAGGTCCAGGATGCGGGCTTTCCACAGCAGTGTTACCGCCTTACCGGGCTCGACGTTTTCCAGGGTGAGCGACCTGTCCAACGACGACAGCGCGCCGCGCAGGTTTCCCACCTTGGCGCGCGCTATGCCTTCCATTAAGGGGAATGTGGGCTCCGCGGGGTCGATCTCGGAGCATTCGCCGAGTATCATGAGTACGCGGTTGAGGTCACCGGAGCCCATGTACTCCTTGTACGCGTCGAGGTACCGGTCCTGAGCCGATGTCGTTCTTACGGTGGGTGGGCGGCCGCCTTCAAGGCGGCCCTCCGAGGAACGACCTTCCCCAAGTTCGGTGTCCAGGTCAAAGCCCACGAAACCGCCCTTGGAGGTGGGAGCGGGCGACTCGGAAACCCAGAACCGCTTGTCGTTGAGACTGAAAATGACGCTCGAGAGGTTGTTGATGCCTGAAATGGTGCAGCCGGCCGACCTCTCGCGACCGGAAATCACGTCGAAGTGGTCCCCAAGGATTCCGGCCATGCGCGACGTCCCGGAGCGCGGCCCGGACGCCAGGGAGGCCGCCCTATCGAAGCGGGCGTGGCCGCTGATGGCGGAGCCAAGGTTCGGTTGTAGCTCCCGGCAGGACAGCTCGTCGTCCTGGAAGCAGTTGGTGGCGATCAGTATATGGTCTTGTGTCCAGCGCGGTTTCTGGCACACCGCGGACATCTCCAGCGCGGCCGCCTTGTGGGTGCGGCCCCCGGCGATGAGTATGGTCCAGCCTGCGGTAGCGCGGAAGCCGGAAGCGACGTCGATGGCCTCCTCCACGGTGCCGGCAGTGCGGAGTATGCTGTGGGCGATCTCCATGATCGGGGTGCCCCTGGGGTTGTAGTCGAGGGATCCGTGCTGGTGGACCGCAACCGCGAGTCCGTCCTCGTTGATGGCGGTTATCCCGCTGGTGGGAAGCCCCGCGGTGGCGATTGAGCAGAACGCCTTGCCCTTGTCCGGGTGATGGAAGAGTATAGCCGGGTTCTCATCCCAGTATCCGGCACCCCAGAAGTCGAAATTCCTGGCGAACAGCAGGGAGTCGGGTGTTTCGCGGACAACGCTGGTGCAGCCCGGACAGGGAAGCGACGGCCCCGGTTTTCTACGGCTCCCGGCAGCCGCTCCGAAGCACTGGAGAACGTCAGCAAGCACCAGCGCCTCGGCGAGATGCTCCTGCTTCATCCCAAGGCCGACCGCGAGGCCTCGCATCTCCTCCAGGGTGTCGGAGTCCCTGCTCCTGGTGAACCCGATGGCCAGCTTGCGTTTGAGCTTGCATATCGCCCTGTACTTCCAGGATCCGGGCGGGTATGTTTTCAACGCCAGGGCTTCCGGGAGCATCCTGTAGAAGTTGATGGTGTCGCGTACGCGGTAGCGCATGAGCGTACCATGCTGAAGGCCCCTCTCAAACGATGTGCCCTTGAGGTGAAGCACCCAGAGCTTTCCGACCCTATCGACGTTTCCCTTGCCGAACCTCTGTGCCACCGCCAACTCCCTGCTTGAAAACCGCGAACCCGGGCTATGGTGCCCCGTCTCACAAATACAATGGCATTCGAACGCCGCTGCATCCGCTCCGGCTGCGTTCCGCTCCCTCGAAGTACTATAGTAGTACGTTTTAGCACCCCGCTCCATGAATACGCTGGCATTCGAACGCCGCTGCATCCACTCCGGCTGCGTTCCGCTCCCTCGACGTACTACAGGAGTACGTCTTCAGTCGCGCGCCTTGCCTGAGCGGCGCTTCGACGCTCTCGGTGCATCACCGTATTCATGGAACGAGGCACTGAGTCGCGCGCCTTGCCGGCGCGGCGCATCGACGGTCTCGGTGCATCACCGTACTTATGAGACGGGACAGTAGCCGTTCCTTTTACCTCAACCGTGCACAATAGTAACCGAACAGGGGTTAGGAGGGAAAGATTGAGCGCTCATGGATGGAACCCGGTCGGCGGATTCATCAACAACAACGAGTAACTATGATAGGGTTTTTCGTTTATAATTAGATGTGAGTGTAGGTATATCTACAGAAGGGGTTAGAGTATGCTGGTGCACTGTCCTTTATCGACACGGAGTTCCAGTATATTTGTGTTTCTATTGATGGCTTTGCTGGTCACGGCAATGCTGGTCCTGCTTGCAACCGGCAACGAGGCGCGGGCTGATTTGGGAATACAGGACACCCCCAGGACAACCAAGCTCATCTACCCGACCCCGGGCAACCCCGCCATCAAGGAGAGAGGGGAGAGTCTTACCATAGAGTACGATCCCCGTGAGTCATCCGGGACACAGCCCATCCCCGAGGTAACCGCGTTCAAGGTAACTGTTTCCTCGACCAACGATAAGTACCCGTATACGGCGGAACTTCCGGTCACCTCTTTCGAGGTAAAAGCCAGCGAGGTATGGTACTGGCTGAAGAACGCGAACTTCGAGGTCTATCACGTCACCGTCAACGTTCCGTACAGCCTGCCCGAGGACCTGTACGACCTTACCGTGAAGGCGAAGACCGGTTGCTCATGGGTGACCGACAGCCAGTCGCACGCCCTGAAGGCGTTGGACGAGTACAAGGACAACGACATCGAGGGGAGCACCGACCTGGCTATCCTGACCACCCCGGCGGTAGAGTCGGCCTTCGCCCCGGAGCCCGGGAGCGCGACTGACGTTACCTGTACTATCAACAACTACCTGGAGAAGCCCCTTCCCGGCGCCTACGTGGAGTTTCCGATGCCCGTTTTATCGAACAAGTACTACTACAAGGTGGAGAACGGGTCTTTCGGGCACGTCTTCGACACCGGGAGCCACCGTGTGTGCCAGGTGCATACCGACGTCGCGGCGGGTTCCAGCGACACTCCCGCCACCATGGCCCCCAGGGTCTTCAAGAGCGCGTCGACCGACACCAAGGCCTCAACGGGCTCGTTCAAGGTAAACAACGGGGCCGAGACGACGACCACCCGTAAGGTGACGCTCAACGTCAGCGCGTCGGACACCGGTGGGTCCGGCCTGAAGGACATGATGATATCCAACACCTCGGATTTCCAGGGTGCCGGGTGGGAGAAATACGATTCGGAAAGGGAGTGGGCCCTGGCCGGGGGGACCGCCGGGCGCCGCAACGTGTACATGAAGTTCCGCGACATGGCGATGCCGGCCAACGTAAGCGCTGTCGTTGACGACGAGATAATGTACAGCCCGGCGGAGGACGAGGGAGGGCCGTCGTACACCTGGTACTTCGCGGAGGGATGCACGCGCGCCGGTTTCGAGCAGTGGCTCTCCATCCAGAACCCCAACGACAAAGAGTGCGACGTGGATATAACCTACATGACCGAGGACGGCGAGAACATCCCCCAGACGGTTACCGTCGGAGCCGAGAGCAGGCACACCGTCGACGTCAACAGCTTCGTCGGGCCCGAGCGTGACCTGTCCACGAAGGTAGAGGGTAACCTCCCCATCATGGTGGAGCGGCCGATGTACTTCAACTACCAGGGGATGTGGAAAGGCGGCCACGACGTTATCGGCACCAATAACCCCCGGACGAAGTGGTACTTCGCCGAAGGTTGCACCAGGGAGGAGCCCTCGGCCAACTTCCACACCTGGCTGTGCATGCAGAACCCCCAGGAAGAGGATGTCCAGGTGACAATAACCTACATGCCCGAGTCCGGGGAGAACCAGGTGAAGGAGGTCACCGTCCCGGCGCTGAGCAGGAAGACCGAGTGCGCCAACCGGGATGTGGGCCCGGGGCAGGACGTATCGATGATGGTGGAGTCTTCCAACGCCATAATCTGCGAGAGGCCGGTCTATTTCAGCTACCAGGGAGTGCAGGAGGGGGGTCACGACGTCATCGGGGCGGTGCAACCGGCCAACGAGTGGTACCTCGCTGAAGGTACCACCCACGAAGGGTTCTCTACCTACGTCTGCATGCAGAACCCCAATGACACCGAGGCCGGCGTGACGCTCGAGTACATGCTCCAGGAAGGCAGCGTCGATGACCAGGAACTGGTGATTCCCGCCACGAGCAGGAAGACCATCCTGGTGAACGATTGGGTGGGGCCGGCGCAGAACGTCTCCATCAAGGTCACCTCCGACAACCCGATAATCACCGAGCGACCCATGTACTTCAACTACGGCAGCGGATGTCCGGGGGGGCACTGCGTGGTGGGGGCGTCCTCCGCCATGGAGGAGTGGTACTTCGCCGAGGGTTGCACGCGGGCAGGGTTCAACCAGTGGCTGAGCATCCAGAACCCAACCGAGAATGACGCCGTGGTGCTAATCAACTATATGTGGGAAGACGGTACCAACCTGAAAGAGAGTGTGGAGGTTCCCGCCGGGTCGCGCGCTACGGTCGACGTCAACAGTAGCATGGCCGGAAGCGAACACGACATATCGGCGACCGTAATCTCGGAGGTGCCGGTAATCGTGGAGAGGCCCATGTACTTCAACTACAAAGGCATCTGGCCGGGCAGCCACTGCGTGGTGGGTTCATGCATCGACACCGAGTAGGAGACCGCCGGGCCGCAACCCCGTAAGCCCCGGCGGGCCCATAGTGCCCCGTTCCATAGATACGGTTAAGCACCGAGAGCGTGGCGCCGCTCCGGCAAGGCGCGCGACCGAGTCGTACTCCTGGAGTACGTCGAGGGAGCGGAACGAAGCAGGAGTGGACGGGAGCGGCGTTCGAATGCCAGCGTATTTATGGAACGAGGTACTTAATGCCGGCAATGCCGGGTGGTGTTCTGGCGCCTCTATACACCGGATGCGGAGGCGTTGTTGTATAATCTGGGGCACTAAGCAGGCTTCAATGGAGGTGTCATTTTGAGACGTTGGTCAAGAGAGCCGGGCCGGGCGGCCCGCGCGATGATGGCGGTGGTACTGTCAGCCGCGTTGGTTTCCGTTTCAATTCTTGGTTCCGGTTGCGGGCCGGCCGATCCCCAGCAGGTGGTCCAGAAGTTCCTTGCCGCTATAGAGGAGGGCAACTGGTACGGGTACCTGGCTTCAATACTGCCCGAAGAGGTAAGGGCAGTGACCAGTGAAGAGATGAACCTGAGGCGGGAAGCGTTCAGCGAGCAACAGGAGGAGTTCGAGGACGTCAAGCTGGAAGTAAAGCAGGACGGGAATGACAAGGATGTGGCTACCGTCATAATAGTGGGGGGCACGGTGAGCCGGAAGAACACCGAGACCGGAGAGATGGAGACCAGGGACCTCGCCGAGTTTCCCGAGGAGCAGCGCACCATAATGACCAGGAAGTATAAGGGCCGGTGGTACGTGGATATCGTGCTGGCTACCGAAACCATACAGCCTGAAGAAGTGGAGATGGAAGAGATCGAGGTCGAGGAGCCGCGGAAGTAACGGCAGGCCGTCTTGCCGGCTCATGGAAGCGAAGCACTGATGAGCGTAGAAGATGATGAAGAGTCCGCATACACGTTGCTGGAGCGCGGAAAAGGGCTGCTTGAGAGTGGAAACCCGGCCAAGGCGGTGGTACTGCTCCAGAGAGCCCTGGTGGCGGAACCACGGAAGGGTTCGATCCTGGAAATGCTGGGTAGAGCCGAGTACTCCTGCGGGCGGTACCAGGCCGCGTCCGTACGTTTCGAGGACGCCCTGGAGGTGGACCCCACCAACGATTACGCCCACTACTGCCTGGGGCTATGCTGCCTGAAGACGAAGAGCGGGAGAAAAGCGGGCGGGCATTTCAAGCTCGCTTGGCAGTTGAGCCCAAAGGAGATGTACAGTGAGATGGCGGCGCGTTTCGGGGCGTAGTGGGGGCCGTTTCCAGTCGACTCTGCGGGGGTTTTAAGCTAAGTGCCCCGTTCCATGGATACGGTTAAGCACCGAGAGCGTGGCGCCGCTCCGGCAAGGCGCGCGACCGAGTCGTACTCCTGGAGTACGCCTGCGGAGCGGAACGCAGCCGGAGTGGACGGGAGCGGCGTTCGAATGCCAGCGTAATTATGGAGCGGGGCACTTCTGCGTACTCCTGTAGTACGCCTGCGGAGCGGAACGCAGCCGGAGTGGACGGGAGCGGCGTTCGAATGCCAGCGTAATTATGGACCAGGGTATTAAGTAATGACGTCATTGGTAGACCGCTACGAAGGATTCATAATAGACCTTGACGGGGTTATCTACCTGTTGCACGACCTTATACCTGGGTCAGCCGGGGTTATCAACCACATGCAGGAGGCGGGAATTCCATTTATCTTCCTGACAAACAACTCTTCAGCAACACCCCGGATGTACGTGGATAGGCTGAGGAAGCATGGCATCGAGATAGGGCCGGGCAATATAGTCTCCCCACCCGCTGTGATCAAGCGGAACCTGGAGATGGGCTGGACCGGGGGCAGAGAAGGCGCCGGGGGTACCGCGTTCGTGGTGGGGGAGGAAGGACTCATCAGGCAGATAGAGGAGGCGGGCCTCGAACTGGTGAGCGGCGAGGAGGCGAAACGCGCCGAATACGTCTTCGTCGGCTGGGACCGTAACCTCACCTACGAGAAGCTCAAGACCGCGGTGGTGGCAATCAGAAACGGCGCCCGGTACATCGCCACCAACACTGACGCCACCTATCCCACGCCCGAGGGCCTGTGGCCGGGGGCCGGCTCCATCGTGGCGGCGGTCACTTGCGGCTCGGGGAGGGAGCCTGAGGTTGCCGGAAAGCCGAACCCACAGATAGTCGAGCTGGCGCTCGAGAGGATGGGAGTGGAAGCACGGTCCGCCCTCCTGGTGGGGGACCGCCTTGACACCGACATCGCGGCAGGCCTGGCGGCCGGGGTGGATACGTTACTGGTCCTGACCGGCGTATCGAGCGCCCTGGAGGCGGAGGAGACAGGAATAAGTCCCACTCACATCAGGGACGACTTAGGGGCTTTGCTAGACCCTTAGGTTAGTATGGTAGAATATCATCTGCTCAACTGATGATAAGTATGTGCTCCGTTCCGTAGATACGGTTAAGCACCGAGAGCGTCGAAGCGCCGCTCCGGCAAGGCGCGCGACCGAAGTGGATGCAGCGGCGTTCGAATGCCAGCGTATTTATGGAGCGGGGTACCAAAGGTGGTGACTGTGATGTATAACCCTGAGATCGAGACAATGGACCGGGAGGAGATAGCGAGCCTGCAGCTGGAGAGGCTGAAGGCGACGGTGAAACGTTGCGAGGAGAAGGTCCCGTTTTACCGGAAGAAACTACGTGACGCTGGAGTTAGCTGGAAGGACATCAAGGCCCTCGACGATGTGGAGAAACTTCCGTTTACCACCAAGAGCGACCTGAGGGACAACTACCCGTTCGGCATGTTCGCTGTACCTACCCGCGATATCGTCAGAATACACGCCTCAAGCGGGACCACCGGACAGCCGACGGTGGTAGGGTACACCGCCAGGGACATCGATGTATGGTCCGAGCTGATGGCAAGGTCCATCGTGGTGGGAATGGGCGAGAAGACGGACATAATACAGGTCGCCTACGGCTACGGGTTGTTCACCGGGGGCCTGGGGTTTCACTACGGGGTAGAGCGGCTGGGGGCCTCGGCAATCCCGATATCGGGCGGGAACACCAAGCGCCAGATACGGGTGATGGTGGACCTGGGGACCACGATCCTCTGCTGCACACCGTCGTACGCCCTGTTCATGGCCGAGACTGCCGCTGAGATGGGTGTTGATTTCAAGCAACTGAAGCTGAAGTCGGGCATCTTCGGGGCCGAGCCGTGGAGCGACCAGATGCGCGACAAGGTAGAGAGACTGTTGAACCTCTCGGCGTTTGACATATATGGACTGAGCGAGGTCATGGGGCCTGGAGTCTCGATCGAGTGCGAGCAGAAGAAAGGGCTGCACATTTTCGAGGACGCGTTTCTAGCCGAGATCATCAATCCCGAATCCGGAAAACGGCTTGCAGTCGGTGAGCAGGGCGAACTGGTGTTCACCACCTTGAACAAGGAAGGCCTGCCGCTTCTGCGGTATCGCACCAGGGACATCACCTCCCTTGACGATACTCCCTGCGAATGCGGGAGGACGCATGTGAGGATGAGAAGGGTAAGGGGCCGTACCGACGACATGCTTATCATCAGGGGTGTGAACGTTTTCCCGTCCCAGATCGAGTCGGTGCTGATGGAAATAGAAGGGGTGTCCCCCCATTACCAGTTAATTGTGGACCGGGAGGCCGGCCTCGACATCCTGGAGGTGCAGGTCGAGGTTTCCGAAGAGATGTTCTCCGACCGGATACAGGGGCTCGAGGAGTGGCAGGATGTCATCAGGGGGGAGATCCAGAGCTACCTGGGCATAGGGGTGAAGGTGATCCTGGTGGAACCCAGGAGCCTGGCGCGCAGCGAAGGCAAAGCAGTGCGGGTAGTAGATAATCGAGAGGTCTAGCGGGGGGGGTCCCATGACTGTCAAGCAGGTATCCGTCTTTCTCGAGAACAAGTCCGGAAGGCTACTGGACATGACCCGCCGCCTTGGCGAGTCGGGAGTGAACGTAAGGGCCATGTGCGTGGCCGACACCAGCGAGTTCGGCGTGGTGCGGCTGATCGCCGATGATCCCGAAAAGGCCCGGGACGTTCTGCGGGAGCACGGGTTTATCGTGAAGGAGACCAATGTAATAGCGGTCGAGGTGGAAGACCGGCCGGGGGGGCTTTCCGAGATAATCAAGCCCCTGGTGGGCCAGGAGATGAACATCGAGTACCTTTACTGCTTTCTGGAGAAGTCCGGCAAGAACGCGGTGGTGATCATAAGGGTGGATGAGGCGGAGCAGGGGATTGGGGCGCTCAAGGTTGCGGGCTTCCGGGTTATCCCCGAAGAAGAGTTATATTCGATGTGAGGGAGCCATGGCGGTCACCAGCAACTACTTTTCCCTGAAGACGAATGGGAACGGCGAGATAATCGATATAACAGGCAACGTTTCCCAGTCGGTGATGGAATCGGGTATTACCTCGGGTATCGTAACTGTTTTCGCTCCGGGGTCCACCGCCGGCGTTACTACCATAGAGTTCGAGCCTGGATTGGTGGAGGACATGGACGACATGTTTGACCGGCTGATACCGCGGGACCGTGAGTACCATCATAATCTTCGGTGGCATGACGGAAACGGGCACTCGCACGTCCGGGCATCGCTCCTGGGGCCGTCGCTGACCGTTCCGTTTGAAGGCGGCAAGCTCAAGCTTGGCATCTGGCAGCAGATCGTCCTGGTGGATTTCGACAATAAGGCCAGGGATCGGGAGATGATCTGCCAGGTGATCGGGGAGTAACCGCCACCCAAACGGTGCCTGGCTCAGGTGTTGTCGTTCGACCCTCCACCCAAACCGCTCTCCATAATGCAACGCAGGTGCCTGGCACCACGTCTATACACGATAACGCCAGACAAATGACGCACTGGTGCCTGTCACCAGTGCGTCATTTCCTTCAGCCCGGGGCACTATGGCAGCGCGTCTATCTCGTCAAGGAGGAGATGGAGCAGTCTCACGGAGTGGTCGAGTGATTCCCTGTCGATGGAGTCATTGGTATCGTCGGCGTTCTTCCATCCGGGATAGGTGCCACCGGCAAGGCCCCCTATCGTCATCGACCTGTAGCCCCTGGCCCTGGCCACCATGGCGTCGCTTTTCTTTACCCGGCATTTGCCCTTTCCCACGTCAAGGCCCTTGGACTTGTCAGCGGCGCCGCGAGCCAGGCGACGGAGCTTCCACGAGCAACGGAATCCAAGCATGACCCCTTCACGGGTTATGATCCTGGTCTTGCCGAGCCCCACGTGATCGATGTTGATAATGAAAGCATCCTTCAACTGGCGATGGTGACGGTGCAGGAGAGCGACCATGCCGCGACCGCCCGCAGAGCCCCGACCGGTCGCCACCGCCCAGACATCGGTGTGCTCCAGGGGGTTGTCCGCGATTGAGCTGATGACCGAGAGCATGACCCCCAAACCGGAGGCGTTGTCGTTGGCCCCGGCGGTGTAATCCCCCCGGATCTCGCCTGTGAGCATAACCAGCAAGAACAGGAGAAGGTAGGAGGGAAACGGGATTGTGGCCAACCAGAGCATGTAGATACTGCGGCTGTCAACCTTGGTAAGTGAAGCCAGGAGCCCTACCACGCCAAGGACAACGATCAGGGTGATGGAAATGAACGAGATCAGATAT
Source organism: Actinomycetota bacterium (assembly GCA_018896525.1). Taxonomy (GTDB): domain Bacteria; phylum Actinomycetota; class Geothermincolia; order Fen-727; family Anoxymicrobiaceae; genus JAHIPE01. The sequence continues at coordinate 14,029 of JAHIMR010000072.1, forward strand.
AGCACCCGGTAAGCCCTGGCAAGCAAGGGCCTGCCGAGAGGCGAACTCCTGGCGCTGTCGTAGTTGGCGGTCAGGACCACTCTTCTGAGCCTTTTATCTGTGGGGCGGACTCTCGCCATAACGTTGGAGGCATTGCTCCGGGGCAGAAGTTTCGATACGACGGCCCAGGAGAGGGTTTCCACCAGGAACAGCAGGAATACCGCTGCCGAGACAAGGAGACTAAGCGTGTAGCTGTAGCGGAAAAGTACGTAGGACGCGATTGCGAGCAGGTAGAGCAGAATGATGGCGGTGAGGTCCGACTTCCAGCAGGAGAAGCTCTCCATGTTGACCTCGATGTCGGAGTCGCTCAATGTGCGTAGAATGTAAGAAGCGGCGGCTGCTTCGCCGTCGCTCCCAGCTCCCCTGGCACCGATCCGCTTGGAAAGGTGCTGTACGTGTTTACCGGGTAAATCCATGCGGTTATTCTAGCATAATCCTTGTTAGGATACGGGACGTTCTGTACAATGATGTGAACCTCAAATATCTGTTGAAAGAGCCGAGAATGAGTTACTCAGTACTCGAAACAATAGAGTCTCCACGAGATCTCAGGCGACTAGACGCGGCGGAAATGGAACGCCTTTGCGACGAGATAAGGGAGTTCATAATCGAGACCACCAGTGTGACTGGAGGACACCTGGCGTCAAGCCTGGGGGCTGTTGAGCTGGCGGTGGCCATACACAGGGCCCTGAACACTCCCGAAGACAAGGTTATATGGGACGTGGGTCACCAGGCTTACGCACACAAGATATTGACCGGCAGGCGGAGTGAGTTCCACACGCTCAGGCAGTACGGGGGGATCAGCGGATTCCCCAGGCGCGCCGAGAGTGAGTACGATGTCGTGGATAGCGGCCACGCCGGAAACTCGATGAGCTATGGACTTGGGCTTGCGCTGGCCCGGGACCTGCGCGGTGAGGACCATGCGGTCCTGGCGGTCATGGGTGACGGGGCCATGACCTCCGGGGTGGCCCTGGAGGCGATGAACCAGGCTGGGCATCATCTGGATTCCAACCTCATCATAATTCTGAACGACAATGAGATGTCCATCTCCCGGAACGTGGGGGGGGTCGCGGCGTACCTCTCGCGGTTGAGGATAAGGCCCGGCTACACCCACATGAAGGAGGAGTTCGAGGAGCTCCTGAGGACGATGCCGGCGCTTGGGGACGGTATAGTCCGGATAGTTACCCAGATCAAGGAATCGATGACCAACGCGCTGGTTCCGGGGATGCTGTTCGAGGCGTTCGGGCTGAAGTACGTGGGCCCCATAGACGGCCATGACGTCGCGCAGATCGTGGAAACGATCAGGCAGGCAAGGCGGATAGGGGGGCCGGTGCTCATACACGCGTTGACCAGAAAGGGCAAAGGTTACCGGCCCTCCGAGCACAGGCCTGACAGGTTCCACGGGGTCCCGTCGTTTGACAGCGGAACCGGGGAGATGCTGAAGAAAGGCGGAGGGGAAAGCTGGACCGGGTTGTTTGGTGAGGCGATCGTCAAGATAGCGGAGGAGGAGCCCCGGCTGGTGGCCATCACCGCCGCGATGAAGCTGGGGACGGGGCTTGAAGAGTTCAGCGAGCGCTTCGGCGAAAGGTTCTTCGACGTAGGGATAGCCGAGCAACTGGGGGTGAACCTGGCGGCGGGGCTGGCCATAGGGGGGCTCAAGCCGGTGGTGGCGATCTACTCGACTTTCCTGCAGAGGGCGTTCGACCAGCTTGCCCAGGAGATATGCCTCCAGGACCTTCCCGTGATCATCGCGGTGGACAGGGCGGGGTTGGTTGGCGAGGACGGGTCGACCCACCACGGTTACTTCGACATATCTTACCTGCGTATCCTGCCGAACATGACGATCATGGCGCCGTGCGCAGGGGTCGAGATGGAGTCGATGTTGCGTTTCGCGTTAGGGCTGGAAAGCCCGGTGGCCCTGCGATTCCCAAGGGGCAGGGTGGCACCGGTGGAGAATGCGGGGGCCGCCGGCCTGGAGCTTGGAAAGGGCGAGGTGGTAAGGCCGGGGGATGACGTCTCTCTCCTGGCGCTGGGGTGCACGGTTCCCCTCGCTATGAGGATTGCCGGCATTCTCGAGTCGGAAGGTGTTTCGGCGGCAGTGGTGAACGCCCGGTTCGCGAAGCCGCTTGACCCGGGGTTCATCCAGGAAGTGGGGGGAGGAAAGCGATTGCTTGTCACCCTGGAGAATAATGTGGTGGCCGGCGGGTTCGGCGAAGCGGTCATGGCGGTGGCCGGCGATAAGCGATTGGCCCCGGTGATGATGAAAGGGTTGCCCGATCGTTACGTGGAGCACGGAGGAATCCCTGAACTTCAGCAAGAGGTCGGTCTGTCCGATTCGAACATCGCCGGGGAGATCGTGGACAGGCTTGATCGCCTGTGATGAAAAAGAGGCTCGACGTTTTCCTGCATGAGAGGGGTTACGCGGAGAGCCGGTCAATGGCGCGTGCGGCGGTGATGGAAGGACGGGTTTCGGTCAACGGCTGCTTCGCGGTGAAGCCGGGCACCTCGGTATCCGGCGATGAGGAGATCGCCGTTGAGCACCGTGGCAGGGAGTACGTGTCGCGCGGCGGGGTTAAACTTGAGCATGCGCTGGACGCGTTCAGCATCGACGTTGAGGGCAGAGTCGTTCTGGATGTCGGCTCGTCCACCGGAGGTTTTACCGATTGCGTGCTGGGGAGGGGTGCCGGGGCGGTCATCGCGCTGGACGTCGGGAGGGGCCAGCTTCACTGGAAGCTGCGAAATGACCCCAGGGTAACGGTAATGGAGCGCTACAACGCGCGTAGGCTTACCCCGGGAGACCTAGAGGTGCGTCCGCATATCGCCACGGTTGATGTATCGTTCATATCGCTTACCAAGGTCCTGGGGCCTGTTTGGGATGTCCTGGACCCCGGTGGAGAGATAGTAGCACTGTTAAAACCACAGTTCGAGGCGCCGCGGCGGCAGGTTGGGAAAGGCGGCGTGGTGAGAGACCCGTTGGTCCACGCCCGGCTGATAGGAGAACTGGCCCAGTGGTTGGGAAAGCAGGGCATGGTGATGAAGCAGGTGACCGGCTCTCCGCTCATCGGACCAAAGGGAAACCTGGAGTTCTTCACCCACCTGGTAGGGCGGCCGGCGGACGGGATTGGACCCCGGGATATTGAGCGAGAGGTCGAGAAAGCTCACCTGGGAGGCGGGAAGGCTTCACGGTAGGGGGCGAAGCCACCGTATCGAAAATAGGGCATGGAGGGTGCATGAGTGATAACAACTCCTTTGAGATACGAAATGTGCTGATAATACCTCACGTGAGGAAACCGGGTATCACCGGGATGGTGCGGCACGTGGCGTCCTGGTTGGAGAGGAACGGAGTGGGCAACTGCATCCTGGCAGATGACGTGGAGGCGCTGGGGCCGGACGCCCCCGCAGTGGCGGTGGCAAGACTGGAGGCGGTGGATCTGGCGGTGGTCCTGGGAGGGGATGGGACCATGCTCCATGCCGTGGACGTGCTCTGGGGGCACGATATACCGCTGATCGGCATCAACATCGGGAAACTGGGGTTCCTTACCGCGGCGGAGATGCACCAGGTGGACCAAACGCTGGAGGATACTCTCGCGGGGCGATTCCTGGTAAGCAGGAGGCTCTCGATCGGGTGCAGGCTGGGGAAGGAAGGAGGCCGGGAGTTCAGGGCTCTAAACGAGGTCGTCATCGGGAAGCTTGCCAGGGAGAGGCTCATCCACCTGTCAACGTACATAAACGGGGAATTTTTCATGCGGTACTCCGGGGACGGCCTCATCATATCCAGCGCGACCGGGTCGACGGCGTACTCCCTGTCATCCGGGGGGCCCATAGTCACACCTGAGCTGAACTGCTTTCTGATGACCCCTATCTGCGCCCATATGCTGTTCAGCCGACCGATGGTGTTGGATGCCGGAGACACGGTGAAGGTGATTGTCGGCAACGCTCCCGAGAGGCTTGCCCTCAGCGTGGACGGGCGCGAGGACGTGGAGGTCCCACCGGGGGCGACCATAGAGTTCTTCGCGATGGAGAAGACCGTCAAGATAATCGAACTGGAAGGAAGCTCCTTTTATCAGACGCTGCGCAGGAAGTTCATGAGCCCGCCCGCGTACGTCGATAGCGAGTAGGAGGGCGACTTGCTGGCGTATCTCAAGGTAGTAGATTTTGCGCTCATAGAGCGTGTCGAGGTGGAGTTCCGCGATGGACTAAACGTCCTTACCGGGGAAACCGGCACCGGCAAGACGGTGCTGGTAGGGGCAATCGGGTTACTGCTGGGTGACCGTGCTGACACCGTTCAGGTCCGCCACGGCGCGAAGGCGGCGACCCTGGAGTGCGTCTTCGACCTGACTGAAACGCCGGAGGTACATGGCGAACTGGAGAGGCAGGGGTTTATGTCCGGTGATGAAGAGGAGTTGATGCTGAGCAGGACGGTGCCGGTGGGGGGGAAGAGCCGCTGTACCGTGAACGGGCGCATGTGCCCGGTGTCCACGCTGGCAGCGATAGGGGATATCCTTCTGGACGTGCACGGTCAGAACAGCCACCAGGCGCTACTCAAGGCGGGTACTCACGTGGAGTACCTGGACCGTTTCGCCGGTCTGGAGCAGATGGAGAATCTTGAAAAGTACCGGAGGTCATACGGCAGGTTGAAGTCCCTCCTTTCCGAGCAGGGGCAAATCGGCCTGGGGGTGGAGGGTTTGGAAAGAGAGGCCGAGCTTCTTCGGGACGAAGTGGAGCGTATCAGGAAGGCGGAGCCACAGCCGGACGAGCTGGAGGAACTGGAGTCCGAGGCGGGGAGGCTTCGGCACGCAAAGGAGCTGTTGGAGCTCTCGACCAGGGTTGAGACGTCGCTGGTGTCTAACGACCAGCCGGCCGCCGCTCGCGATACGCTTTCGGTTGTACTGTCTGACCTCAGGAGAATGTCCTCCATAGACCGGGAAGTATCCGGCCTGGCCGGGCGCGTGGAGTCGCTCATATTCGATACCGAGGATCTGGCTGCCGAGGTCGTTGCCTACCGTGAAAGAGTGGAGATGGACCCCTCCCGGCTGCAGGAGGTCGAGTCGCGCTTGAGCCTGCTCCGCGAACTGTGCCGGCGATACGGTGGCACACTTCCGTCCGTTCTCTCATACTCAGACGAGGCGGAGTTGAAGCTCCACGGAATCGAGGAGAGCATAGGGCGGGTTGGCGCCCTGCGTGGTGAGATCGAGAAGACCCGGGAGGAAGTAACGGGGTTCGCGGAGTTGCTTACCCGGGGCAGGGAAGGAGCCGCCTCCGAGTTCCAGGATGCGGTCGCTGCCGAGCTTGGACAGTTGGAACTGGATAAGGCACGTTTCGAGGTGAATATCCGGCCCGCCAAGGAGAAGGCGGCTACGGTGAAGGTGGACCAGACGGGAGCCTTCGGGCCACGCGGCTCCTCGGAGGTAGAGTTCCTTTTCAGCCCGGTGCAGGAGGGCCCGGTAAGGCCCCTGCGACGCATCGCCTCGGGTGGGGAGATGTCCCGGGTGATGCTGGCCCTCAAGATAGTGCTTGCCGGGGCGGACAGGATACCAACGCTGGTGTTCGATGAGGTGGACGCGGGGATCGGCGGGAAGACCGCGACGAAGGTGGGGGAGAAGTTACACCAGTTGACCAGCTATCACCAGGTTTTCTGTGTGACGCACAACCCCCGGATAGCGACGTTTGCCGACTGGCACTACCAGGTATTCAAGGGCGATGGCGGCGGTGGGGCGCAAACCGGAATCAATCTGATATCCGGCGATGACAGGGTAGACGAGATATGCCGCATGCTCGGCGACTCCACCAGGAGAAAGGTCACAAGAGAACACGCCAAAGACATCCTCAACCGTGCCAACAACGCCAAGCAACCCTGACCCACGCGTTTTGAGCCACTGGTACCTGTCACCAGTGCGTCATTTTGAGCCACTGGTACCTGTCACCAGTGCGTCATTTCTTGCGTTATGCTTGTATTGCTTGTAGAATAGGTGCATGTCAAGAAAGCCGCGAGTACAATTTCCAGGTGCTTTTTACCACGTAATGTCCCGGGGTAACTCCAAGCAAGCTGTTTTCCTGAGTGACGATGACCGCTTCGATTTTATTGGGAAGCTTTCCGACGTAGTCAGCGAGTTTGGTTGGGGCTGTTATGCCTACTGCCTGATGAACAACCATTACCACCTGTTTATTGAAACGCCCCAGGCGAACCTCTCCGAGGGGATGCATATGCTGCTCAACTACTACTGCAAGCGTTTCAACTGGAGGTACGACAGGGTGGGCCATGTTATGCAGGGACGCTTCACATCACGACTCATCGAGAGAGAAGAACACCTTATGGAGGTTATCAGGTATACAGCACTCAACCCCGTCAAGGGCGGCCTGGTCAGCAAACCGGGCCAGTGGAGGTGGAGCAGTTACAGGGCAATAAGCGGCATCGCTCCCGCTCCAGAGTTCTTGGATGTCGAGTACACCCTTAGAATATTCGGGAACGATAATGAGATGGCTCAGAAGGAGTATCTTCGTTTTGTCGCTGAGGGCCTGCTCATGGACCAGAAAGATCGAATCTCGCTGCCGGATCTATTTCGCGGAGTTGTCGGAAAGCAACAGATAAACAAAGCGATACGTATCGCGCGCTACGAACAACAGTACACGGCGAAGGAGATTGCTGCTTACCTGGGGATAAGCCGCTCAACAGTGACCAGGGCCTCAAGACAGTAGGCGATCGCCTCATTTTGAGCCACTGGTACCTGTCACCAGTGCGTCATTTTGAGCCACTGGTACCTGTCACCAGTGCGTCATTTGAGCGTTGACCGTTGTAGATGTGAGATAATTGCTTCTAAACAATGGTGGGTGATGACTCAATGAGGTCGACTTCCATAACATCCGTAAATAACGCGGACAAGAACGCCGGTGTGGCGACAGCCAGGCTGGACAAGAGGACCAAGAACCTGGTCAAGCGGCTTAACGCCGGAGAGGTCGCGATAATCGACCATACCGACATCGACATGGTTTCCGCGGAATCACTGGTGGAGAAGAAACCGTCGGTCGTGGTGAACGCGGCCTGCTCGTTGACCGGCACTTATCCCAACCTCGGCCCGCTGATCATAGCGGCGTCGGGGATACGGATAGTGGACGAGGTGGGCCAGGAGGTTTTCGACCTGGTCAAGGAAGGGGATGCCGTCCGGATTCACGGTGGTTTGATTCTCCGTGGCGAGGAGGAGGTAGCCAGCGGCAGTGTGCTTACCATATTGGAGATAGAGACGCGGGTCGAGGAGAGCAAGAAAAACCTGGGGAAGCACCTGGGTGACTTCGCGGCCAACACCATGGAGTTCCTGGAGGCCGAGAAGGAGATACTCCTTGAGAGCGTCGATCTTCCAAACATCACCACTATAATGGCTGGGAAGCAGGTTCTCATAGTGGTCAGGGGGCACGACTATAAACGTGACCTGCTGGCTCTCCGTCCGTACCTGAGGGAGATAAAGCCGGTGCTCATAGCGGTTGACGGGGGGGCGGACGCGCTGCTGGAGCTGGGCTATAAGCCGGATATGATTGTAGGTGACATGGACAGCGTCTCCGATAATGCGCTCCGGAAGGCGAGCGAACTGGTAGTCCACGGGTACCGCGACGGCAAGGCGCCGGGCAGGGAGCGGCTGGAGGAGCTGGGGCTTGCGCAAACCGTTTTCCGTTACCCGGGGACCAGCGAGGATATTGCGATGCTCATCGCTTATGAGAAGGGCGCCGAGCTGATAGTGATGGTAGGTGGCCATAGTAACCTGGTCGATTTCATGGACAAGGACAGAAAAGGTATGGCCAGCACGTTCCTGGTACGGTTGCGGGTCGGCGCCATACTGGTGGACGCAAAGGGCGTCAGCCGGTTGTACAGCACCAGGGTCAAGGGCTGGCACCTGGCACTCATGGTTGCGGCGGCCCTGGTGACGATTGTTATCATTATCCTGTTGTCCGATCCTGTCAGGCAGTTTATTACGGTGCTGGCGATGAGGTTCCAGGTATGGTTGATGAAGCTTCAGAACCTCATCTGACGGAACAGGGGGAGTTCCTTTGCTGGACATGAGATACCACGTAATCTCGCTGGTGGCGGTCTTTCTCGCCCTGGGAATAGGCATACTGCTGGGTACCACTCTGGTGGAGAGGGGCCTGATAGCTGAGTTAAGGAGCGAGACCGAGTCCTTGCAAGAGACGTTCTCCGAGGTGAAGGACAAGAACAAGTCGCTTAATGACGACCTGAACTTCTACAAGGGTTACACCACAGAGTCAAAGCCGTACATGATGGCCGACCGCCTGCCCGAAAGGGCGTTCGTGGTGATAACCGGGATGGAACCGGACGAGAACACGCTGGAGTCGATCCACGACGCGATCATCTCCGCCGGGGGCAACGTACCGCTGACCATAAGCATGTCAACCGCGGCGGTCTACGAGGAGCCGGCGTTGCTCCAGGGCCTGGCGCAGGCGTTCGGGTTGCCCGCGGAACCCGGGGTGGTCAAGGAGAGGGTCCTGGCGGAGGTGGTGGAGCAGTTGAAGAACGCGTCCAACCCCGAGGTCCTGACCATGCTGGACCAGGTCGGGGTAATCCAGATGAAGGGGGTGCTGCCCGGTCCCGTCACCGGCGCGGTACTGCTGGGAAGCATTGAGGAGGCCGACGTCCTGGAGGGCACTGACCTGCCTCTCATTCGAGCATTTGGTGCGGCGGAGTTCCCGGTAGTCGGGGTCAGCGGCCTGGAGGCGTCGGACGTCGCCATGATAACCTACAAGAAGAACGGTATCTCCACCGTGGACCACGTGAACACGGTTCCCGGGGAGGTGGCCCTGGTGCTGGTGCTGCAGGGCAGGAGCGGGAATTACGGAAGCGGCAGGGCGGCGGAACAGATACTGCCGGAACCGTGAGACATTTGAGGTACTCATGAGAACCGTTGCGGTGGTACCCTCGTATGAGGAGGAGGGGTCCGTAGGACGGACCGTGAGTTCTCTTCTCGCCATCCCCGGGGTGGACGAGGTAGTTGTGATAGACGATTACTCGACCGACCTGTCCGCTCGCGAAGCCGCCGGTGAGGGGGCCACTGTGGTCGTGAACGGAGCCAACCTGGGGAAAGGTGGGTCCCTCAACCGGGTCCTCCCGCACCTGGAGTTCGATTTTCTATTGCTGGTTGACGGAGACCTGGGCGATAGCGCCCGGGAGGCGGAGATGATACTCGCGCCGGTACTGGCAGGGGAGGCAGACCTTGCCATAGCGGCGTTCGGTCCGGCGAGGCGAAAAGGGGGGTTCGGCATCGCGCAGGGACTGGGCGGAATGGCGATACGCATGCTGGCGGGAGGGGTCATGGCTTCCCCTCTCTCCGGTCAGCGGGCGATGACACACCGGACCTATGAGCGGGTGGCCCCCTTCGAAGAGGGGTTCGGGGTGGAGGTTGGAATGACCGTTGACGCCCTGCGGGCCGGGTTAAAGGTGGTGGAGGTCGAAACCGGCATGTATCACCGTGAGACCGGAAGGGACCTGGCAGGGTTCAAGCACCGGGGGCGTCAGTTCCTGGATATCCTGAGGTCCGCGCTGAAACGACTGTTTCAGAGCGGGGGGATCTAGCCGATGCTGGTTGCGGCCGGAGCTTTCCTGGGGTCGATAGCGGCGGGGGTACTGATACTGGTGGGTTGCGGTGGCATCATGGAGGACGGACCGCGAGTCACCAACTATGCCGGCAGTTCGGTGCCGGCCGCCGCCGGCTTCCTTTTCGTGCCGGTCTATCTGCTCACCTACGTCGTGATACGAGCAGTGGAGGGGTTTCCCGAGAAACAGGCGTTCGGCCCGGCTGAATCGCTCCTGGTCCTGGTCCTGGGGATGTGCTTCCTGGGGTTGATGGACGACGTGTTCGGCGACGGAAAAGCAAGCGGTTTCAAGGGGCACATCCGGGCGTTGTTCAAAGGGCGGATAAGTACCGGGTTCCTGAAAGCCCTGGGCGGCCTCCTGGTGGCACTGGCGGTCTCGCTGCCGTTATCGCACAACTGGTGGGAACTGTTCCTCAACGCCACTCTCATCGCCCTGTGCGCGAACCTGTTCAACCTGCTGGACATGAGGCCGGGCCGGGCGCTGAAGGTGTTCCTGCCGGCGCTGGCCGGGGTTGTGGCGCTCAACTGGAAGTTGATGGATACGTTCGTGCCGTACCTCCTGTCGGTAGGCGCGGTGGCCCTGGTCCTGCTGCCCGGGGACCTTTCGGAGAGGTTCATGCTCGGCGACGCGGGCTCAAACGTCCTGGGGGCGACGGTAGGCCTGGGGGTGGCGATCGGGGCAGGAAACTGGTGGAAGCTGGGCGTACTTCTTTTCCTGGTATTCATGAACATCTTGTCCGAAAAGTACTCGTTCTCGAAAGCAGTAGATTCAAACAGGCCCTTGAATTGGATGGACCGTCTTGGTAGAAAAGGAGAGAAGCCCGGGGAAACAGAATACAAGTAAAAGCTATCGGGAGAACCGAAGGGAGAAAGATGGCTGACAAGTCGCCGCACCCAAAGCACATCTTCGTGACCGGAGGGGTGGTTTCATCGCTGGGAAAGGGCATCACCGCCGCGTCGATAGGACTCCTGCTCAAGTTGCGGGGCCTGAAAGTCACCATGCAGAAGTTAGACCCGTACATCAACGTGGATCCCGGGACCATGAACCCTTTCCAGCACGGCGAGGTCTTCGTGACCGACGACGGCACCGAGACCGATCTCGACCTCGGGCATTACGAGAGGTTCGTGGACGTGAACCTGCAGCGCGAGAGCAACGTAACCACCGGCACCGTGTACGGGACCATCATCTCGCGTGAGCGCAAGGGGGAGTTCCTTGGCGCAACGGTACAGGTCATTCCCCATATCACCGACGAGATAAAAAGGCGGATACTCGAGTTGGGCCGCGAGGACGACGTGGATGTCACCATCAGCGAGATCGGCGGGACCGTTGGCGACATCGAGAGCCAGCCTTTCCTGGAGGCGATACGGCAGCTCAAGAAAGATATCGGCCATGAAAACGTGTTCTACATACACGTCACCCTGGTCCCTTACCTGGAGACGTCCCGGGAGCTCAAGACCAAGCCGACGCAGCATAGTGTAAAGGAGTTGAAGAGCCTGGGAATCCAGCCTGACGCGATTGTGTGCCGTTCGGACAGGCCGATAAACGATGGGGTCAAGGACAAGATATCCCTGTTCTGTGACACGGACAGGGAGGCGGTGGTTTCCGCGGTCAACGCAAGCTCGATATACGAGGTCCCGCTGATGTTGAACCTGGAAGGCCTGGACGAGTACATCGTAGATCACCTCGGGCTCGCCGGGAAGCCCCCCGACCTGTCGGAGTGGAAAGGGCTGGTGGAGCGTATCAAGAGCCTTGAGGGAGAGGTCAGGATCGCGGTGGTGGGCAAGTACGTGGACCTGCCCGATGCCTACATAAGCATCGCGGAAAGCCTGACCGCCGCGGGGATCAAGTACGGGGTGAACGTAAAGATGGTATGGGTGGCCTCCGACAGGTTGAAGGAGGAGGGGTGCGACCAGATCCTGGGTGACGTGCACGGCATCCTGGTGCCGGGGGGCTTCGGTATACGGGGGATAGAGGGCAAGATAATGGCCACGCAGTTCGCCAGGGAGAAAGGTATCCCGTTCCTGGGGATCTGTCTTGGGCTGCAATGTGCGGTAATAGAGTTCGCCCGCGACGTGGGGGGCATGGAGTCGGCCAACAGCGCGGAGTTCGATCCCGAGACGCCTTACCCGGTGATTGACCTGATGGCACACCAGAAAGAGGTGGATGGGCTGGGGGGCACGATGCGCCTGGGGCTGTACCCCTGTAAGTTGATGAAAGGTACCCGTGCCCATGAAGCGTACGGCGAGGAGGTCATATACGAAAGGCACCGCCACCGTTACGAGGTCAGCAACAGTCTGCGAAACAAGCTGGAGGAAGCCGGGCTGAGCTTTTCCGGGGTTTCCCCGGACGGGCGACTGGTGGAGATAATCGAGATCCCCGAGCATCCCTGGTTCGTGGCGTGCCAGTTTCATCCCGAGTTCAAGTCGAGACCGCTCCGCCCCCACCCCCTTTTCAGGGAGTTCGTGAGGGAGTCTATTGAGAGGCAGCGGCTCTCCGGGTCGAACCCTACCGTCAGGGAGGGCAACGAGGCCCGGGAATTGAAATGACCGACATCGGCCCCGAACCCGGGAGGCTCTTCACCATATTCCAGGAGCTTGTACGTATAGACAGCGAGCCGGGCAAGGAGGGCAAGCTCCGTGACTACGTGACCAGTTTCTGCGACGGCATTGGATTAGTGACATGCGAGGACCTGGCGGGGGAGGTCACCGGCGGTGAGAGCGGCAACCTGGTGATACGCGTACCTCCGGGCGCGCCTTCCAGCGAACCCCCGATCATCCTTAACGCTCACATGGACACCGTCACCCCCGGTGAGGGAGTGGTACCGGTAGATGAGGATGACAGGTTCACCAGCGCCGGCGACACGATACTGGGAGCCGACGACAAGGCGGGGGTGGCGGCGATACTGGCGGCGGTGGAGTGTATCATGGGGGCGGGTCTGGAGAACAGGGCGCTGGAGGTTCTGCTTACCGTACAAGAGGAGCCGGGACTCCTGGGAGCGAAGAACCTGGACCATTCACTGCTGGAAGGCAGGTGGGGGCTGGTACTCGACGGGAGCGGGGGGGTCGGGGGCATCGTAGTGGAGGCGCCAAGCCGTGAGAGGGTTACGTTCACCTTGCGAGGCCTGGCGGCTCACGCAGGGGTGGAGCCGGAGAAGGGGATAAGCGCCATCGCCTGCGCGGCGGAGGCAATAGCGGGGCTCCCACTGGGGCGGTTGGACGAGCGGACAACGGCGAATATCGGAATCATCAACGGTGGCCGCGCATGCAATATCGTGCCGGACCTGGTGGTGGTCCAGGGGGAACTCAGAAGTCTTTCCGAGGAACGGCTTTCCGAGGAGCGGCGAGCGATGGTGGACCGGTTCCGGGAGGTGGCGGACCGGTGCGGTTGCCGGGTCGAGGTCCAGGTCGAGCGCTCGTTCTCCCGGTTCAGCATCGACACATCCTCGGACCCGGTAGCGGAACTGCGCAGGGCTATGGAGGGGTGTGGACTGGAGCCGTGGTTCACGCGGACCGGTGGCGGGAGTGACGCCAACGTCTTGAACCAGGGGCATCTGGAGATGATCACATTGAACGTGGGCCTTGCCAACGCCCACAGCATCGAGGAATTCATTATGAAGGAAGACCTATTGAACGTTTCGCGAATCCTGGTGCGTCTCGCGCTCATGGGTGCGCTGGAGGAAGGCGATGGCCGGTGAGCAGCTATCGCCGGGCGACGGTAACCGACACCGGCTGGTGGGGGCCTGACGTGCAGGAAGTCCAGCTGGAGTTTGAGGACGGCTCGGCGGGACGCGGGCTCGTTCTCGGGGAACTGGTGGGAGACGTAGGCGCGGGGGACGAGGTGATCGCGAACACCACCGCGGTGGAGCTTGGCCTGGGGTCGGGTGGCTTCCACTTCATCGTGTGGAACCTGACCCGGTTGACGCTCGATACCCCGTCTACAGGGCATATAATGAAGCTCAGGTACACCCCCATGCAGCTCAACGTGGAGGCGGTGGAGGAGAGGCTTGGTCCAGCCGGGGGGATGCCGGAGGACCTCTCGTGCGCGCTCGGGGGGATGCCGGTGGTTTCAGGAACACTCCACAGCCAGTTGCTGGCGGTGGCGCTGGCTTACAAGGACGCACTCCCCGGGGGACGCCTGGTGTATATCATGACCGACGGAGGGTCGCTGCCCTTGAATTTCAGCAAGACGGTGCGCTTTCTCGTGGACGAGGGGTACATAGACTCCACCATGACATGCGGCCACGCCTTCGGGGGAGAGTTCGAGGCGGTGAACATCTTCGGGGCGCTTGTTGCTGCCAGAGAGGTGTGTGGCGCCGACGCCGCCGTGGTCATAATGGGTCCGGGGATCGTGGGGACCGGCTTCGCGGTAGGCTTCACCGGCATGGAGCAGGCGACGGTCATAAACGCCGCGGGATCGATGGGTGGCCGTCCCATAGCGATAGCGAGGATAATGTTCGGAGACGCCCGGGAAAGGCACATTGGTTTGAGCCACCACACGGTATCCGCGCTGAAGTACGGGGCGTGCCGGCCGGCCACCGTGCCGGTACCGAAAATGACCGGCGAGAAGCGAAAGCGGGTATGGTCGCAGATAGAACGGTCCGGCATCGAGGAGACGCACCGGGTGCTGGAGGTGGACGGTGAGGGGGTTCTCGAACTCATAAGGCGAAGTGGTTACAAACCCACCGTGATGGGACGGACCCCGTCAGAGGAGCCGGAGTTCTTCATGGCCGCGGGTGCCGCTGGGTACGCCGCCGCCCAAACGGATGACAGGCGGTGATTAAGTGCCCCATTCCATAAATACGCTGGCATTCGAACGCCGCTGCATCCACTCCGGCTGCGTTCCGCTCCCTCGACGTACTCCAAGAGTACGACTCGGTCGCGCGCCTTGCCGGAGCGGCGCTTCGACGCTCTCGGTGCGTCACCGTACCTATGGATTGGAGCACTAGGATGGAAATAGATATCGGTGACCACCGGACACTCTCCACCGAACAGGTGTTCGACGGGAAGATAGTGAGGGTGTTTATAGACGACGTGAGGCTTCCCGATGGCCGGGAGGCCCGCTGGGAGAGGGTTATCCACCCCGGTGCGGTAGGCATGGTCCCGCTGTTGAGTGACCAGACGATCGTGCTGGTGCGGCAGTACCGTCATGCCACCGGGAAGGTGCTTCTTGAGATACCGGCGGGGAAACTGGAGGAAGGTGAGCCTCCCGAGGTGTGCGCCCGGAGGGAACTGGCTGAAGAGGTGGGGTATCGAGCCGGCGAGATGGTAAAGCTGGCCGAGTTCTACAACTCGCCCGGATACAGCGACGAGTACTTCCACCTGTTCCTGGCCCGAGAACTCGAGGAGGGGCAGGCCGAGGCGGAGCCCGACGAGTTTTTTCAGGTCAAGGCGGTGCACCTTGAAGAGGCGTTCGACATGATATCAACCGGCGAGGTACGCGACGCGAAGACGGTTATCGGGATAACGCTGACGAAGCTGCTCCTGGCTGGCGAGGGGTCAACCTATGGTGCGGATGTTGCCGGATGAGGGCTTAGCGGATTGCGGTGAAAGCGGTTATGGATCAGCAGGGCGACGATACGGACGGGCAGGCCGGTGTTTCGCCACTGGTCGAGGCGGGTCGTGAGTTCCTCAACTACATGCATGTGGAGAGGGGCGCCTCTGATAATACGGTCACGGCCTACCGCCGGGCTATTACCAGGTACCTGGAGTTTCTCTCGGGGATAGGGATAGAGGCGCCTGACGATATCACCCGCGAGTCGCTGGTGGGGTTCGCGGGTGAGCTGTCATCGCCACAGGGAGCCGGGCTGTCCCCACGGTCGGTCGCCCAGGCGTTCAGCGCGGTGAGGATGTTTCACCGTTTTATGGTCACCGAGGGACACGCGGTATCTGACCAGTCAACAATCCTGGCTTCTCCCAGGATGCCCATGCGGTTGCCACGGGCGCTCGACCGGGACCAGGTGGAAAAACTGCTGGACGCTCCCGCCGGGGGGGACCCCAGGGGGGTCCGGGACCGGTTGATCCTGGATATGCTATACGCGACGGGGATGAGGATATCGGAGTTGGTCGGAGTTGACGTGGGGGACCTTGACCTGCCGGAGAGGATACTGACGTGTCGGGGGAAAGGTGGGAAGTGGAGGCTACTGCCGTTCGGCAGGGAAACGCAGCGCATGGTAATCAACTACCTGGATGAGGCGAGACCGTTGCTGGCGGGAAAGCGGCATTGTGCGGGGTTGATCCTCAACGCCAGGGGAGGACGCCTGACCAGGCAGGGGTGCTGGAAGATCATAAAGGGGCACGCCGCCGCGGTGGGAATGGAGGAGAAGGTGACCCCCCACGTGCTTCGGCACACCTTCGCGACACATATGCTGGAGGGCGGGGCGGACCTGCTGGTGGTACAGGAACTGCTGGGACATTCCAGCATCTCCACCACCCAGATATACACCGAGGTAACGGGGAAGCACCTGAGGGAGGTTTACCGGAACGCGCATCCCAGGGCCTAAGGGTCGCGGGTGCTTGTAACCGGGGCGCGCCATAAATAGAATTGGCGCTGACCGGAGCAGCGCGATTTGCAATCCACAAGAGGGAAGTTGATGGACTGGCAGACTACAGTATATTTCCTGATAGGGCTCGCCATCGGGGTGGTCTTTCATGAGTACATGCACGGACGTGTCGCTGACATGCTGGGGGACCACACCGCCAGAAACGCGGGACGGCTGACCCTCAACCCTATTCCGCATATTGACCCGTTCGGGACGATACTTTTGCCGCTGGCGCTTATCGTCTTCAGGTCTCCTTTCCTGTTTGGTTACGCCAAACCGGTACCGGTCAACCCGTTCTTTTTCAAGAATCCCAGGAGGGACATGATGCTGGTGGCCCTGGCCGGCCCACTGACGAACTTTGCCCTGGCGTTCCTGGTGGCAATGATAGGGATGGTTATCCGGCTGGCGGGGGTGAACCCTTTTGGCTCCGCCAACGAGATCTTCGTTGCCCTGTTCCTGATAGCGGAGATAAACGTGGTGCTGGCGTTCTTCAACCTCATACCGGTGCCGCCGCTGGACGGTTCTCACATCGTGGAATTTTTTCTCCCGCCGCGGGCGCAGAAAACGTATGAGTCCATGGCCCCATACGGATTTATGGTGATTCTTCTTTTCCTGTGGCTATTGGGGGATCAGTTCTTCAGTTGGATGAGCCCGATATTCAGATTGTTGAGTGTAATAATAGTCGGTGCATAACCTGTTTCGTTGATTACGTGCTTGGGAGGTATTCAGTTGAAGGACAGGGTGGTTAGCGGGTACAGGCCCAGTGGAAGGCTGCACCTGGGCCATTATCACGGGAACCTCAAGACGATGACGCGGCTCCAGGAGACCCACGACTGTTACTTCTTCGTGGCCGACTGGCACGCCCTGACCACGGATTACCGGGATACCTCTATGCTGGGGGCTTTCACCACGGAGATGGTGCTGGACTGGCTGGCCGCGGGTCTCGATCCCGAGAAGTGCACCGTATACAGGCAGTCCGATATCGAGAGCATCCCCGAGCTCGTGCTCTACTTCTCCATGATTACGACACTGGGTGAATTGGAGCGCTGTCCCACCTACAAGGAGCAGTTGCGAGAACTGGACTCCCGGGGAGTGAACACCTACGGCTTCCTGGGGTACCCGGTTCTCATGGCGACGGATATACTCATTGTGGATGCCGAACTGGTGCCGGTGGGCGAGGACCAGTTGCCCCACCTGGAGATGACACGGGAGATAGCCAGGCGGTTCAATTCGCTGTACGGCCCAACATTCCCGGAGCCAAAGCCGATCCTTTCCCCGGCGTCGAAAATACCGGGAACCGACGGGCGTAAGATGTCCAAGAGCTACGACAACGACATCAGGCTGGATGACGAGCCCGGGGAGATACTGCGGAAGGTGAGGAGGATGATCACCGACCCTGCCAGGGTCCGCAGGCAGGACAGGGGGCACCCGAACGTCTGCTCGGTTTTCCAGCTGATAAAGGCGTACCCGGAGGTGGACCCGGTTAAGCGGTCCGGTGAGTGTAAGGAGGCCCTGATAGGTTGTACCGACTGCAAGGACGAGATCGCCGGGATCATTGCTGATGACATGGAGGGCCTGAGGTCGAGGCGCGCTGAGCTCGCCGGGAACCCGGGCGTGGTGGGCGAGATACTGGAGTCGGGCGCGGCGGTAGTCCGGCCGATTGCAGAAGAGATTCTCGGCCTGGCAAGGGATGCCATGAGCATCGGGACCCTGTAGGGGAGAATTGCTTGAGCTTTGATGTGAAGATAGAGGTCTTCGAGGGCCCGTTCGACCTGCTTCTGCAGCTCATCACCAACCACGAACTCAGTGTCAACGAGGTACCGGTGGCACAGATAACATCGTCGTTCCTGGAACACATCAAGGAAGCGTCCGACCTGGACCTCGATACCGCGACAGAGTTCCTCCTGATAGCGGCGACCCTGCTGCTTATCAAGGCGCGCTCACTTCTTCCACCACTGGAGGAAGAAGTGGATGAGGAGGACGATCCCGAGTCCGCCAGGGAGGACCTGGTGGAGAGGTTGCTGGAGTACAAGGCGTTCTCCAACGCCTCGGAGTGGCTGGCGGATCAGTACGCGCGAAACGGGTGGTACACCCCGCGCCTGAGAGAGCTCGAGGAAGATTACGCGCAACTGTACCCCGACCCGTTCGAGGGAGTGGACGTTTCCGGCCTGTCACAGGCGTTGATGGAACTGCTGATCGACAGGGCGCCGGCCCCGGTGGACACGTCGCATATCGCGCCCATCAAGGTTTCGGTGATGGAGCATATCGGGAGGGTCAGGGCGACCCTTGATCACGTGGGCCGGACGACGTTTAGAGAGCTGATATCGGAGTGCCGCACCAAGATGGAGGTCATAGCGACATTCCTAGCGATACTGGAGCTTTACAAGAGCGGTGAGGTCACGCTTACCCAACGGAAGCGTTTCGGGAAAATCGACGTGAGGAAAGTGGAGGGGGAGAAGGATAGTGTTGCCTGAAGATAGTCGGCCGCCGGGGGAAGAGCCGGACCGGTACTGGGGTGAAAGGATCGACGGAGGTTCGTCAGGTGAGCCCGCGATACAGGGGCCTCCGGCAGGGGGGGCCGATAAGATGAGCATCGTGGAGTCACTCCTCTTTGTGGCCCCCGAACCACTGTCGGCGGGGGCGCTGTCGGAGATAACCGGATTTGACCCCGGCGCGGTGAGGGAGATGCTAAACGAGCTTACCGAGTCGTACCGCCGGAGAGACGGGGGCCTGATTGTTCGGGAGGTAGCTGGCGGCTTTTCCCTTTACGCCCGCCAGGAGGCCGCGCCGTTCATCGCCAGGATGGTAAGGTCGCAGGTCAACCCGAGGCTCACCAGGGCGGCCCTGGAGACGATGGCCATAGTCGCTTACCTTCAGCCGGTGTCACGCGGGGTGGTAGCGGAGATACGCGGGCTGCAATCGGAGGGTGTCATGGGGACTCTGCTGGACCGCGGGCTGGTCCGGCGGGTGGGAAAAGGAGGGCCGCCTGGATACCCGGCGCTATACGGAACAACCCTCCGTTTCCTGGAGAGGTTCGGGCTGGGGAGCATCGATGATCTTCCCAACCTTGAAGATTTCGCCCCGGATGAGGATACCGTGGAAAAGATAAGGAGGAGCCTCTCCTGGGAAATTCTCGAGGAGGAGGAGGATGATGGTGTTGGTGGAGGAAGGGCGCGAGAGGGTACAGAAGATACTGGCCCGAGCGGGGGTAGCCTCGAGGAGAGCCGTCGAGAAGCTGATTGAGCAGGGACGCGTGACCTGCAACGGCAACACGGTGGTCCTCGGCGACAGGGCACTGGCGGACGTTGACGTTCTGTCGGTGGACGGCATCCGGGTCGAGAACACGCCGGGACTGGAGTACTACGCGCTGAACAAGCCGGCGGGGGTAATAACCACCTCGAGGGATCCCCAGGGACGGGTTACGGTGCTGGACCTCCTGGGCGAGAAAGACGGGGGGAGCGGGCGACTTTTTGCGGTAGGAAGGCTGGACAAGCAATCCACCGGGCTTATACTTCTAACAAACGACGGGTTTCTGGCCAACCGGCTCATGCACCCGAGTTTCAAGGTAGGGCGGGAGTACAGGGTGGAGGTAGAGCCGGTCCCGGCGGCGGGAGACCTGGCGCTGCTCCGGAAGGGAGTACCGCTGGAGGACGGGATAACCGCGAAGGCCCGGGTATCGCTTGTTGGAAAGAGCGGAGGGCGGGGATTGGTGGCCATGACCCTGCATACGGGAAAGAAGAGGCAGATAAGGAGGTCTTTCGAGTACCTGGGGTACCGGGTCCTATCGCTCAGTCGATTAAGGGTTGGTTCTCTGGGGCTGGGGTCGCTGAGGCCTGGTGAGTACCGTCGACTTGATCCCGGTGAGGTGAGAGAACTCTACAGGCAGACCGGACTCTAGCCAATTACCAAGGAGGGACGATGAGGGTCAGGAGTTTGAGGGGGGCTATTACAGCGGACGATAACACCAAGGAAGATATCGTCGGGTCCACCGTCGAGTTGCTGCAGGAGATGCTCGACCGGAACGACGTTGCCATCGATGACGTGGTGTTCATCCTCTTTACCGCCACCGGGGACCTGACGGCGGAGTTCCCCGCGGCGGCGGTTCGCAAGATTGGCTTGAGCCACATACCGGTGATATGTTCCCGCGAGCTGGCGATAGAGGGAGCGTTGCCCAGGGTCGTCAGGGTGATGATGCTGATGAACACCGACAAGGCTCGGGAACAGTTGAGGCATGTTTATCTGAAGGATGCCAGGCAGCTCAGGACCGACCTTCCTGAATAATTGTTACCAGAAGGAGGCGATCCGGTCATGATGATAGTAATGACTGACGGAGCCACGGACCGGCAGATCGAGGACGTGGTAGACAAGATCCACCAGGTGGGCGCCGAGGCCCATATCTCCCGCGGCGAGTTCAAGATGATCATCGGTGTGGTCGGGGACGAGAGGAAGAGGATATCGCAGATACCATTCGGGGCAATGCCGGGGGTGGAGAGGGTAATTCCCATAATGCGGCCATACCAGCTCGTGAGCCGCGAGTTCAAGCCGCAGGGAACCGTTGTGAAAGTAGGGCCGGTGGAGCTGGGAGGAGACACGTTTGTAGTGATAGGAGGCCCCTGCGCGGTGGAGAGCGAGGAGCAACTGATGGCGTCCGCCAGGGCGGCCAGGGAGATGGGGGTGCAGGTTCTGCGGGGGGGAGCGTTCAAGCCGCGCACCTCCCCGTACTCGTTCCAGGGACTCGGGGAGGATGGCCTGAAGCTCCTGGCGCTGGCCCGGGAGGAGACCGGGCTGCCGGTTGTGACCGAGGTGATGGACACACGGCAGGTGGAGATGGTCGCCGGATACGTGGACATGCTGCAGGTCGGAGCGCGAAACATGCAGAACTTCGTGCTGCTCAGGGAGGTCGGTTTGCAGGAGAAGCCGGTGATGCTCAAGAGGGGGCTTTCCAGCACGGTGGAAGAACTACTCATGGCCGCGGAGTACATAGTCAGGGGCGGCAACGGCAACGTGGTCCTTTGCGAGAGGGGGATCAGGACGTTCGAGAGCGCCACCCGAAACACCCTCGACCTGAGCGCGGTCCCACTGGTCAAGCACCGGAGCCACCTGCCGATCATAGTGGACCCAAGCCATGCCACCGGCAAAATAGAGCTGATCCCGGCACTGGCCAGGGGTTCACTCGCAGTCGGCGCGGACGGGGTGATGGTGGAGATGCATCCCGACCCCGGGGAGGCGCTTTGCGACGGGCCCCAGTCGCTTACGTTCGGGCAGTTCGAGGAGATGATGGCCGAACTGAAGGCGATAGCGCCGTCGTTAGGCAGAAAGCTATAACCAGTGGGGTCAGGTGTTAGATAGATGGCTAACTTCAAGAAGGTAGCGATAATCGGTACAGGGCTGATGGGTGGGTCGTTATCCATGGCTCTCAAGGCACACCCCGGTGTCGGGCACGTCGCCGTTTATGACATATCGCCGGATGCCAGGTTGAAGGCCCGGGAACTGGAGATATCGGACGAGGTTACCGGTTCCCCGGGCGAGGCCGTCCGCGGTTGTGACCTGTTGTTCCTGGCCACACCGATAAGCGCCATGGTGAAAGTCGTGCATGAGGTGTCAGGGGATCTGCCGGCAGGGGCCATAATCTCTGATTTGGGCTCGGCGAAGCTGGAAACGGCGGCGGCGTTGGGGGACGCTACTCCACCCGGGATGCATTACGTTGGTGGACATCCCATGACCGGTTCAGAGCAATCGGGTGTCGAGTTCGCCAGCGCGGACCTGTTCCGGAACTGCTACTACATACTTACGCCCACAGTCGACACCGACAGCGAGGCGTTCAGGCGCCTGCACGGGCTGATAACCGACATGGGCGCTCGTGTCATATCAATGGACCCCGAAACACACGACAAGGCGATGGCCACGGTCAGCCACACTCCACACATGCTCTCGTTACTCCTGATGGATATGGCCGGGAAACAGTATAAGGAGATGAAGAGCCTGTTCACCGTGGCCGCCGGGGGGTTTCGGGACATGACCCGCATAGCCGCTAGCAGCCCTGACGTTTGGGTGGATATTTGCATGGAAAACCGGAAATTCATCGTCCAGCGGTTGCTGGAGTACGGTTTTGGGATAACCGAGCTGATCGACATGCTGGAAAACCGTGACCGGGTCAAGCTGGAGGAGCTTTTCCGCCGGGCCAGGCGAGCGCGCGCGGAGCTCTCGGTCAAAGCGGGCCGGGAGATAGATGAGTTGTTCGAGGTGTCGTTGCCGGTTACCGACAGGCCGGGTGTCATCAGCGAGGTATCCACCGCGGTGGGATCGCTGGGAATAAACATCGAGGACGTGGAGATAGTGCATCCACTGGAGGGTGAAACGGGCATACTGACGTTGAGGATACTCGGCAGGGAGCAGGCCGGTGAGGCCAGGGACAGGCTTGAGTTCCTGGGTTACAAGGCCGCTGTTCGAGAAGGGTAGGACTGCACTATTGCGCGCGGCGTTTGAAAAAAGTGAACTCCTGAGGGGTGAGGTGGCCGTACCGGGAGACAAGTCCATCTCCCACCGGGCCGCGATAGTGGGTGCCGTCTGCCGCGGCGGGGTAACCGCGAGGGGGTTCAGCCCCGCAGATGACTGCTCCAGCACCTGCGAGGTGTTGCGGGAACTGGGGGTGAGGGTAGACCGGGCCCCGGGGAGGGTCTTGGTGGAGGGCCGGGGTGACACCGGTCTGGAGCAGCCGGTAGGCGCACTGGACGCCGGCAACTCCGGCACCACGATGAGGTTGCTTGCCGGTGTGCTGGCCGCCAGGCCGATGACGGTTACGCTGACCGGGGATGACAGTCTGCGGAAGCGCCCCATGACGAGGATCATCGAGCCGTTGAGAATGATGGGCGCAACAATCACCGGGGATGACGCCGAGGGGCATCCGCCGCTGAAGATACAGGGGGGGGCGCTGGATGGCATCGAGTACTCACAGGCGGTCCCGAGCGCCCAGGTAAAATCGGCGATACTGCTGGCCGGGCTGGGGGCGAGCGGGAGAACCGTCGTGCGTGAGAAGATACCCACTCGTGACCACACTGAGAGGCTTCTGGAGCGCATGGGGATAGAGGTGGTCCGTCGGGGGCTCTCGGTGGAGGTCGAGCCGGGTGTACCGAGCGGGTGCGACCTGGATATTCCCGGTGACCTGTCATCCGCGGCGTTTGTCATAACATTGGCGCTTATCTGTCCGAAGTCGGATATCACCGTGAGGTCGGTGGGGCTGAACCCGACCAGAACCGGATTCCTGGACCTGGTAAGGCGAATGGGCGCCGATATCCTGGTAGACGTGGAGGATGACGGGTCGTGGGAGCCGGTGGGGGATATCAGGATAAGGCACTCTTCACTCGAGGGAATAGAGCTCACGGGGGAGGATGTGGCGGGCGCCATAGACGAGGTTACGCTGGTGGCGTTGCTGGCGACACAGGCGAAGGGCAGAACGGTGATAAGGGGAGCGGCGGAACTAAGGCATAAGGAATCCGACCGTATCGGTGGAACGGTACTGGGGCTGTCGGCGATGGGGGCTGATATACGGGAGACGGAGGACGGCATGGTCATCGAGGGTGGCCGTGCGCTTACCGGGGCCGACGTTTCGCCTGATCGGGACCACCGGCTGGCGATGATGTTCGCGGTGGCCGGGATGGCGGCCGCTGGGAGAACCATAGTGAGCGACTGGGAATGTTCCGATGTATCTTACCCCGGCTTTCTGGAGGCGGTTCGCGGCCTCGGGGGAAGGGCGTTCCATGACTGAAGGCAGTGGAAGCCCGATAATCGCCATCGACGGGCCGGCGGCCTCGGGGAAGAGCACGGTTGCGATCACACTTGCCAGGCGCCTGGACCTGCAGCTCGTGGATAGTGGGTCGATGTACCGAACGGTGGCGTTCCTTGCAATGGAGAGCCGGTGCGGCTCCACCGACGAAATGGCGGTTGGTGCTATCGCCCGAACGGTGCGAGCCGAGTACAGGGCGGAGTTACCCGGAGAAGGGCAGTTGAGGGTTTTCCTCGGTGAGCGAGATGTGACCGGGGAAATAAGGTCGGCCGAGGCCACCGGGGCGGTTTCCGACGTGTCGCGGATACCGGTGGTCAGGGAGGAGATGGTGGACCTGCAGCGGTCGATGGTTTCCCGGAGTGGAGCGGTTGTGGAGGGACGGGATATCGGGACAACCGTGTTCCCCGACGCGACCCTCAAGGTATTCCTGGAGGCGACGGCAGGGGAGAGGGCCCGAAGGCGCTACCGGGAGTACAGGGAGAAGGGGATCGACGCGAACATCTCGGAGGTTGCCCGGCAGATAAGGAAGCGCGACGAGATAGACTCCTCGCGAGAGTCGAGCCCACTGGCGATCCCGGACGGTGCGTTGCTGATAGACACCACCGAGAAGACGGTTGCACAGGTGGTGGAGGAGATAGCGGAAGCCCTGGAAGACGTTTGAGGACGAAGGCTTGCCCCGATGTGCCCCCGCGTTTCTCAGAAACCGACAACGTCATGGCCTCCGGGCCACTTACCCTGGTAGTTGAAGTACATGGGGCGCTCGCAGACAACCGGCAGGTCGGAGGTGACCGTAGCCGAGATGGAGAGCCCCGGGCCGGCGTCGGCGTTGACGTTGACGGTGTGGCGGGACCCGGGGGCGACCAGGTGGGACCTCGTTAGCGGTTCGCCTGACTCGGGAAGGTAAGTGATACGGACTGTGGTGGCGCTGTCATGCGGGTTCTGGATGCAGAGCCACTCCTCGAAGCCGGGGCCGGTGTACCCCTCGGCGAACATCCAGGTGGTCTTGAGCATATTGGCCCCCAGCACGTCGTGCCCCCCCGGCCACTTGCCACCGTAGTTGAAGTACATGGGGCGCTCGGCGATGAAGGCGTACTCCGAGGTCAGTACGACGGAAACGTCCTTTCCCGGCCCCATCACGTCGTTGACCGACAGGGTAAGCCGCCGCCTGTCGGGGATGGAGTAGGACCTCGCCACCGCGTCCCCCTGGCCCTCCCCAACTGTGAACAGGGCGTTGACCGTCATCGGCTCCGTGTTGGGGTTCTGTATGCAGAGCCACTCGTCAAAGCCTTCGCGCGTAGTGCCTTCCGCGAAGTACCACTCCTTGGCCGGGGAGGTGGAACCGACTACGCAGTGCCCTCCGCTCCACATGCCGTGGTAGTTGAAGTACATGATGCGTTCCGCCACTATGAACTCGTCCGATTCCACCAGAAGACTGATGTTCCTGCCCGCACCTACGTGGTCCGAGGCCCTGAACGTGGACCGGCTGTTGCCCTCCACAGTCTCGGTGAACGAGATACTATTCTGGCCCTCGGGCATATAGGTGAAGGTCAGGTTGGCCGTAGTGTTCTCTGGGTTTTGAACCGTTATGTACTCCTCGAAGCCGGGTAGGGTCGTCCCCTCGGCGAAGTACCACCGGTTCGAGGTGGCGGTGGCCCCGATGACATCGTGCCCTCCCGGCCACAGGCCGCCGTAGTTGAAGTAAAGCGGGCGTTCCGCCACCAGGTCCGCGCTCCTGGAGCGCACCCGGACTGAGACCTCACGGCCGGCACCCACCATCTCGTTGACGTTGACCGTCAGCCTGCCGTTCGCGGGGATACTTACCGTCTCGCCCTGTGGATCGCCTTCCGCGAACATGAACAGGAGTTCCGCCTCGGCATCAGCCGGGTTGCGGTTACCTATGCACAGATACTCCTGGAAGCCCTCCGCTGTATACCCCTCGGCGAAGTAGAAGGTGGAGCGATAGGTTGGATTGGAGGTTCCGTAGCAACCGGTATGCCGGGAGTCGCGCCTGAACATCGGCCAGGGGAACTTGTCAGGGTGAAATGTTGCGTCTTTCTGTTCAACCCATACCCTGGGAGGATCGGGGCGGTTGTGGGCGATCTCCACCTTGCCGTCGTCGTCGAAATCGCCCAGCGCCGGTGCGTTATTGTAGTCATATTCGACATTCACATTGCCGTCACCGTCGGTGTCTCCCAGGGCGGGGGAGGCGAACTCGCAACCGGTGCTTTTCTTGTCAAGAAGTTTTCCCCCGGATGAGAACGTGTAGCTCTCCTGGTGTAAGTCCAGAGCCACTACCTCGAGCTCCCCGTCACCGTTGACGTCCCCCACCGCCGGCGAGGAGAAAACGTACCCCGCGGTGTCGACCGGCCACCCCGGGAGGGGGTTGCCCTGGTAATCCCAGGCGTAGACGTGCCGGCCGTCCACGTTTTCCCAGAAGTGCCCGGAGCCGATTACGATATCCAGGTAGCCATTACCGTCAAGGTCGGCGAGCGCGGGGGACGACCACTCGACCTGGGGAAGCCACTTCGGCCAGCCCGGCAGGCTCTGCCCGACGCCGTTTAACACGTAGACCAGGCCTCCACTGGGATACATCCAGCCGGAGCAGTCGGCGCCTATCACGACCTCGTTCAGGCCGTCCCCGTTGACGTCCCCGATGGCGGGGCTGCTCCATATCGAGTCCCTCACATCCACCGGGTAACCGGCAACCAGCGGGCCCTGGTAATGCCATGCCCATATCATGTGCCGCCAGCTTCCGGTCACGATCTCCATGTCCCCGTCACCGTCGATGTCCCCGATCGACGGTGAGGAGAAGACGCCGACCTCCACCCCGGCGGAGGACCCCTCCCAAGCTTTCTTGGGCCATCCCCACTGGGTGAGTTGTCCGCCCTGGTGGTCAAACCCCCACAGGTAGCCGCTGTTGTTGCCGACGAAGATCTCCATGTCCCCGTCACCGTCAACATCCCAGGCGGCGGGGCTCGAGCCGACCCAGTCACCGGTGTCGAACTCCCATCTCTGGGAGCCGTCGCAGTTCAGGCAACGCAGGTAATCACCGTCGCCGCAGAGTATCTCCTCCTTGCCGTCCCCGTCGATATCGGCGGCACAGGGGGAGGACCTGGCGCCGTCTGCATAGTTGATACCCATTGTACCTGACGGACCGATTCCCGACGCTGCGGCTCCCGCTCCTGGCATATGGCAGGGCAACAGAAGCGCAAATGTCAGCACAAATGTAATTCCGGCGGCAACTGGACCGACCCTCTGGCGCATGTTCACCTCTACACTCTATTCTTGGATTGATTGTAATCCCAACCATCCCTTCTTGCAAAAGCGGCCTGGTCCCTTCCTCGCCACCCAAAGGTGCCTTCATGGCCAACCAGTGGGGTCAGCGCCTTCAAATGACACCCTGGTGCCAGGCACCAGGGTGTCATTATGTGGCTTTTGTTTATTTGTGAGGGAAGGTTGGGTCAGCGGTTGTGTAATAGGGGAGGATGTCGTATTATCTCAGCGCTATCAGAGTAGAGGTAGAAGGCCGGTAATAGAAGGTGGTGGTGGGGTTCTAGAGAGGAACCGCGGAGTTTTTATCAAGCCCCGGGTCGCGGACAGGGGTTTTTTATTGAGATGGAGACAGGCCGATTGAAAGGAGAGGTCAGATGGGAAGCAAGGAAGATCCGTACAGGGTTGTTTTGAGCGAGAACGAGATACCGGATGCGTGGTACAACATAATGCCGGACCTGCCGGTGCCTCCACCACCACCGATACACCCGGCGACCAGGGAGCCGTGCACCGCGGACGACCTGTTGCCGCTGTTCCCATTGGAACTGGTGAAGCAGGAGGTCAGCCAGGAGCGCTACATCGAGATTCCGGAGCCGGTAATGGACGTGTATAAGCTGTACCGACCCAGCCCGTTGCACAGGGCTTACCGACTGGAGAAAGAGCTGGACACCCCGGCCAAGATATTCTACAAGAACGAGAGCTTGAGCCCCGCCGGGAGCCACAAGCCGAATACGGCCATACCACAGGCGTACTACAACAAGGCGGAGGGTGTCGAGCACCTGACCACCGAGACCGGCGCCGGCCAGTGGGGGAGCGCGCTCGCGCTCGGTTGCAAGCTGTTCGGGATTGACCTCGAGGTCTACATGGTGAAGATAAGCTACCAGCAGAAGCCGTACCGGCGTACCATGATAGAAACCTGGGGAGCGAAAGTATTCGCCAGCCCCACCGACAGGACCGAGGCCGGCAGGGCGATGCTGGCGGAGGACCCGGACTGCCCGGGAAGCCTGGGGCTCGCCATCAGCGAGGCGGTGGAGGCCTGCATGACCAGCGACAACACCAAGTACGCGCTGGGGAGCGTTCTCAACCACGTATGCATGCACCAGACCATAGTGGGCCTGGAGGCGAAGGCGCAGATGGAGAAGATAGACGAGTACCCGGACGAGGTTATCGGGTGCGTGGGAGGCGGAAGTAACTACTCGGGCCTGGCTTTCCCGTTCATGAAAGACAAGTTCGATGGAAAGGAACTCCGCTTCATCGCGGTGGAGCCGGTTTCCTGCCCCACGTTGACCAAGGGCAAGTACGAGTACGACTTCGGCGACCAGGCGGAGACTACCCCTCTGCTGAAGATGTACACCCTGGGACACAAGTTCATCCCGTCACCCATTCACGCCGGGGGTCTTCGGTACCACGGCGACGCGCCGCTGCTGTCGCTGCTGGTGAATGAGGGGTACATGGACGCGGTGGCTTACCGGCAGACGGAGGTGTTCGAGGCGGCGATGATGTTCGCCCGCACAGAGGGGATTATCATCGCCCCGGAGACCGCGCACTGCGTAAAGTACACAATTGACGAGGCGCTGAAGTGCCGCGAGAGCGGAGAGAGCAAGACCTTGCTGTTCAACCTGAGCGGCCACGGCCTGCTGGACCTCAAGGGTTACGAGGAGTACCTGGCGGGGAACCTCGTAGACTAGAGCCGCTAAAGGGTTCCTGCGGTCATGTAAGAAGTATCTCCTGGAGAAACGTTAATCCTTGTGGAGGGGTTAAGTGTGTGTACTCAGTCTTTACGGTAGGAGATGCGAGGTGAGGCGTCGTGGTAATGATATGCCCCAGTTGCGGAGCAGAGAACCCTGACAACTCGCAGTACTGTAACCTGTGCCTGGATTGCATCGGTTTTGAGAACCTGGAGTACACGAGCGCCGACCAGCAGGACGAAGGGTATATGCAGCAGTACCCCTCGAGCTTTCAGGAGGGAGCGGAGACGGTCGGCGGCGCGCCTGTCGACTACCCCCCCGAGGTACAGCAGGCTCCTTATTCGGCGCCGGTTGATATAGGAGAGTACGGAACACGGTCGGGAGCCGCACAGCCGGACCCGGTTGTGATTGATCCGGCATACATCGATTACCAATACGCGGCCGGGGGCACATATGATGTGGGTGAAAGGGTGTTCCCGTGGAACAAGGCGCTATGGGTATGCCTGTACGTATCACTGTTCGCGGCGGCCACGTCGATTATGCTCGAGTTAACATTCGGCTTTATCGGGGTCAGCGCCGCTATCGGCGGCAACCTGACCATGGCCCAGATATGGATTCTACTGGCGCTTCTCATACCGGTCGGAATCTGTGGTCTCATTCCGGGTTACCGCATGGAGGAGTACGGGTGGGCACTGGGTATCATTACCGTTGGGCTGTGGGCGTTTATCATGAGGCCGCTGTACTACGCGATATTCGGATGGATGATGTCCAGCCAGTTCACGTTCTCGATGTCGGTGGACAAAGGTAGCCTGCTGTTCATCTTCGGGCTTTTCCTTCCGCTGGGCGCCCTGCTGGGATGGCTGGGGGAGAAGCGCGCCACCACCGGCCTGTGGATTTGAGCATCACCGCTAACTGACATGACCGGTATCAACTTAGCACCCCGCTCCATAAATACGCTGGCATTCGAACGCCGCTGCATCCACTCCGGCTGCGTTCCGCTCCCTCGACGTACTCCAGGAGTACGACTCGGTCGCGCGCCTTGCCGGAGCGGCGCTTCGACGCTCTCGGTGCTCAACCGTATTCATGGAACGAGGCACTTGAAGTAGATGTCTGTTATCATAGGTGCGTAAGTTTCATGTCTGGAGGTTGGCAATGGAGATGCTGGCAGTGTTGATAGAGTGGTCCAGCAGGTGGACAATCGTCATGTTCGCCGGCCTCGCGCTGGCGATTATCCTGGGGACCTGGGCCGGCGCGGTGGCCGGCCGTAAAGGCCGTAGCACGCAGTTATGGTTCATCCTGGGGTTTTTTCTCCCGATAGTAGGGCTTGTCATTATTTACATACTGAAGCCGGTGAAGCCGTCTGAGGGTGAGAAGAAGTAGCGCCGGCGCCGACCGTCGAGTCATAGGTGTCACAAGCGGAACGCCATAAGCGGTCCACGAGCAAACGCACAAAAGCAAAGCGTCCGGTAATCGTTACAGCAATTCAGTATCGCTAGATAAGCCGTGCTACGGAGAGCAAGCGGTCCACGAGCAAACGCACACAAGCAAGCGGTGTTGAAACATCTAAGCTGCTGCTACGGTGTGCAAACGGTCCACGAGCAAACGCACATGAGCAAAGCGTCCGGTAATCGTTACAGCAATTCAGTATCGCTAGATAAGCCGTGCTACGGAGAGCAAGCGGTCCACGAGCAAGCGCACACAAGCAAGCGGTGTTGAATCGTTACATCCATACATTATCGTGAGACAAGCAGAGCTACGGTGAGCAAGCGCAGCACGAGCAAACGCACACAAGCAAGCGGTGTTGAATCGTTACATCCATGCATTATCGTGAGACAAGCAGAGCTACGGTGAGCAAGCGCAGCACGAGCAAACGCACATGAGCAAACGGACGATACACATCTAAGCTGGTGCCGAAGGCCGGACTCGAACCGGCACGGGGTTTTACCCCACTGGTTTTTGAGACCAGCGCGTATACCATTCCGCCACTTCGGCAACGTCTTTGAGTTATTATACAGGTAGCGGGGTGCTCCTCGCAGTTACCATGAACCCGCGCGGATAACGGACGGACTCCAACATGGGGGCGAGTGTGGCTGAACAGAGAAAGGTCTTGCTGATAGATGGGCATAGCCTTGCCTACAGGGCCTTCTACGCACTTCCCGAAACGATGACTACCGCGGACGGACAGCCGACCAACGCGGTCTTCGGATTCACCAGCATGCTGCTAAAGGTGATTGACGAGAAGAAGCCGGACGCTGTGATAGTGGCGTTTGACATCTCTCGCAAGGACCTGAAGCGGACACATGAGTACCCGGAGTACAAGGCGCACCGCCCGCCCATGCCGGACGAGCTTGGAACACAGATTTCGATGATCGGGGAACTGCTGGAGCATATGAGGATACCGGCCGTCAGGGCGCAGGGGCACGAGGCGGATGACGTCCTGGGGACCCTGGCGGATGAAGTAGCCGGCCGCGGAGATGAGGCGATAATCGTTACCGGTGACAGGGACACGCTTCAACTGGTGCGAGACGGGGTGACCGTGCTCATGACCGGGAAGGGGATAACCGAGACCCGGGAGTACGACCGGGGCGCGGTTCAAGAGGAGTACGGGGTCCCGCCCGAGAAACTGCCGGAGATCGCCGGTCTCAAGGGCGACTCCTCCGATAATATCCCCGGGGTCCCGGGCATAGGCATAAAGGGCGCGTCGGCGCTTATCGGAAAGTACGGGTCGTTGGAGAACCTCTACGACCACCTGGAAGAGATAACAGGCCCCAAAAGGAAGCTATCCCTCGAGGAGAACCGGGAGCAGGCGTTCCTGTCCAGGCGGCTGGCCACTATCGAGAAGGCAGTGCCGGTCCGGCTCGATGTGGGCGAGGTGGAGTTGGAGACCTGGGATGCGGACGAGGTGCTCGAGTACCTGTCATCGCTCCAGTTCAAGAGGCTTGCCCGGAAGTTCGCCATGATGTACGGGGAGGAATCGGGTCCCCATGTGAGAGGTTCGGGTGAAGAGCTGCCATATACGGCGGTTCCCGGCGACCGGAAGTCGCTGAAGGAGTTCCTGTCGGGCGCGCGCGATGCCGGGGAGGTCGCGGTGGCCATCTCGCTCTCCGGGGAGGGTTACTGCGACCTCCGGCTGGAGGGGGCCGCTATAGCCACCGGAAACGCGGTACTGGTGGCCGCCGGGAGCGATGACGAACCCGCGATGGATGTAGTCGGCGACATCTTGCGCTCGCCGGAGATAGAGAAGTGGTTCCACGGTGCCAAGGAGGCGCTGGAAGCGCTGGATAAGAAGAAGATGACGGTACGCGGAGTGGCTTTCGACACCAAGGTGGCCGCCTATCTGAAGAACCCATCACTGGGGAAGTATGCTCTCGAGGATATCTGGGAGAGAAACGTGGGTGCCACGGTCCTGGTGGATGGCGAGTCGGTTCGGGTGCGTGAGCAGGAATCGTTGCTGGCCCCCGACGAGGGTGAGGAGCGGCTCCGGCTTGCATCCGAGGCGGCCCGTATCTTCAACCTGAAGCGGGTCATCGAAAGGGATATCACCGATCTGGGGATGGCGAGACTCTTCCGCGACATCGAGATGCCGCTTATCCTGGTGCTCAAGGGCATGGAGGAAACCGGTGTGGCCCTGGACGCGGAAGTGGTGGAGAGGCTGGCCGATGAGGCCGGCCTTGCTCTGGTGGAACTGAAGGAGGATATACACCGGCTGGCCGGGCATGAGTTCAACGTGAGTTCCACCAGGCAGCTTGGGCGCGTTCTTTTCGAGGAGATGGGTATTCCTCCAGTCAGGAAGACCAAGGCCGGGTTCTCCACCGACTCCACGGTATTGAGGTCATTGAAGGACGAGTGGGAGATAGCCGGTAAGGTTATCGCCTTCAGGGAAAACGCCAAGCTCAAGTCCACCTACTACGACACGTTGCCGCGTCTAGTCTGTCCTGAGAGCGGAAGGATACACTGCTCGTTCAACCAGACCGCCACCTCAACCGGGAGGATATCCTCGAGCAATCCAAACCTGCAGAATATTCCGGTGAGAACGGATGATGGCAGGCGGATCAGGAAGGCGTTCGTTCCCGGAGGGCCGGGATGGAAGATGCTGGTGGCCGACTACTCACAGATAGAGTTGAGGGTCCTTGCCCATATGTCGGGAGACGAGCGGATGATCGGCGCGTTTGCTTCCGGGGCCGATATTCACCGGCAGACCGCCGCGGAGATCTTTGGAGTCGAGGAAGGGGACGTCACCGACGACATGAGGCGGAAGGCCAAGGTGGTGAACTTCGGGATAATCTACGGCATGGGCCGGTACGGGTTATCGTCCCGGATGGGGATATCGGTGGAACGGGCTACGGAGTACATCGAGGCGTATTTCATAAGGTACGATGGTGTACGGGAGTACAGAGAGAGGTGCGTAGCTGAAGCGGAGGAGAAGGGGTATGCGGAAACGCTTCTGGGGAGGCGAAGGCTTTTGCCCGAGCTGGCAAGCCCGAAGAGGCACACCAGGGAGCTGGGGGAGAGGTTGGCGGTAAACACGCCTATACAGGGGACCGCGGCGGATATCATCAAGAAGGCCATGAACGATGTTGCCTCCGCCATGGGGGAGGATGGGTTCCAGAGCCGGATGATCATGCAGATACACGATGAGCTCGTCTTTGACGTGGCACCCGGCGAGGGTGACGAACTTAGTACCCTGGTGGTGGGGCTTATGGCCGGGGTCCTCGACCTGCGAGTTGCCTTGAAGGTGGAGGCCGGCCTGTTCGATAACTGGGGACAGGCTAAGTACCCCGCTTCATAGATACGGTTAAGCACCGAGAGCGTCGAAGCGTCGCTCCGGCAAGGCGCGCGACTCAGTGCCTCGTTCCATAGATACGGTTAAGCACCGAGAGCGTCGAAGCGCCGCTCCGGCAAGGCGCGCGACCGAGACGTACTTCCTTAGTACTTCGAGGGAGTGGAACGCAGCCGGTGTGGATGCGGCGGCGTTCGAATGCCAGCGTATTCATGGAGCGGGGTACTGAATAAGGGGCCCGGACGCACGGTCCAGGGCACGCGTTATACAGATGCAAACCTACCTGATGGCAACTTGCGGCGATATTACGTATGTGCTATTCATAATAACGTACGTGTTCACGAGAGGGAAGGAAAACCATGATGGAAGACGAGACGGGAACCGAAGAGTACGTCGGGCAGGTGGAAGAGGACGAGGAAGACCCGCTGACCGGGAAAGGGGCGCGAGAATCGCTGGCCGGGTTGGGATTGGATCCTGAGGAAAGCCAGATAGTGCCGGACTACGACGGCACTATGAAGATGTTCAACGAAGGCGATATCGTCAGTGGCTTAGTGGTAAAGGTGGACAAGGAAGAGGTTTTGCTGGATATCGGGTACAAGTCCGAGGGCGTAATCCCGGCGCGTGAGCTTTCCATCCGCTACGACGCCAAGACATCGGACATCGTGTCACCAGGGGACCGGCTGGAGGCCCTGGTACTGCAGAAAGAGGATAAAGAAGGGCGGCTGATACTGTCCAAGAAGAGGGCCCAGTACGAGCGGGCCTGGAACAATATCGAGAGCGTAAAGGATGAGGGCGGCGTAGTCGACGGAGAGGTGATCGAGGTCGTCAAGGGCGGGCTCATACTCGATATAGGCCTGCGCGGGTTCCTCCCGGCATCGCTTGTTGACCTGAGGAGGGTTAAGGATCTGAACCAGTTCATTGGCCAGACGCTCGAGGCCAAGGTAATCGAGCTCGACAAGAACCGAAACAACGTGGTTCTATCTCGAAGGGCACACCTCGAGGTGCAGAAATCGACCGAGAGGAAAGAGTTCCTCGAGCAATTAGAGAAGGGAACGAAACACAAGGGGAGCGTCAGTAGCATCGTAAACTTCGGCGCTTTCGTGGACCTTGGCGGAGTAGACGGGCTGATTCACATCTCCGAGCTCTCCTGGAGCCACGTTGACCATCCCTCGGAGGTACTTGCCGCCGGCGACGAGGTGGATGTGGAGATCCTCGACGTGGACCTGGAGAGGGAGCGCGTATCGCTCTCGCTCAAGAAAGCGCAGGAAGACCCATGGCAGAAGCTCAGCAAGGAGAAGCCGGCGGGATCCACGGTACAGGGCAAAGTCACGAAGCTGGTCCCGTTCGGGGCGTTCGTGGAGATTGCTCCCGGCGTAGAGGGGCTGGTACACATCTCCGAGCTGGCCTGGGAGCATATAGAGTTTCCCGAGGAGGTACTGTCTGTTGGTGACGAGATCGAAGCCAAGATAATAGATATAGACCTGAGCCGCAGGAGGATCAGTCTGAGCGTAAAGCAGCTGACCGGGCCTGGTGAGGCGGCGGGGTACCAGGAGTACCAGGCCGAACCCGAGCACGAGCCTGACATCGAGCCTGACATCGAGCCTGACAGTGAGCCCGAGCCAGGGCCCGAACCTGAACTGGTGGAGGCAGAGGAGTTCGAGGAGCGGTTGTCGGGCAAGGCCCCGGAGGAGGAAGCAGATAAGAAGCCGGCGCTGACCGAGATAGTGTCTGATGCCGCGGAGATATTGGCCGAGGTGGAACGTATCGAGTCCCAGGTCGCGTCTCCAGAGTACGAGGAAGCAACTGAGGCGGAGAAAGAGGAACCACCGGCCGCGCCGGCTCCGGAAACAGTAGAAGAGGCTGCCGAAGTCGTCAGCGGGGAAGAGACCCCGGTGGAGGAAGAGAAGCAAGAGGAAGCCGAGGAGACTCCTGCCGAGGAAGGGACGACTGAATCACCGGAAATCGGCGAGGAGGAAACGCCGGAGAAGCCTGTAGCGGAGGACGGCTCACTGGAGTCGGTACTTGCCGATATGAAGAAAAAGGGCAGTCAGCCATAAAGCGGGCAGTGGGTAACTCGGCAATATGGGGGCCTGCCGCCGACGGCCTTCTGGTTGTAGGGTTGACCGGAGGGATAGCCTCCGGGAAAACGGAGGTCACATCCCGGCTGGTGGCGCTCGGGGCGATGGTTGTAGATGCCGATCAGGTTGCCCGTGACGTGACAGTTCCCGGAACCGATGTCTTTAAACGGTTGGTCGACGAGTTCGGCCCTGGGATACTGGGAGCCGAAGGCGGAATAGACCGCCCGGCGCTGGCGGAGAAGGTCTTCGGCAACGAGTCCAGGCGGCAACTGCTCAACAGCATCACCCACCCGGCAATCTTCGCCGAGATCGTAAGACAGGTGCGGGAGCATGGTGAAAGCCTGGGGCCGGAGGACGTGCCGGCTGTGGTTATAGACGCGGCGTTGATAGTCGATATCGGGGCATCGGGGATGTTCGACTTTCTTATCGTGGTGACAGCCGAAGAGAAGACAAGGGTCAGTCGTCTTACCGGCAAGAGGGGGATGTCCGAAGAGGACGCGCGCGGCCGCGTTGCTTCCCAGATCACGGACCGTGAGCGGATCGCTTCAGCGGATATTGTGATCGAGAACAATGGGAGCATCGACGAACTCAAGGAAACCGTAGACAGGGTCTGGGACGATGTGGTTCGAAGGGCTCGATCGAGTCACTCCTGAGGGGGCTCCTGCTCCGCTGTGACGCTGGACAGGAACGGGAACATCATCCTGAGCCGGTACTCGATCTCGTTGTCTATCTCGTTCATGAATAGATCATAGACCGGACAGCCCATCTGCAGGCAGAGTAGCATGCTCCTCGAGCCGCGAGGGTTGGATACTTCCCAGCACCTCTTGATCTCGGTGTAGGCTTTACAGTTGAGGTACTGAGCCGCCGAGCACTTCTTTATTTCCCAGCAGTTCCTGTCTATTGTCATATCGCTGCCAAAGTTAGCATTAATGCGGGGGGTGGTCAAACCACATAACAAATGAATCACTCCTTGCTGGACAAGTATTACGGTGACATCCGCGTTATTTCCGCTATCTGTTCCAGCAGTAATCGTAGCATATCCGTACGAAATCGGCCTTCAGAGGGTGGTTATCCGGTGCTTGAACGGATTGAACTCCCAGGGTGGCGGGATTACAATCAGGAGCAAGGGGTTCCGTGTTAAGCACAGGTCCCCTTTGATTAATCTCCTACGGGGGTAAGAACGTTGCCCGATCTCAAGACGCATACCATTTTCACCCCGCAGGGGGACCAGCCGGGGGCCATTGACGGGCTGGTGGAAGGAGTGCGGAACGGTGAGCGTTACCAGGTCCTGCTGGGGGTCACCGGGTCCGGCAAGACGTTCACCATGGCCAAGGTGATAGAGCGCATGGGGATGTCTACCCTGGTGCTGGCACCCAACAAGACGCTGGCCGCCCAGCTCTACTCGGAGTTCAGGGATTTCTTCCCGGCGAACGCTGTGGAGTACTTCGTGAGCTACTACGACTACTATCAGCCGGAGGCGTACCTGCCCAGCACCGACACCTACATCGAGAAGGACTCCTCCATAAACGACGAGATAGACAGGTTGAGGCATGGTGCCACCAGCGCGCTTCTCTCCCGGGATGACGTCATAATCGTGGCATCGGTGTCGTGCATCTTCGGCCTGGGCTCACCGGACGAGTACCTGAACAGGATGGTGATGGTCGAGGCGGGGAGGGAGTACGAGCGGGAGGCACTACTGGAGAAACTGGTGGACGTCCACTACAAGCGAAACGATTACGCTCCCCAGCGGGGAGCGTTCAGGGCGCGGGGGGACGTCATCGACGTTTTCCCGGCATACACCGAGCGGATGATACGGATAGAGATGTTCGACGACCTGGTGGAGAGGATAACCGAGCTGGACCCACTTACCGGCGAGATCCGGGGGGCGCTGGAGCGTGTGGTGATATGGCCGGCGACCCACTTCCTGACCCCCTCGGACAAGCTCATTGGGGCGGTCGAGGCGATCCAGGAGGAGCTGGAGGAGCGCCTGGGCGTGTTGAAAGCACAGGGGAAGCTGTTGGAGGCCCAGCGTCTGAAGTCGCGCACGCGCTACGACCTGGAGATGATATCCGCGGTGGGGTACTGCCAGGGGATAGAGAATTACAGCCGCTACCTCTCGGGCAGGCGGGAGGGCGAGCCGCCGCACACCCTCATTGATTTCTTCGGTCCGGGGTTTCTCACGTTCATTGACGAGTCTCACATAACCGTTCCCCAGCTTGCCGGGATGTACAATGGCGACCGGTCGCGTAAGGAGACGCTGGTTGAGCACGGTTTCAGGCTGCCCTCCGCGCTGGACAATCGTCCCCTGACACGGGAAGAGTTTTTCGAGAAGGTGGGGCCGGTGGTTTTCGTGAGCGCAACGCCGGCCGACTGGGAGATGGACAGGAGCACAAGGGTACTCCAGCAGGTAATAAGGCCCACCGGGCTTGTCGATCCGGAGGTGGAGGTAAGGGATGCCGAAGGACAGATAGACGATCTTATAGCCGAGATACAGGAGAGGGTCCAGCGCGATGAGCGGGTGCTGGTGACCACACTTACCAAGAGGATGTCCGAGAGTCTGTCGGAGTACCTTGTGGAGATGGGGGTGCGCACCAGGTACCTCCACTCCGAGATAGGTACCGTAGAGAGGGTGAAGATACTGAAGGCCCTGCGGGCGGGGGAGTTCGACGTGCTGGTGGGAATAAACCTGCTCCGTGAGGGGCTGGACCTCCCGGAGGTCTCCCTGGTCGCGATACTGGACGCGGACAAGCAGGGCTTCCTGCGCAGCAAGAGGTCCCTGGTGCAGACGATGGGGAGGGCCAGCAGGAACGTGAGCGGCAAGGTGCTGCTGTACGCGCAGCAGTACTCAAATGCGATGGAGGGCGCGATTCGTGAAACGCGGAGGCGGAGGAGCATTCAGCTCGAGTTCAACCGAGAGCACGGGATAACCCCGGAGTCGATTAGTAAGGACGTGCGCGATCTTCTGGAGGTCGCGAACGGTGCCGGTGGGTCCGGGGAGGCGAAACTGCTTGACAAGGCCCGCGGCCTTCAGAAAGCTGAACTGGAGAGGCTGCTGCTCAACCTGGAGGAGGAGATGAGAGTGCTGGCCGAGGAGCTTCGCTTCGAGGAGGCGGCCCGGCTCAGGGACGAGATAGAGCGGATCAGTGAGGAGTTGATGCCGTCGTGAGCGACGGTTTTATAAGGATACGTGGGGCCAGAGAGCACAACCTGAAAAACGTAAGAGTGGACATTCCCCGCAACAGGATGACGGTGATGACCGGCATTAGCGGCTCGGGGAAGTCCTCGCTGGCGTTCGACACCATATACGCGGAAGGCCAGCGTCGGTACGTGGAGTCCCTTTCCTCCTATGCCAGGCAGTTCCTTGGGCAACTCGACAAACCTGACGTGGATCTCATCGAGGGGCTGTCGCCCGCGATATCAATAGACCAGAAAGGGGGGACCACAAACCCCAGGTCCACCGTGGGAACGGTCACCGAGATATATGACTACCTGCGGGTGCTTTACGCCCGGGTGGGTGTCCCTCACTGCCATAAGTGCGGACGCATCGTCTCCCGGCAGACACCCCAGCAGATAACCGACCGGATACTGTCCCTTGAGGAAGGAAAGCGGATCCTTCTGCTGGCTCCGCTGGTAATGGGCAGGAAGGGCGAACACATCGCGGTGCTGGAGGGCCTGCGGCAGAGGGGCTACGTTCGGGTCATGGTGAACGGGGAGGTCCGGGACCTTTCCGAGGACATCACTCTGGAAAAGAACAGGAAACACGAGATACTCGCGGTGGTTGACCGCCTGGTGATCAAGGACGGTTCCGTGACCCGTGTTGCCGAGTCGGTGGAGGCGGCGCTCCACCTTGGCGAAGGGATGGTGGCGGTACAGGAAGAGAACGGGGTGAGAGAGGTTTTCTCCGAGGAGTTCGCCTGCGTTCAATGCTCGGTGAGCCTGCCCGAGATGTCTCCCAGGATGTTCTCGTTCAACAGTCCGTACGGCGCCTGTAGGGTGTGCGACGGGTTGGGCTACCGGCAGGAGATCGACCCTGAACTGGTGGTTCCCGACGGGAGCCGCACTCTCCTGGAGGGTGCTATTGCCCCGTGGGAAGCGGCTACCCAGACGTACTTCTACGCGACAATGGAAGCGCTGGCCGATTCGTACCACTTCAGACTTACCGATCCGTTCGAAAGCCTTCATGAGGACGTGAAGCAACTGGTTCTCTTCGGGTCGGGAGACGAGGAGGTGCGGGTGACCCACCTGGACCGGCGAAACAGGAAGAGGACGTTCTACACCCGGTACGAGGGGGTCATACCGACCCTGGAGCGCAGGTACCGGGAAACTGAGTCGGAGTTATCAAGGCACCGCATCGGGACGTTCATGAGTGTGAAGCCGTGCCCTGATTGTGGGGGTAACAGGCTGCGGCCGGAAAGCCTGGCGGTGACGGTGGGGGGGTTTTCCATCGGGGAACTGTGCGCACTCACCATCGGGAAGGTGGCGGAGGCGATCAAGGGGTTCGAACTGGACGAGAGGCAGAGGAGTATCGCCAACAGGCTGGTAAAGGAACTGCTGGGGAGGATACATTTTCTCCAGGACGTGGGCCTTGATTACCTCACCCTGTCACGATACGCGAATACCCTTGCCGGGGGCGAGTCCCAGAGGATACGGCTGGCGACCCAGATCGGCTCGGGGCTGGTGGGGGTGGTCTATATCCTGGACGAGCCAAGCGTCGGCCTCCACAAGAGGGACAACAAGCGGTTGCTGGCAACCCTGGCCAGGTTGCGGGACGCGGGTAACACCGTGATAGTGGTGGAGCATGACGAGGACACGATGAGGGAAGCGGACCACCTGGTGGATATCGGCCCCGGGGCCGGTATCCATGGGGGGAAGATAGTGGCTACCGGTTCGATCGATGACCTGATAGCAACCAGGAAATCCATAACCGGCCGTTACCTGGCGGGGGAGTTGGAGATACCGGTCCCACCCATTAGAAGGCATGTAGGGAAGAGCGTTATCGTCAGGGGAGCCGAGGAGCACAACCTCAAGCGGATAGACGTTGGATTCCCGCTGGGCACTTTCACCTGCGTCACCGGGGTGAGCGGGTCGGGGAAGAGTACCCTGGTGAGAGAGATACTGTATCGAGCGCTGAAGAGAAAGCTGTCGTCGTCCAGGGTTCCACCGGGCCGTCACGTCGGCCTGGAGGGGGCTGAGCAGATAGACAAGGTGGTAAACATCGACCAATCGCCGATAGGGAGGACCCCACGGTCCAACGCGGCGACCTACACCAAGCTGTTTGACGGCATCCGGACCCTGTTTGCCAGCACCCCCCAGGCAAAGGTCAGGGGGTATAAGGGGGGGAGATTCAGCTTCAACGTTCGCGGGGGCAGGTGTGACGCCTGCAGGGGAGAGGGGATGGTAAAGATAGAGATGCACTTCCTCCCCGACGTCTACATCACCTGTGACGTGTGCAAGGGCAGGCGGTACAACCGGGAGACCCTGGAGATACGGTACAAGGGAAAGACCATACACGAGGTCCTGGAGATGACCGCCCTGGAGGCGATGTCTCACTTCAAGAACATCCCCACCATAAACCGTCAACTCCGGATACTTGCCGACGTGGGGCTGGGTTACATCCGGCTGGGGCAGCCCGCGCCGACGCTTTCCGGGGGCGAGGCGCAGAGGGTCAAGCTGGCCAGGGAACTGGCGAAGAGGTCTACCGGGAAGACGCTGTACCTGCTTGACGAGCCCACCACCGGCCTGCACTTCGATGACATAAGCAAGCTGATACAGGTTCTGGACAGGCTGGTGGAGGACGGGAACACGGTGGTAGTGGTCGAGCACAACCTGGACGTCATCAAGGTGGCGGATTACGTGATCGACCTGGGGCCGGAGGGAGGCGACAGGGGGGGCATGCTGGTAGCCAGCGGAACCCCGGAGGAGGTCGCCCGTAACTCACGGTCTTACACCGGGAAGTACCTGAAAAAGGTCCTGGCGGGACACCGGAAGGCGGCCGGGAAACGGTGAGAAAAGGGATCGAGGCCAGGTTGAAGGCGTTACCCGACGTCCCGGGCGTCTATGTTTTTCGAGACGGGGAAGGCAGGGTCATATACGTCGGTAAGGCCAGGTCACTGCGTGACAGGGTGAGGTCTTACTTCCGGGGACCGGCCGCCGGCGATTACAAGGGTGAAGCGCTCAGGGGTGAGATCTCGGACCTGGAGGTTACCGTCTGTGACAGCGAGGTCGATGCGCTCATCCTCGAGGAAACGCTGATCAAGAGGCATCAGCCGCGCTTCAACGTCTTGTTGAAGGACGACAAGAGCTATCCCTTCATCGCGGTCACCGTCTCCGACGAGTTCCCCCGTGTGATGTTGTTCAGGGGAAAGCGAAAGCGAGGGGTAAAGTATTACGGACCTTACGTGAGCGCGGGGGCCGCCAGGAGAACGATGCGCCTGCTGGAGAGGATATTTCCGCTCCGGCACTGCCGGGGAAAGGACCCGGGGAAGAGTGGTGGATCACCGTGTCTGTACAGGGACATGGGCCTCTGCCTTGGGCCGTGCACCGGCGACGTGGACCCCGGCGAGTACGGGCGTTACGTGGAGATGTTCACCGATTTTCTGGAGGGGAGGCACCGGGACGTGTTGCGGGACCTGGATGCCCGCATGTGGGAGGCCTCGCGCAAACAGGAGTACGAGAGGGCCGCCCGGATCCGCAACCAGATACAGTCGGCCGAGGAGGTCCTGGCGCACCGCCGATCGGTATCCTCCTCGAGTGGCGACTACGATGTCATCGGCGTGCATACCGACAGGGAGCGGGCCTGCTTCTCGGTGGCCAGGAACAGGGGCGGCTTTCATATAGGGAACCTCTGCTTCTTTAACGAACTGCCGGGCGATACCGGGGACGGGGAACTGGTATGCGAGTTCGTGAAGCGATACTACGGCCGGTCCGATTCGATACCGGAGCAGATACTGGTCCCTGAAGTGGCGGAGGATGAAGCCGCGTTGAGCCAGTGGCTGTCGATAATGAGGGGCGCCAGGGCGGTAATCAGGGTGCCGGAAAGGGGCCCGAAGATGGGAGAGCTCTCCCTGGCGGAGGCGAACGCCAGGGTCGCCCTGGAGGGCGCCGATATTACCAGGGCCGGGGACAGGGAGCGTATTGAGGCGGCGCTCTCGGAGCTTGCCGAGGGACTTGGTCTATCCCGGTTTCCCTTGAGGATAGAGTGCTACGACATATCCACGATGGGGGGGGCCGCCTCCGTCGGGTCAATGGTGCTGTTCGTGGAAGGCTTCCCGGCAAGGCGCGCTTATAGAAGGTACCGCATCAAGTTCACCCCGGGCATCGATGACGTGGGAATGATGAAAGAGGTCCTGTACCGCAGGTTCAAGAGGTTTGGCAGTGAGAGTGTGGAGGACGGCGACAGTGAAGTGGAAAAGGAATCAACGCTGGGGGAAAAGCCGGACCTGGTTCTGCTGGATGGTGGGGTGGGACAGCTCGGAGCGGGACGGGAAGTCCTGGATGACCTGGGAATCGAGGGTGTGGACATCGCCGCCCTTGCCAAGAGGTTCGAAGAGGTATATCGCCCGGGTCGCCCGGAGCCGGTGCTGCTTCCCAGGGGGTCTGAGGCGCTCTTTCTTCTCCAGCGTATAAGAGACGAGGCGCATCGCGTGGCGGTGAGCTACCACCGGTCGCTTATGGAGAAGGCGACCGCGGACTCGTGGCTGGACCAGGTGGCGGGCGTGGGGCCGGCAAGAAAAAAGAGATTGGTGAGGCACTTCGGATCCCCCGGAAAAGTGAGCAGGGCGTCCCTGGAGGAGTTGGAATCGGCGGGCATCCCCGCGAAAGTGGCGGAAGCGGTGTTCGAGGCGGCCCGGAGCCTCGAGAGGGAGAGAAATGACGCAGTGGTGCCTGGCACCGGTGGTGCATAATGACGCAGTGGTGCCAGGCACCGGTGGCGCATTATGTAACGTGCGGGGTCGTCTGCTGATATAGTTATGGCGTTGGGCCCCAACGGATGGAGAAGGCAATGGAGATAGTAATAATAACGGGGATGTCGGGTGCCGGAAAGACCGAGGCGCTGAAATGTCTCGAGGATATCGGTTACTACGCGATAGACAACCTGCCGGCCTCCCTTCTGGTGAAGATCGCCGACATAGGATCGGCTGGTGCGAAGTTCGAGCGGGTCGCGCTGGTGACCGACGTGCGAGCGGGGAAGTCTTTTGAAGACCTGTTCAAGGCGCTTGACGAACTGGAGGCCAAGGGTGTCCATAACACCATACTGTTTCTGGACGCGTCTGACGAAACGCTTGTCAGGAGGTTCTCAGAGACCAGGCGCATTCACCCCATGGAAAGCGAAAACCTGCGGGTGGTGGACACGATATCAGAGGAACGAAAGGTGCTCGATACGCTGAGGGAACGCGCGGACCTGATAATAGACACCTCACATATGAACATCTACCAGCTTCGGGAAAAGCTGGGCGAGTTGGTCGGGCCGTCCACCACACCGTCGGTCAACCTGACGGTGGTGTCGTTCGGCTTCAAATACGGGCACCCGCGGGACGCGGACATCATCATAGATGCACGTTTCATACCGAACCCTTACTGGGTGGAGGGATTGCGTGACCTTGACGGGCTGGACCCGGCGGTATGTGAGTACGTCCTGAAACAGGGTGAGGTCGAGGAGTTTCTGGAAGGATTCGTCGAACTGATCGAACTCGTTTCACCCGGCTATCGGCGCGAGAAGAGGGCTTACCTGACCATTGGGGTGGGGTGTACCGGTGGGCGCCATCGTTCGGTGGTAGTTGCCGATGAGCTTGCGCGGAGGTTTATCGAAAAGGGGAACCGGGTATCGGTTTTCCACCGCGACATAGGCAAGAGATGACATCAGCGGTACAGAAGGTCAAAGAGGAAATCGCGCACCACCGGTCGAGCCGCCGGTGTTGCCAGCTGGCTGAGCTATCCGCCCTGCTTCACATGGACGGCACCTACAGTATAAGGGGCGGTGGGAGGCACGTGCTGGTAACGGATAGCGCGGGGGTGAATACGGCCAGGAAGATATACACGTTGCTTCACACCCTGTTCGAGGTGGAAACACCGGTGATCAAGATACAGCGGAGTTCCCCGCGACACCAGAACGTCTATCGCCTGGAGTTCGAGGAACAGCCGGGGTTTCACCAGGTGCTGAACGAGCTGGGCGTTCTTGAC
Organism: Actinomycetota bacterium; assembly: GCA_018896525.1. GTDB lineage: Bacteria > Actinomycetota > Geothermincolia > Fen-727 > Anoxymicrobiaceae > JAHIPE01. The sequence goes on from JAHIMR010000072.1 coordinate 58,977, forward strand.
AATAGGTTGTCTCCGGAACACGCACTGCCGGTTAGACTCACCCGCAACGATTGCTGCGCCGCCGCCGCTCTCAGGGGAGCGTTCCTGGGAGGTGGATACATAAGCGAGTCGTACAAGCCCGCCGACCTTGAGATATCGGTATTCTCTAGAGACGCCGCACTGTCGCTGGAGGCGCTGTTCATCAGAAAATCGCTCGAACCAGGCATCAGGGCAAGGCGGGGCCATTGGGTTCTCTACCTGAAGAAAAGGACGTCGATATCCGCGTTCCTGGCCATAGTCGGCGCACACCAAGCGCACTTGCAGTGGGAAAGCCAGGGTATCATGAGGAGTACCAGGAACTGCGTGAACAGGCTGGTCAACTGTGACGCGGCCAACGCCCGGAGGCTTGCAGAGGCATCGACCCGGCAACGTGAGGTGGTGAACGAACTCATCACGCTCGGGATCCTGGGTGGCGCGGACCCCGTGCTGGTGGAACTGGCCGAGACGCGCCTGCGTTACCCACAGGCATCGCTGGCGGAGCTCGGTAAACTGCTCGATCCTCCGGCTTCAAAGCCATGCGTACAGGGCAGAATGCGCCGCCTGGAGTCACTCCTTCCAGCGGAGACGGCCTATAAGATTCTCACCCAGGCGGCATTTCTTCAGTTATAATAGCTGTGTATACAGTAGTTGGACGTGAAAGGAGTGGCGCTGATGGCGGTAAGAATCGGAATAAATGGGTTTGGAAGGATAGGGCGTCTGGTTGCCCGAGTCGCAATTTCAGACCCCGGGATAGAGATAGCCGCGGTCAACGACCTGGCTGACGCGGAAACACTGGCCCACCTCTTCAAGTACGACTCGGTTCATGGCACTTACGGCGGGGAAGTGAGCGGCGGTAACGGCAGATTGGTGGTTGACGGAACCGAGATCAACGTGCTGAGCGAGCGGGATCCCGCCGATCTCCCCTGGGAGGAGAATGGCGTGGAGGTAGTGGTTGAAGCGACCGGGCTATTTCGCAAGAAAGAACAGGCCTCCAGGCACCTGGCCGCCGGCGCCGGGAAGGTCATAATAACGGCCCCCGCGCCCGATCCTGACATCACCGTTGTACTGGGGGTGAACGAGGATGCCATAGACCAGGATCGAGACAGGATAATATCCAACGCGTCATGCACGACAAACGCACTGGCTCCGGTGGTGAAGGTGCTCATGGACAGCTTTGGTGTTAAATCCGCCTTGATGACCACAGTTCACGCCTACACCAATGACCAGGCACTGCTGGACGGTCCACATAAGGACCTGCGCCGGTCCCGGGCGGCCGCGATGTCTATCATCCCGACTTCCACCGGGGCCGCGAGGGCTACAGGGCTGGTTATTCCTGAGATGCAGGGCAAGATGGATGGAATGGCGATGAGGGTTCCCACGTTTGACGGTTCGGTGGTTGATTTAGTGGCAATCCTGGACCGCGAAGCAACCGTGGAGGAGGTTAACAGGGCGATCAGTGACGCGGCCGACAGGGGAGGGTTCAAGGGGATACTCGCCTACACGGAAGATCCTGTTGTAAGCATAGACGTCGTAGGCAGTACCTACTCGTCGGTGTTTGATGCGGGAGCGACCATGGCCCTGGGAAAGATGGTGAAGGTTCTCACCTGGTATGACAACGAGTGGGGCTACTCCAACCGGGTCGTCGACCTCATCGGGTACATCTCCTCGTGATGTGTTGGTGGTTAAGAAGATGATGAGTCTTCCAAGGAAAACCATCGAAGATCTTGACGTTGACAACAAGAAGGTGCTGGTCAGGGTGGATTTCAACGTCCCCCTGGACAAGAACCGCAAAGTCGCCGACGATACAAGGATAAGAGGAGCCCTTCCCACTATCCAGTACCTGCTGGACCATGGCGCGAGGCCTATCCTGATGTCTCACCTCGGCCGCCCAAAAGGGCAGGTGGTTGAGAGCCTGCGGATGGACCCGGTGGGGAAACGCCTGGCGGAACTCCTGGGTTACCCCGTACTTACCCTGAAGGAGAGCGTAGGCCCTCGCGTAAGAGAGGCGATAAAGAACAATCCGAACAAGGTCATACTTCTTGAGAACCTGCGGTTCTATGCCGGCGAGCGCGAGAACATGCCGGAGTTCGCCAGGCAGTTGGCCTCGCTGGCGGACATGTACGTGAACGACGCTTTCGGGACCAGTCATAGAGCCCACGCCTCGACGGCAGGGGTCAACGATTACCTTCCTTCAGCTGTGGGGTTCCTGATGGAGAAAGAGTTGCGGGTCCTGGGAGGGATACTGGAGGACCCGGCGCGACCGTTCGTGGTGGTGTTGGGGGGAAACAAGGTGTCGGACAAGCTAGGGGTGATCGATAGCTTCATCGAGATTGCCGACACGATCCTCACCGGCGGCGGGATGTGCTTTACCATCATCAAGAGCATGGGCCTGGGGATAGGGCAGTCGGTTATCGAGGAAGACCAGTTGGAACAGGTGTCAGCGTCAATGAAAAAGGCCCGCAAGAAAGGGGTCAGGGTGATGGTTCCGGTGGATTTCGTCGTGGCGGACCGCTTTGACAAAGACGCCAACAGGAAGCTGGTTCCTACCGAGGCGATACCCCCGGATTTCATAGGGCTGGATATCGGCCCGGCCACCGTGAAGAAGTACTGCCGGATAATTCACGAAGCCGGGACGGTATTCTGGAACGGCCCGATGGGTGTCTTTGAGTGGCCCTCGTTTGCTCACGGCACCGAGAGCATAGCGGGGTGCATCGCGGACTCGAGCGCGACCACCGTAGTAGGCGGCGGCGACTCCGACGCGGCGCTCAGGCAGTTCGGGCTTGAGGAGAAGATGGACTTCGTTTCCACCGGCGGAGGGGCCGCCATGAGGTTGCTGGAAGGCAAGGAGTTGCCGGCGTTGGACGCGCTGTTGTAATAAGCAGGAACCGGTGAAAGGGGAGATAGACCGTGCGCAAACCGATAATCGCGGGAAACTGGAAGATGAACGTGCTTCCCGGGCAGGCGGTCGAGCTGGTAAGGCGGCTGTGGGCGGATATCTCGGGGTACGACGCGGTGGAGGTTGTCGTTTGTCCTCCGTGCGTCGATCTGCCCGCGGTGTCAGAGTTCATGAGAAGCGGTGATATCCGGATCGGCCTGGGCGCTCAGAACATGCACTGGAAGGAGTCGGGGGCGTTCACCGGGGAGGTGTCCCCCACAATGCTGCTGGACCTCGGAGCAACGCACGTGATCATCGGGCACTCGGAGCGCAGGCAACTCTTCGGTGAAACAGACCAGGGGGTAAACCGAAAAGTAAAGTCCGCCCTGAGCTTCGGGCTGGTCCCGATAATGTGCGTTGGGGAAACGCTGAAGCAGAGGGAGGCCGGGGAAACTGAGGGTATCATTACCGGTCAGGTAAACTGCGGGCTGTTCGAGTTGGGGCCGGAAGAAGTGCCTACTGTTGTGGTCGCCTACGAACCGATTTGGGCTATAGGAACTGGAAAAGCGGCGACCGCGGGGGACGCGCAGGAAGTCACAGGAATGATCCGTTCGGTATTGAGCGGGCAGTTCGGGCAGCAGGCGGCGGAATCGGTACGAATCCAATACGGCGGTAGCGTGAAGCCGGATAACGTTTCCGAGATCATGTCGATGCCTGATATCGACGGAGCCCTGGTGGGAGGAGCCAGTCTGGAGGCCGACGTCTTTGCCCGGATAGTGAAGTTCTCCTGATGTCGCTTCTCGCGAAAAGGCAGGGTCCGGGTGTTACAGGTGAACGGTTGACCACGGCCCCGTTGCAATAAGAATGAGATGACCCTACAATTACTGTTGTTCCGTCTCATAAATACGGTGAAGCACCGAGAGCGTCGGTGCGCCGCGCCGGCAAGGCGCGCGACCGAGTCGTACTCCTGGAGTACGTCGAGAGAGCGGAACGCAGCCGGAGTGGATGCAGCGGCGTTCGAATGCCAGCGTATCTATGTAGCGGGGTACCTAGCGTACTCACTGAGTACGTCGCAGGGAGCGGAACGCAGCAGGAGTGGATGCAGCGGCGTTCGAATGCCATTGTATTTGTGAGACGGGACACTAGAGATTGATTCCAATTGGTTTCGGAGGAGACGGTAGATGAGAGCTTTTACGATAGTAGTGCTGTGTGTGCACGTAGGTGTATCGATGGGGTTGATAATATCGGTACTGCTGCACTCGGGCAGAGGCGGGGGACTATCAAGCGCGCTGGGCGGGGCAAGTCCATCAACGTTCTCCGGGTCCCAGATTGTAGAGAAGAACCTCGACCGTATTACCATAGGGCTAGGTGTCGTTTTCGCCATCACCACACTGCTTCTGGTCTGGCAACTGAACCCCACGTAGCGGTTGCGGGAACGCGTTTTCAAGTTGCGCGCCCCATAGGGGTGTGATAAACTCAATTTGACTTTAGAAGAGTGCTCGAGAGATGAGTGGGCAAGCGCCCACTCTTTGTTTACTTAGGGGAAAGAGTTGGAGTGTGAAGTTCGAGAAAATGTGTTTGAAGCAACCCGGGGGGTTATACGAGGGCTGGGGTTTGAGCCGGTTGACGTAGAAGCCACGCGGGAAGGAGGGCGGCTGTTCATAAGAATACTGATAGACCGTGAAGATGGGGTCACAGTTGATGATTGCGCGATTACAAGCGGTCTTATCGGTAAGGTGCTGGAGCGGGAGGATGTCGTGAAAGGACCTTACGTGCTGGAGGTTATGAGCCCTGGAGTAAACAGGCGTCTGAAGAGGCCGGAGGACTTTTCCGCGAGCAGCGGGAAGAGAATCAAGGTGAAGTTATTCCAGCCGTTTGAGGGAAGTAGAAGTTACTCCGGGGTCCTGATGGATTCAGGGGAGGTCTCGTTTGCGCTGGAACTGGGGAACGAGCTGTTGGAACTCAAGTACGAGAGTGTTTCGATGGCAACGCTTGACCCGGAACTTCCATGGTAGGCGGTAGAAGAGGATGTGTTGATCGATGGATTCAGAACTGATCCAGGCATTAAAGCGAATTGAGATGGAAAAGGGACTGGCGTTTGATACGGTCCTGGACGCGCTCAGTGAAGCGCTGCTTTCCGCCTATATGAAAAATTATGGAGTGGAGGTCGAAGCCCGGGTGGATATAGACAGTGAAACCGGGCAGATGAAGGTCATCGAGCTAAGGGAGAACGAGTCCGGCGAGATCGAGGAAGTGGAGGTCACGCCGGCTAACTTCGGGAGGATAGCTGCTCAGACCGCCAAGCAGGTGATAGTCCAACGTATCCGGGAAGCCGAGAGAGAGTTGATGTTCGACGAGTACCAGGATCGCGAGGGCGATATTGTAACCGGCATAGTACAGCAGAGTGACCACCGTTACACGTTGATAGACCTGGGTAAAGTAGAGGCCCTGCTCCCACCGAGCGAACAGGTGCGTGGAGAGAGGTACGAACACGGAGCCCGGTTGAAGACGTACATAGTGGATGTCCGCAGGACGAACAAGGGTCCCCAGATCATGGTATCGCGAACTCATCCCGGCCTGTTAAAGAGGCTTTTCGAGCTGGAGGTCCCGGAGATTTTTGACGGCCTGGTAGAGATCAAGGCGATTGCCAGAGAGGCCGGACAGCGGTCCAAGGTGGCGGTTGAGTCTAATGATACCAATGTGGACCCGGTAGGCGCCTGCGTGGGCGCCAAGGGGTCCAGGGTGCGCATGATAGTAAGTGAGCTCAGGGGAGAGAAAGTCGACATCGTGGAGTGGAAAGAGGATCCCGCCGAGTTCATCGCAAACGCCATAAGCCCGGCCAAGGTGAAGGAGGTACTGATCGATCCGGCAAGCGAAACGGCCGAGGTCGTAGTGCCCGATAACCAGCTCTCCCTGGCGATTGGAAAAGAGGGGCAGAACGCCAGGCTGGCCGCGAAGATGACCGGGTGGCGGATAGACATCCTGAGCGAGTCGCAGGCGACGGAGGCCGCGGCGCGGAGGGCCGAACGTGAGCTTCAAGGTGAGGTGGCTGAAGATGAAGAGCGGCAATGCCGAGCGATAACCGCTTCGGAACGGAGGTGCAGGAACAAGGCGCTGCCGGGCTCCGATTTCTGCGGAATACCGGCGCACCAGAAGCTTGCCGATTTGCTCGAGCAAGGGTCGGCACAGGTAGAGGTATTCTCTCCGGTCGAGGACGTGGACGACGAAACGGAGGTTCCCGGCGAGGAATCGGCGAAGGATTCGGAGCCGCGGGCGACAGAGAAATCCGAGGCTGATGTCGGCGAGCCGGAAGGCTCCGTGACGGAAGCGGTGAACGATGAGGAGCCGGGAGAGTCCCAAATGGTTGAAGCCGGAACTGAAGAAGGGGTCCCGGGCGAAGGTCCTGAGGTGGAGGAGCCGGACGCAGCTGATAGCGTCGACAGTTCGGAGGAAGGCGGGTGACGTTGGCGGTTCCGGTGAGGACGTGCGCCGGGTGTGGCGCCAGAAGGCCCAGGAGTGAAATGATAAGGGTCGCCGCCGACAGAAACGGAAACGTGCATGTAACCGGTAAGATGAGTACTCCGGGACGAGGTGCATATATATGCCCCAGGCGGGCATGCCTGGGGACAGCGCGTGATAAGGGAGGCTTGCGCCGGGGATTGAAGGTCCATGTCTCGGATGCGGTCTTTGAGGAGCTTGGGCAGTTAATAGGGAGCCAACGAGGACAGATTGGGTAATATAAGGGTTCACCAACTGGCAACCGAACTACGGAAATCAAACCGTGAGGTTTCTGACAGGCTTCGCAAACTCGGAATAGAGGCCAAGACCAACCTCTCGTCTGTAACTCCCGAGGATTCAAACAGGGTAAGGGTGTCATTCGGCATGGAACCCCTCAAAATCGTGAAGCCGAAGCCGAAGAAGAAGCTCGCCAAGAAGAAGCCCGCCGCAAAAAAGGAAAAGAAGCCGGCCGGGAAGAAGCCCGCCGCAAAAAAGGAAAAGAAGCCGGCCAGGAAGAAGCCCGCCGGGAAGAAACCCGCTGCGAAAAAGCCCGCTGCAAAAAAGGAAAAGAAGCCGGCCGGGAAGAAGCCGGCCGGGAAGAAACCGGCCAAGAAGAAGCCCGCCGCAAAAAAGGCAACGAAGCCTGCCCGGAAGAAAGAGCCTGCAAAGAAGGCGGTCGCCGGCCCCCTCCCAGCACCGGCAGAGGAGTCAGGGGAGAAGGCGCCTGTCAAGAAGGTGCCCGCAAAGGCCAGGATTGAGACAGGAAAGCCTGAAAGGGCTGCATCGGCGGTAGAGACAAAGAAAGCGCCGGTCAGGCCGAAGGTGAAAGAGGCACGGGTACCCGAGAAAACGGAGCAGAAGAAACTGCGAGTAGCCCCCCCCGATAAGAAGGCCAGGGCCGCCCGACCCTCGGGAAGAAGGAAGGGTGTTTATCGGTTCGTACCTCGAGGGAGGAGGGCGCCGTCCAGGGCGAAGGGCCCCCCCAGCACAAAGGCCAGGAAACACCTGCGCGTGCCTTGCGGAGTAACAGTGAAGGAGTTCGCTCAGATGGCGGGCCTGACCCCGTCTGATGTACTCAAGAGGTTGGTGGATTTCGGAGAGACGCTGACCGTGAACCAGTCGATACCGAACGATGCCTTGAAGCTCCTCTCCGAGAGTATTGGGGTCGAGATAAAGATAAAGGCCCCCCGGTTGGCTGAATTCGAGGAGATAGTCGACGACCCCGAGGACCTGGTAGATAAGCCACCGGTAGTCACGGTAATGGGCCACGTGGACCACGGAAAAACACTACTGCTTGACGCCATACGAAAGAGCGATGTGGTGGGGTCCGAGGTGGGGGGGATCACCCAGCACATAGGCGCCTACCAGATTGAGTTCAACGGAAAGATCATTACATTCATTGATACGCCCGGGCACGAGTCGTTCACCGCCATGAGAGCCCGTGGTGCGGGAATAACAGACATAGCGATACTGGTGGTAGCGGCGGATGACGGTGTAATGCCGCAGACCCTGGAGGCTCTCGACCACGCCAATGAGGCGGACGTGCCGGTGATAGTTGTTGTGAACAAGATAGACAAGCCGGATGCCGATCCCCACAGGGTGAGGCAACAGCTGTCCGAAAGGGGATTGCTTCCCGAGGAGTGGGGCGGTGAACATGTGTTCACCGACGTTTCCGCCAAGGAAGGCGACAATATCGATCACCTCCTGGAGATGATCTTGTTGATCTCCGAGATGCACGAACTAAAGGCAAACACGAACGCTCCGGCAAGCGGTGTCGTGGTGGAGGCCGGGCTCGACAAAGCGCGGGGAGCGGTTTCCACGTTCCTCGTACAACGGGGCACAGCGCGCATCGGGGACGTTGTAGTCGCGGGAACGGAATGGGGGAAGATAAGGGCGATGTTCGACGACCGGGCGCAGCCCGTCAAGAGCGCGGGGCCCGCGACACCGGTTGAGGTCCTTGGGCTTTCGAATCCTCCCATAGCAGGTGACGAATTCAGGGTTGTCGACAGTGAGAAGATGGCGCGGCAGATGGCCGACAGACAAAGGGCGGAGAAAAAGCGGCAGGAGCCAGGGGTGAATCGCGAGGTTTCCCTCGAGAACTTTCTTGATCGCATCAGGGAAGGTGAGATATCGCGTTTGAAGCTGGTGATGAAAACAGACACCCAGGGCTCCCTGGAAGCGATACTCGATTCGCTTGAGAGACTATCCACCGACGATGTCAAGCTCGATGTAATCCACAGTGGTGTGGGAGGAATCAGCGAGACGGACATAATGCTCGCTTCCGCGAGTGAGGCTATAGTGATGGGCTTTCACGTAAGGCCGGAACCCAAGGCATCCCGGGCGGCGGAACTGGAGAACGTCGAGATAAGGACCTACCAGGTCATATACGACCTGACTGATGACGTACAGGACGCGCTTATCGGGATGCTCGAGCCTGTATATGAGGAAGAGGAGCTCGCGAGGGCCGAGGTCAAGACGACGTTCCGCGTGCCGGGGATGGGAGTTATCGCGGGCTCATACATAGTCGAGGGCGAGATTAGCAGGAACAATAGGGTGAGGGTGGTCCGCGACGATACTGTTGTCTACGACAGCAAAGTATCGTCCCTCAGGCGGTTCAAGGACGACGTCAAGTCGGTCGCCATGGGATACGAGTGCGGTATTGGGATACAGGACTTCCAGGACCTGAAGGAAGGCGATATCCTGGAGGTGTACGAGATGCGAGAGGTACCCCGTTAGAGCCCGCCCGAGCGAATAACCACTGGAGCAGTGGAGGAATTCGTGAAATTCTTCGTGGGAATAGGAAGGTACCGCCTGGATTTGAGGAACTGCATGTCACTTAAGGACAAGCGAAGAGTGATAAAGAGCCTGGTGGACCGATTGGGGCGGGGAAACCTTGGCTGCGCCTCGGAGATAGGGCCCGGTGAGTACCCGAAGAGTGGCGATCTGGCGTATGTGTGTTTATCCTCGTCACACCAAGTAGTGGATCGCATGCTCTCGAAATCGGTAGAGATGCTCGAGGGCACCGGAGTGGACATCCTGGAAATCCAGCATTGGATACTCAGTCCGGAAGATATCATGGAGACACGGTGATGTCTCGTCGAGTGGACCGGGTGGAAGAGGCGTGCAAGGAAGAACTCTCGGAGATACTGCAGCGGGAGATCAAGGACCCGCGCGTTGGATTTGTAACCATAACCAGGGTGAAGCTCACTCGAGACCTGCGTCACGCCAGGGTATACATCAGCATAATGGGGAGCGATAATGAGGTACGGCAGTCGCTGGAGGGCCTGGAGAGCGCGCGCGGATACCTCAGGGCCCGCCTCGGGGAACACCTGCGGCTCAAGTACCTGCCGGAGATTGATTTCCGTCACGAGCGGATAGCCCAGGAAGCGCTTGAACTGGAGAGGTTACTGCGACAGGCGGCCCAGGACGAGGAGCGCGGCGATGGGGATCAATAGGGGTGAGGTAGGCAGGGCCAATAGACTCATCGAGGAGAGTGACTCCGTGGTGGTCCTCAGCCACCAGAACCCGGACGGCGACGCGTTCGGTTCCGTGCTGGGTCTCGGGTTGATGTTGAGAGGAGCAGGGCTGAACGTCAAGGCCTCCTGGCCGGATCCAGTCGAACTGCCCCTCAAGTACGAGTTCTTACCAGGCAAGGAGCTGCTGATAAGCCCCGCAGACCTGCGGCCCCAAGGCCTGGTGATAGCGGTCGATTGTGCTAACGCGGGCCGGCTGGGCGAACTGGAGGACGCCGTGCTGAAGGTGGACAATATCATAAATATCGATCACCATCCGGACAACTCACTGTTCGGCACGGTGAACCTGGTAGACGCGGCCGCATCGGCGACCACGGAGATACTATATGAGGAAGCCGATGATCTCGGCCTGGAGCTGGACAGGGATATTGCGGTTTGTTTGTACACCGGGCTGGTGACGGATACGGGGAGGTTTCAGTTCAGCAATACATCCGCGGAGACATTCCGTATCGCCTCGGAACTGGTCGAGATGGGGGCGGAGCCAAATCGGCTTTACGAGGAGATTTTCCAGGGTGATACGCTATCGTACATGCGGCTTACCGGTGAGATGGTTTCCCGGGCCGTGTTCGAGCCCGAAACGGGCCTTGTCCACGTGTTCATGCCGCAGGAAGAACTCAGGCGCTTCGGAGTTGAGATGAACGAGACGGAGGACCTGATCGATTCTTTGAGGACACTCAGGGGGCACAGGATAGCCGCGCTGTTCAAGGAGCAGGATGACGGGAGGATAAGGGTCAGCCTTCGCTCCCGGGCCGACACCGACATAGGGACCGTGGCCAGGAGTCTCGGAGGAGGAGGACACCGGGTGGCCGCCGGGTATACGTCCGAGAAGGGCAGCTTCGAGGAAGCGCTTCAGGAGCTTAAAGGAGAGATAGTTGCCCCCTGACGCGATTCTGGTAGTTGACAAGCCGCGCGGACCCACGTCAAGGCAGGTGGCGGAAGCAGTCAGGAGGGTAGCCGGGGCGGGTAAGGCCGGGCACGCCGGCACCCTGGATCCGATATCCACCGGGGTCCTGGTGGTCTGTCTGGGCAGGGGAACGTTGCTGTCGGGGTACCTGGCCGGTGGCGGGAAGGAGTACCTGGTATCGGCTCTCATGGGAGTAGAAACAGAAACTTATGACACCGACGGGGAGATAACCGCGCGGGGCGATACCACCGGCCTGTCACGGGAGGAGACCGAGGCGTCGTTCGACTGTTTGCTGGGACACATCCTTCAGAAGCCGCCGATGTACTCGGCGGTAAAGCACAAGGGGAAGCCGCTGCACCGTTATGCGAGGAGCGGCATCAAGGTTGAGGTGGAGCCCCGGTTGGTTGAGGTGAAGTCCATCGAGCTTGTTTCGCTGGTCAGGGACGGGAGTGAGCTGCGGGCCGGCCTCAAGGTGGTTTGCGGGCCGGGGACGTATATCAGGAGCCTGGTCCACGAGATAGGCGGGAAGCTGGGTTGTGGTGCGTGCGTGGAGGAACTCAGGAGGACCAGGTCCGGCCGGTTTGGTATTGAAGGTGCCCCCACGCTGGATCGCCTTTCATCGGCGGAACCGGAGGAGATAGCGGAATTCATCACGTCTCTGGAGGACGCAACGGCCTGGTTCCCGACGGTTGTGGTCAACAAAGAGGGGATGTCAGGCGTGGGCGCGGGGAAGCAGTTGCTCGCCCGATGGATCAACGAGAGTGGAGGGGAAGTAGAGAAAGGCGAGGTGTTTCGCGTGCTCGACCGGCGGGGACAGTTGTTGGCGCTGTACGGCCCACCCAGGGAAAGTGACGGGGATGGTACTGTCGGGAGAGCGGTCAGGGTAATCCGACCGGTGACACTCGAAGAGCGAGAATAATGGAGCTTCTTGAGAAAACCGATGACTTCAAGGGCCATGGTAGTGAGTCAACAGTGACAATAGGGGTTTTCGATGGTGTCCATCGCGGGCACCAGGAGATAATATCGGAGTGTGTTCGTGAGGCGCGCCGCCGCGGGATACCATCGGTGGTGCTTACGTTCGAGCGGAACCCCCGGGAGGTCGTAAGCGGGGAGTTTCCTTGCGTTATCACCGCCCCGCGGAGGAAGATCACGATACTCGAGGAGCTTGGTGTTGATTTCACGATATCGGTAAGGTTCAACAGTCGGTTCGCGTCCCTGGGGCCGGACCGGTTCTGCCGGTTGATACTGGAGGGACACCTTGGAGCCAGGGAGGTCTGCGTGGGAGAGAACTTCCACTTTGGTTCCGGGGGGAAGGGTGATGTCGCACTGCTCGCTCGCCAGGGAGAGGTACTGGGATTTCAGGTGGATGTGGTGCCGCTGATCTCGGTGGGTGGCGAAACCCTCTCCAGCACGTTAATAAGGAGACTTATCGGTGAAGGGCGGGCCGGCGAGGTTACCCGGGGCCTGGGCAGGCCGTATACCGTGACCGGCAGGGTCGTAAGGGGGCACGACCGAGGCAAGAGAATGGGATTTCCCACCGCGAACCTGTCTCTGGTGCGCGACTTTTGCGTGCCTGCTGATGGGGTCTATGCCGGAATGGCGATTCTGGGCGAGAACGGGTACCGGTGCGCGATCAATATCGGGAGCAACCCGACATTCGGTGACGAGGAGGTCGCGCTGGAGGTGTTCATGATTGATTTTGATGGCGATATCTACGGAGAATCGCTTGAGGTGGAGTTCCATCACCGATTGAGGCCCGAGATCGCCTTTAAGGGCGAGAAGGAGTTGGCACGGCAGATCGAGAAGGACGTGGAGGCGGCAAGATCGCTTCTTTGACTTTGCCGGTAAGATGTGTTTGGTGTATAAGATATGATAGTATTTCGCGGAAACGATTCAAGTGGAGAGTAAATGACAACACGAGATGAGAAAAAAGAAATAGTCAACAAGTTCAGTGTGCATGAGTCAGACACCGGTTCCCCCGAAGTTCAGGTTGCGTTACTGACTAAAAAGATAGATGAATTGACCGAACACCTTAAGGAGCACAAGAAAGACCATCACACACGCAGGGGTTTGCTGATGAAGGTCGGGCAGAGAAGGAGGTTGCTGGATTACTTAAAGAAAGAAGATGTCGAGAGGTATCGGGCTCTTATCAAGGAACTCGGACTGAGAAGGTAAGGCCCAACCGGGTACCGGCTCGGATCAGGCACGCGGGAGCGAAGCCGGTCCGGGATCTAATGGTTTGGAAGCAAGGGCTAAGGAGGCTCATTTTTTTATGAGGATATTGATCACAGAGATGGAGATTGACGGAAAGAAGATAAAGTTGGAAACGGGCAAGATGGCCAAGCAGGCGGACGGCGCCGTGGTGGTAAGCTGCGAGGGCACCTCGGTGCTGGTAACCGCGGTGGTGAGCGACGACGTACGGCCGATCGATTTCCTGCCGCTTACCGTCGATGTGGAGGAGAAACTGTACGCTGCCGGGAAGATACCGGGCAGCTTCTTTAAGAGGGAGGGGCGTCCAACTGAAACAGCGACGTTGACCTGCCGCCTTATCGACCGGACTATTCGACCTAACTTCGACAAGAGGTTCAGGAATGAAACGCAGGTGGTTCTTACCGTTCTTTCCGCAGACCTGGAAAACCCTCCCGACATGCTGGGGATGATAGGCGTCGCGGCGGCGCTGGAAATATCGAACATCCCGTTTCAAGGACCGGTGGCGGGGGTGAGGGTAGGCCGCGTGGATGACAGGTGGGTGATAGATCCCACATACGAGCAGATTAAACTTTCTTCGTTGAACATGGTGGTAGCCGGCAACAAGGAAGCGATCTTGATGGTCGAGGCCGGGGCGATGGAAATCCCCGAGTCGCAAATAGTCGAGGCGTTATCCGTGGGGCACGAGGCCATCAAGAAGATAATCGGAAAGATAGAGGAGCTGGACGTCGAGGTAAGGCGTCAGAGTGGTGAGAAACCCAAGAGCGAGTTGATTGATGGGATAACCGCCGGCCTGGAGGAGAAGTATGGCCGGGTGGCATCGAACCTGATTGAGTCATATAAGAGCGGTGACGAAGCCGCGATCGATAAGGGCAGGGAGGCGTTCGAGAAAGTCGCCGCCGAGGCGGCCGTGGAGTTTGACGACTCCTATCGCAAGGTGGTACTGGTCCTTACACGTGCGGTCGGAGAGAGGGTTTTGTCCGATATGCTTGAGATCGAGATAGTCCCCGAGGTGAGGGACGAGATGAAGCAGGCGATTCGGAAGGCCTCCGATCCCGAGCTTTCCAAGTACCAAGCGTCTCTTATTCGCAAGGACGCCCGAAAATCGCTTGCCGTACCTTTCAGCGAGCGGTTTCCCGGCCAGGAGAGAAGAATCAAGGAGATCATGCAAGGAGTGGAGCGAAAGCTGCTCAGGGAGCTGATTCTGGACGAAGAGCTCAGGCCCGATGGCAGGAAGCCGTTCCAGATACGCAAGCTCACATGTGAGGTTGGACTGCTTTCAAAGACCCACGGATCCGCGCTGTTCACCAGGGGGCAGACCCAGGTGCTGTCGATCGCCACGCTCGGCGCCTATGGCGAGAAGCAGATACTGGACGACCTGGGGACTGAGGATTACAAGAGCTTCTTACACCATTACAACTTTCCGCCGTTCTCCAGCGGCGAAGCCCGCCCGATGAGGGGTCCGAAGAGGAGAGAGATAGGGCACGGGGCGCTGGTGGAGAGGGCATTGCTGCCGTTGATTCCCGATGCTGAGGAGTTCCCATATACCATAAGGCTTGTGTCAGAGGTGTTGGAGTCTAACGGGTCAACGTCTATGGCCAGCCTGTGCGCGAGCAGCATGGCATTGATGGATGCGGGTGTTCCACTGAAAAACAAGTCGTCGGTAGGCGGTATAGCGATGGGGTTGATTCTGGAAGGTGACCGGTCCGCGATATTGAGTGACATACAGGGACTGGAGGACGCGATAGGCGATATGGATTTCAAGGTGGCCGGAACCAGCGCGGGGGTGACCGCTTTGCAGATGGACATAAAGTGCCTTGGCCTGTCCCCCCGGATAATGGAAGCGGCGCTGGAGCAGGCGCGACAGGGAAGGTCGTTTATCGTCAAGGCGATGACCGAGGCGATAAGTGAGCCCCGTCGGGAGGTTTCTCCCAACGCGCCCAGCATGGTGCAGATTAAGATACCGGTGAAAAAGATCGGGGAAGTCATAGGCCCCGGGGGCAAGAACATCAGGGGAATGATAGAGCGTTACGAGGTCGATATTGATGTCGAGGACGACGGCCGGGTGTTCGTGTTCGGCAGGAATCGGGAGAACGTCGAGAAAGCAAGGCGCGATATTGAGTTGATCACCAAGGATCCGGAGGTCGGAGAGAGGTTCAAGGGGAAGGTAGTGAAGATAATGAACTTCGGTGCCTTCGTCCAACTGGTCCCGGGCAAGGACGGGCTGATACATATCTCCAAGTTGTCCAAGGGAAGGGTGGACCGCGTGGAGGACGTCGTCAACGTGGGCGACATTGTCGAGGTCGAGATAGAGGCAATTGACAATATGGGACGCATAAACCTCAGGGCGATCGATCTCAACCCGGACGTCAACTAATCCAACCAATATTCATATATGCGGGAGATTGGATTAAAGAAGACGGAGCTGGACTCGAAGGTGCGCGTTCTGACCGAGCGCGTGCCGGGGGTCCGGTCGGTTTCGCTGGGAATATGGGTCAATAACGGCTCCAGGGATGAGAGCAAGAGGCAGTATGGGCTCTCTCATTTCCTGGAGCATATGCTTTTCAAGGGGACAAGCAGGATAAGGGCCCGGGGCATCGCGGAGGCGTTTGACAACATGGGGGCCGATATCAACGCCTTCACCGGGCGGGAGGGCACCGCGGTGCATACGCAGGCCCTGGACGAGTTCATTCCCCGGGCAATGGAGATCCTGGGCGACATGATTCAGCATCCCCTGCTGGATTCTGACGATCTAGACTCCGAGCGGCAGGTGGTGCTCGAAGAGATCAACATGCACGCTGATTCCCCCGACGAGATGGTCCATGACTTCCTTGACGACGTGTTATGGGGGGACCACCCCA
This sequence comes from Actinomycetota bacterium, assembly GCA_018896525.1. Taxonomy (GTDB): domain Bacteria; phylum Actinomycetota; class Geothermincolia; order Fen-727; family Anoxymicrobiaceae; genus JAHIPE01. The sequence continues at coordinate 74,874 of JAHIMR010000072.1, forward strand.
TCGGACACAGCGTGCTTGGTGACGTCGATGTCATAAAGGAGGTTGGACCGGCGTCGATGTCAGATTTTCACAGGGAGCGGTATGTAGGATCGAGGATAGTCGTGGCGGTGGTGGGGGCTGTGGACCACCAGATGATTTGCGAACTGGTCCTGGGGCATATGGATGGGCTTGACCGGGGGGAGCCGATGGTCAGGGACAAGTCGGTTTCAGTTTCGTCTGCCGGCCGGAAGATTACCTGGAAGGAAACTGAACAGGCCCACATAGCTATCGGGTCCAGGGGCCTTTCGAGGAGGCACCCCGACCGGTTCACGCTGGCGGTGATGGACAGTATAATCGGTGGCAGCATGAGTTCAAGGTTGTTCCAGAGGATCAGGGAGGAGAGGGGGCTTGCGTACTCCATCTACTCCTACAGCGGGTTGTTCCTGGGGATGGGCATGGTAGGGATTTACTGTGGTACCCAACCGGAGCAGGCGCAGGACGTCATACGGCTGATTGAGGATGAGCTGGTCAAGGTCCGTGACAATGGCTTTACCGGTGAGGAGTTAGAGCGGGCCGGGAAGCACATAAGGGGTTCCCTGACGATAAGCATGGAGTACTCCGCCAGCAGGATGAACAGGATGGGCAGGATAGAGCTTGCCGACGGGGAGCACCTGACGGTCGACCAGACAATCGAGCGGATAAAAGCAGTTACCCTGGATGACCTGCACAGGGTTTTCCAGGAAACCTGGGGGGCCGCAGGGGCCAGCCTGGCGGTAGTAGGTCCGTTCGCCGACGATGAACTCAGCATGTCGGGCAGAATATAACCTGGAGGTTCACATGATAAGAGTCGTGGTTGCCGGCGCACTGGGAAAGATGGGTATCCCGGTCTGCGGGGCGGTGGTCGCCGACCCCGAGTTGCGCCTCACGGGCGCGGTGGATGCCTCCGCCGTGGGAGCCGGGGTGCACGGCCTGGAGGTGCTGGAGGGCATTGACCTCCTGGAGGCCGATTCAGTCGATGTACTGGTGGATTTCACCAATGCCGAAGCGGCTGTTGCCAATATCACCTGGGCCCTGGACAACGGTGTTCACGCCGTCGTGGGTACCACCGGGATGAGCGTGGATGAGTTGGGGGAGATCGCCGCCCGGTCCGATTCCGGTGACTCCAACGTGATCGTGGTACCCAACTTCGCTCTGGGGGCGGTACTGATGATGAAGTTCGCCGAGATGGCGGCGAAGGTCTTCGATGAGTGCGAGATCATCGAACTGCACCACCGTGGAAAGCTGGACGCGCCCAGCGGCACCGCGATAGCGACCGCGATGAGGGTTGCCGAGGTAATGAAGGATACACCTGTGCCGACTGTGCATGAAAAGGGCGTCCAGGGCGCTCGCGGCGGTGGAATCGGCCCGGTGAACATCCACAGCGTGCGCCTGGATGGACTGGTCGCCCACCAGGAGGTACTGTTCGGCTCACAGGGGCAAACGCTCTCGATAAGGCACGACACCACCGACCGTTCGTGCTTCATGCCGGGCGTGGTCATGGCGATAAAAGCGGTCGGCTCACTCCCCGGCCTCACCGTAGGCCTGGAAGAAGCACTCTCCATATAAAAATGACGCACTGGTGCCTGTCACCAGTGCGTCATTCTCGCCCCTGGGCTGTTGCATAGTGTTTCCCTTGTAGCGCCGGCATCTTGCCGGCATCGGTTCCGCCGCTTGCTTGGAGAGGGAAGGGTCCCGCCCCTGGGCATATGCATTGTGGGGCATGGATTCAAGCAAAGTTTTGAACGTCACATGCCCGAGGATAGCGTACCTTGTCTGACAGCCGCTTGTGTAACGTGGGGGGTCAGGCCTTCTGGCCGTAACGTTTACTATCGGCCATCGCTTAAAGGCACAGACCCCACAAGTTAGCGATGATCGTGAAGGAGCGGATTTCTTAGGCAAGAATACTAATAATGAGTACTTTTATCGCCAGTTGAAAGGACACAGTGGCTAAAAGCGGAAAGAAGGGCAAGGCCGGGGGCACGAGGAAGAAAGCCGGCGGAAAGAAAGAGAAAGCGTCCAGCGGCAAGGAGAAGAAAAAGGGCGATAGGGAGGAGGCCGGAAGGCGGCTGACACCCGGCCGTATCAGGGCTATATATGGGGTATCGTTTGCCGCGCTGGCGGTGTTCACGTTCCTGTGCGTGTTCGCGTCCGCAAGCGCGGGGATAGTAGGCGGCGGCGTACGTGACGCTATGGCGTGGACGCTGGGCCTGGGGAGGTACGTGGTTCCGTTCGCCTTTCTCGCGGGCGCGGTGATGGCCTTCAAGAAGCCGGAGGTGCGGGTGTGGTTGCTGGCGGTGGGAACGGCGATCATGTTCGTGTCGGTGCTGGCGCTGCTGCATATAACTACCGACCCGTCGGTCATGTTCGAGAGTAATGAACTGATGAGCGGAGGCGGGGTTGTCGGCGCGGTGATCGCCTGGCCGCTGGTTAACCTCGTGGGGACGATAGGCGCCTACATATTCGTAGTGGCGGCCCTGATTTCGGGCATCGTGATTGCCTTCGAGGAGCAGATATCGGCGGGATGGCGGTCGCTTGTTAAGAAGAGGGCAGGGGAGACGGAACAGGCCGCTCCCGAGAAAACAGTACAGGGCCCAAAGCCCGCCGCCGAACGGCGGAAAGGCAAGTCGCAGGACGTCAAGGTGTACCCGTCAAAGCCGATTCCGACCAGGGAATTACAAGAGGAACCCAGCGGTCAACTGCCGATGAAGATCGCGAAGCCGAAGTCCGGAAAGTACAAGTTGCCACCGATATCGATTCTGACAAAGGGCCACGACAAAGCATTTTCCAAGCAGAGCAACGAGGAGAGAAAGAAAGCCATCGAGCACACGTTGCAAAGCATGGGCGTCGACGCCAGGGTAGTGAAGGTTTCCAAGGGCCCCACCGTATCACTGTTCGAGGTGGAGGTGGGAACCGGCGAGAAGGTAAAGAGGGTCACCGAGTTGGAGCAGGACATCGCCTACGCGCTTGGCTCCCCGGACATCCGGATATACTCTCCAATACCGGGCCGGCAGGCGATAGGCATAGAGGTCCCTAACAACATGAGGGACACGGTGTTACTGGGTGATGTCATGCAGACCCTTGAGCCGGTGAAGCCACATAACCAGTTGACGATGGCGGTGGGTAGGGGCATGTCCGGAGAACTGGTGGTCCTGGACCTGGCCCAGCTTCCGCACCTGATGCTGGCTGGTTCGACCGGGGCCGGGAAATCGTGCTGCATAAACAGCCTGATCTGCTGCCTTCTGTTCAGGAACCGCCCCGACGAGGTCAAGCTGATAATGATTGATCCCAAGTTTGTGGAGTTCACCTGGTATGACGGGCTCCCACACCTCCTGTGCGACGTCATCAACGAGCCTGAGTTCGCCGCCAAGGCGCTTCTCTGGGCGGTGAACGAGATGGACAGGCGTTACCGGTTACTGCAAAAGCAGAAGGTCGTGCATATCGACGATTACAACGCCATCGCGATAAAGGACGATGAGCTGGAGAAGCTTCCCAAGATCGTGATAGTAATCGACGAGTTGGGAGATCTCATGATAGTGGCCCGCAGGGAGGTCGAGAGCTCCATAAGCCGGCTGACCGCCAAGGCGCGGGCTGTGGGTATACACATGATTATAGCCACCCAGAGGCCATCCGTGGACGTGATAACCGGCGTTATCAAGAATAACATCACCGCCAGGATAGCCTTTCAGGTTGCAAGCAACGTGGATTCCAGGACAATACTTGGAACCAAGGGCGCGGAGAAGCTGCTGGGCAAGGGGGACATGCTTCTGGATCCGGGGAACATCCCGCAACCGGAGCGAGTGCAGGGGGCCCTGGTACAGCAGAAAGAGATCGAGTTCCTGACGGGGTATATCAAGCAGCAGAAGGCCGGCGATGGAGTGTCAATAGATCTGGACGGGGTCAAGATATCCACCAGGGACAAGTTAGAGGACAGGGACCCCCTGCTGGACGAGGCCGCCGAGTTTGTGGTGCTGGCCGGCGAGGCCTCCGCCTCGATGTTGCAGACTACTCTAAAGGTAGGGTACGCGCGGGCCCGACGGATTATTGTGGAGATGTCGGAACTGGGCATAGTTGGCCCGCACCAGGGAAGCAAGCCCAGGAAGGTGCTTCTTACACCCGAGGAGTTCCGGGAGTGGAAATCCAGGTCCAACGACTGATTCAGAGACCGGGTCGTGTTGCACTTTTACCTGCGTATTGATAACCTTGTTTTCGGCGAATTGGGCTGTGGCAACCCGGGGGTATTATCTGGATGGAATGTGATATGGGAGGCTTGAATTGGCCAATCCTCTGGCCCAGCGGGTGGAGAAAGCGTTGTCCTCCGCGGTAGGTGAGTTCATAGCGAAGGCTACGGTAAAGAAAAACTGCGAGATAATCGGAACAACACCGGATGATCTGATCGCGGCGCAGTTACCGGAGTTGGCGGTACATATCGAGAAATCGGTTTCATTTTTCTCCGGGAAAGAGACTGGAGTCGAGGTCGCGGAGAAGATACGAGGCCTCGGTGGATAACAGTCCAAGGATGGTCCCATCTTGAAACGCGGCGTGAGCATCAAGGCGAAAACATGGTTGTATTCGGGGGTTTGCGGTATCACGGTACTGGCCGTAGTGCTCCTGCTGCTACTGCTGCTCACCGATCTGTCCGTTCGAATGGTTCTACTGATAACAGGGCTGGTCGGCCTGGTGGAGTTCGCTGGGTTAATCGTGTTAGCCTGGGCAACCCTGTATGCCATGAAGCGATCGCTGGACCCGGTGATCGAGTTCTGCCATGCCGTCGCCGAGGGTGACCTGACGGGGCATCTCGACACGGAATCATCGGGCATGATAGGCAGACTCGCGGAAGCGCAGAACGCGATGGCGGATGGACTGAAGCGAATAATAGAGCAGCTGCACGACTCATCAGCCAGGGCAAGTTCAACCGCCGAGGAACTGGCGGCGTCTTCCGAAGAGGTGATGGCCTCCACCCAGGAGGTTTCGTCAACCGTAGAGCAGATATCAAAGGGCGCCGAATCCCAGGCGCGTGCGGTTGAGGAAACCTCTGAAGTGGTGAACGAGATCGCCAGGATGGCAAGCAGCGTGGAGGAGCAGGCAAGGGCGTCGTCTGAGACCGCGCGGGAAGCGAACGAAATCGCCCGCGCCGGTTCAAGGAACGCGGAGGAAGCCGCGACTAAGATGCATGAGATGCAACACGCCATGGACGATGTGACAGGCATCATGCGGGGGTTGGGGGAAAGGTCCATGCAGATAGGACTTATCGTTGATGTCATTACCAACATCTCGGAGCAGACCAACATGCTGGCGTTGAACGCTGCGATAGAGGCGAGCCGCGCCGGCGAGCACGGCAGGGGCTTCGCGGTGGTGGCCGAGGAAGTGCGAAGCCTTGCGGAGGGAAGCCGAAAGGCCGCGGATCAGATAGCGAAGATGGTCCGCGACACCGAGAACGAGACGTCAAAGGCACTCGAGGCGATGGAGAAATCCAAGGGAATCGTGGGAAGCTCCACTGAGGTTATCCAATCCACCCTGGACGCGCTGACTAACGTGGCCGATATAGTTGAGGACATCGCCGATGGTTCCGAGTCGGTCTACAAGGCGACGGAGGCACAGAGAGAGGGCTCGGAGAGGGTGGTAAAGGCGTCGCACGACATCGCGGCTATCGCCGAGGAGGCGGCGGCGGGAACCGAGGAGGCATCGGCCGCGGCGAACGAGCAGACCGCTTCCATGCAGGAGGTACGGGCATCAATTCAGGAACTGGCCCGGATCTCGGATGAGATGAGGAGGCTTGTCGACGACTTCAAGATAACAGACGAAGAGCAGGGATAGGCATGGCCTCTCAGACAAATTCGTTCGATATAGTAAGCAAGGTGAACAGGCCGGAACTCGAAAACGCCTTGAACCAGGCACGCAGGGAGATAGACAACAGGTTTGATTTCAAGGGGACCGGGTCACGCATTGAGAGCGGCGAGGAAGGGCTGACCGTTTTTTCCTCGGATGAGTACCACTTAAAGGCGATGATCGAGGTCATGGAAACGCGCCTGACCAGGCGCAAGGTGCCACTGAAGGCGTTATCCTGGAAGGCGACAGCCGACGGGCCCAAAGGGACCGTAAAGCGGGAGGCGGCCGTACTGGAGGGGATTGACGCCGACAAGGCGCGGGAGATAACCAAGTTAGTCAAGGGCCTCCACAAGAAGATGAACGTCGTGGTCCAGAAGGAACAGGTGCGCGTCAGCAGCAAGAGCAAGGACCTTCTCCAGGAAGCGATGAAAGCGGTGCGTGAGCACGATTTCGGGATTCCACTCCAATTCACCAACTACCGATAAGGATGCCCGCACTCCCCCCGCCGGGAAACCAGGACCCTACCTGCTGGTAACACTGGGCTGCTTTAGAAACGAGGCGGACTCAGACGCTATCAGGAGCGAGCTGGGGGATATGGGCCTGGAGGAAACAGACAGCGTGGAGTCCGCGGGCATTATCGTGGTTAACACCTGTGGGTTCATAGCCGACGCCTGCGCCGAGGGGATAGACACAATCCTGGAGCTCGACCGGATTATCTCCGACCTGTCGCCACGCCCACCCATCCTGCTGGTTGGTTGCATGGGACAGAGGTACGGGGCCGCGCTCCTGGAGCAGTTGCCGGAGGTGTCCGGTGTGCTGGGGGTAGACTGGTCCGGGAGCCTGGAGAAAGTGGTGACCGCGCTGGTCGGCGGTAGGCGGCTGTCGGCGGTGAGGGGACCCGGGATGGCCTCGCTGACGAGGACGGTGGATTCCCGGGGTGGAGCCACGATGCTGGTACGGGTTGCTGACGGGTGCGATCGCGGTTGCCGTTTCTGTGCCATCCCCTCGATCAAGGGTGGTCTCGTAAGCAGACCTCCCGAGGACATCTGCCGGGAGATAGAGCGGCTGTCCGGGGGGAGGGAAAGGGAGGTGTTACTGCTGGCGCAGGACCTTACCTCGTATGGCACCGACCTGCCGGGCGATACCGATCTCACCTCGCTCGTCAGAAGTGTGTCCGAGCTGGAGTGGGTTCGGTGGTTGCGACTGCTCTACCTTGAGCCCGAAGGGGTAACTGAAGAGCTGATCCGTGAGATGACCGGAAACCCCACCGTTTGCGATTACTTCGATATCCCGTTCCAGCACGCCAGTTCAGTGATCTTGAAGGGTATGGGAAGGCCCGGTAACGCGTCAAGGTATCGGGAGCTCGTGTCGTCGATAAGGAGAAGGTCCCCCCGGGCGTCCATTCGATCGACCGTGATGGTCGGGTACCCCGGAGAGACCGAGGAGGATTTTCGGCAACTGGTGAGGTTTGTCGAGGACGTCAGGTTTGACTGGCTTGGGGCGTTCCTGTTTTCCCCCGAGGAGGGCACCCCCGCCGCGGAATTGCCCGGGGCGGTAGGGCGTGACGTCGCGGTTTCACGTTATAATACAGTTCTGTCTATCCAGGACTCTATCGAGGAATCGGGATCAGAAAGAAATGTCGGCCGGGAGCTCGAGGTCGTGGTGGAATCCCCCGATGAGCTCGAGAGTTACGACTTCATTGGGCGTTCATACCGTGAGGCGCCGGTCGTCGATGGAGTGATACACCTGCGGCGCTCGGGAAGCGATAGCGGGAAGGCGCAAGCCGGCGATTTCCTGGTGGCTAAGATAATGGGGCGGGAGGGGCTCGACCTTGTCGGAGAGATCTAACAGTTTTGCGGGCATAAGGCGGATGGCGGTAGAGGGGAAGTGGTTCAATCCCGCGAACCTGTTGACTGCGCTGAGAGTCGCGCTGGCCCCGGTTATTATACTGCTGCTGATGGCCGATACTCAGTTGATAAGCGCGGTATCCAACAGTACTCTGGCGGGTATAGTGTTCGTAATCGCCGCGCTGACCGACAAGGTGGACGGCTACTACGCCCGCAGGTACGACGCGGTGACACGGCTGGGACAGTTCCTGGACCCACTGGCCGACAAGCTATTGATGATACCGGTGCTGATTACTCTCTCCTGCCTGGGACTGCTGCCGTGGTGGGCGGTAACGGTGGTTGTACTCAGGGAGCTGCTGATATCGGGCATAAGGTTCGTGGGCGCCAGGCGCGGTATAACGTTCCCCGCGAGTTGGTCGGGCAAGGTAAAGATGTTCTCCCAGGTTGTGGTGGTGGGAGTCCTGATCTTCTTCCCGGGGAGCGCGCACAGTATCTGGATGCAGACATTGGTCTACTTCATGGTGGCGATAACCGCCTACTCGGGGATCGAGTACATCTTCCGGGCGCGCCGGGAGATATTCGGTCCCCCTTCATCCGACGTGAAGACCCCATGAACGATCACCCCGGCCGAATCGCGGTTCTAACAGTAGGCGACGAGCTTTTAGCCGGTGAGGTCGCGGACAGTAACCTGGGTACTATCGGCAAAGCGCTCTCGGCGATGGGGATGAGCGTATGGGAGCACGCGACCGTGCGCGACGACGTCCAGGCCATCTCCACCGCTATCAAGGACTTCCTGGAAACGAATGACGCGGTACTGATCACCGGTGGCCTCGGCCCCACCAGCGACGACGTTACAAGGGAAGCGGTTGCGGACGCGACCGGAAAGCGGCTGGAGAGCCGTAAGGCCCTGGAGACGATGATACGCGGCTTTTTCGAGTCGATGGACAGGGAGATGCCGGAGGAGAACCTGAAACAGGCGCTTATCCCATGTGGCGCTCGTGCAATACCACCGGCCGGCGGGACCGCGCCGGGGTTCATCGTGGAGTATGGCGGGAAGCTGATCGCGGCTTTGCCCGGAGTGCCTCGAGAGATGGAAAGGATGCTGCGATCCGACGTCAAGGGTGAGTTGGGGAGTAGGTTCTCGTCGGGAGAATTCACGGTAACGCTCAGGGTGAACACCTTTGGGGCGGGAGAGTCGGATGTGGCCCAAGAGCTCCACGACCTCATCGGTGGGTGTGCGGTACGCTACGGGTTCCTGGCCCTGAATGGGCCGATAGTGGTCAAGCTCACGGCTACGGCTGGATCCCGGGAAGAGGCGGAGCGCCTCGCCGCCGACGAGCGCGAAAAGGTGGTTGGGCGCCTGGGACCGCTGGTCTATGGCTTTGGCGATGAAACCATGGAGGAAGTGATGGGAAGGCTGTTGCTGGAAAGGGGGCTTTCAATCGCGGTCGCGGAGTCCCTGACCGCGGGAATGGTCTGTTCGCGCATAGCCAACGTGCCGGGGAGCAGTGATTACTTCCGTGGTGGAGTAGTGACTTACAGCAGGGAGTCCAAGGAAGAGGTGCTGGGGCTTCCGAAGGAGTTGCTGCGGGAGGGAGCGGTCAACCAGGGGGTTGCCCGGGCCATGGCCGAATCGGTGCGGCGCATGTTCTCCGCCGACCTCGGGGTAGCCACCACCGGGCTTGCCGGGCCGGGTCGCGACGGTGAGAAAAAGACGGTCGGGACGTTGTGCCTGGCGCTGGCCGACGGGAAAGATACAGGCTCTTGGGAACGCATGCTTCCCGGTGACCGCGAGCTGGTAAGGAGCATCGCGACAATGGCGGCGATGAACGTGATACGGCTGTACGTGCTGCACGGCGATCAGGTTGTCGCTGATTGACACTTCTTCGGCTTCAATGGTAGTTTAGACTGGCCTGTCGAAAGGGCTGTCCGATGGTAATTAGCGGCGAGGTTCGCCGCTATCTTTTTAAGGAATTACGATGGATTACAAGGAAACGTTGAACCTGCCGAAAATGGTGTTTCCCATGAAGGGAAACCTGGCCTCGAAGGAGCCGGAGATACAGGAGTACTGGGAAGACATCCACATCTACGACCTCATCCTGGAGAAGGGGGAGGGGCGGCCTCTCTTTATCCTTCACGATGGCCCACCGTACGCTAACGGGGACATCCACGTAGGGACCGCCTACAACAAGATAATCAAGGACATCATCGTCAAGTACAAGACCATGCGGGGTTTCAGGTGCCCCTACGTCCCCGGCTGGGACTGCCACGGGCAGCCCATAGAGCACGAGGTCACAAAGAGGCTCGGGGCGGACTCGGATGTCGACAAGGTCGAGCTTCGGGCGATGTGCCGTGCGTACGCCATGGAGTACATGGAGAAACAACGCGAGCAGTTCAAGCGCCTGGGGGTCCTGGGGGAGTTCAAAGACCCCTACCTTACGCTTGCCCCGTCGTACGAGGCGACCAACGTGGACGTGTTCGGGGAACTCTACCGCAAGGGGCTCATATACAAGGGGCGGAAGCCGATCCACTGGTGCACCAACTGTGTGACCGCCCTGGCGGAGGCGGAACTTGAGTACGAGGACAAGGAGTCTCACTCAATCTACGTCAAGTTTCCACTCACCGAGGAGTTCACGACGCTGACACGGGCGGGAAAGCCGGTCTCCCTGGTGATATGGACCACAACACCATGGACGTTGCCGGCAAACGTGGCGGTGGCGCTTTCAGGGCGGCTCCCCTACGTCGGGGTGGACACCGGCGAGGAGATACTTGTGATGGCCCGGGACATGGTCGAGGGCGTCATGGAGGAGATGGGTGTAGGCGATTACAAGGCAACCGACACGTTTACCGGACCGGAGATGGAGGGTCTTCACTGCCGGCACCCATGGAACGACCGTGACTCGGTGGTGGTTCTGGCCCCCTACGTGACATTGGAGCAGGGGACCGGGTGTGTGCACATAGCGCCGGGGCATGGACAGGAGGATTACCTTACCGGCCTGGAGTACGACCTGCCCGACCCGATGCCGGTGGACGACCTGGGGCGCTTTACCAGTGAGGCGGGGCAGTTTGCCGGAATGAGCCTCGATAAGGCCAACCCCGAGATACTGAAGGACCTGCGGGACAGAGGCCTGCTGCTGGCAGCGGGCACTGTAACCCATCCTTACCCTCACTGCTGGCGCTGCAAGCAACCGGTGGTGTTCCGGGCTACACCCCAGTGGTTTATCGCCCTGGACAAGGAGGGAGAAGGTCCCTCGCTTCGTCAGGAGGCAATGGACGCGATAAGAGGAGTGGAGTGGATACCGGAGTGGACGGCGAACCGCATCGGCTCAATGGTTGAAAGCCGTCCCGACTGGTGCATATCCCGCCAGCGGGCATGGGGGGTGCCGTTGCCGGTGCTGTACTGCCGTGGCTGCGGCAGGGAGATGGTAAACGACGAGACCCTGAGCGTGATAAGGGCCATGTTTGAAGCCGAGGGGGCCGACGCATGGTTCACCCGGGATCCGGAGGGGTTCCTGCCGGAGGGTACCGCCTGTCCGGAGTGCGGCGGCCGGAGCTTTGAGAAGGAAACCGACATCCTGGACGTATGGTTCGAGTCGGGGATAAGCCACCTGGCGGTCCTTCGAAAGCGCAACGGTCTTCGATGGCCGGCGGATCTCTACGTAGAGGGTAGCGATCAGCACCGGGGATGGTTCCAGTCGAGCCTCCTGCTCTCGGTGGGGGTCGAGGGGAGGCCGCCGTTTGACGCGGTTCTGACCCATGGTTTCACCGTAGATGGGTTTGGACGGAAGATGTCCAAGTCCGAGGGCAACGCGATAGACCCCCGCGAGGTGTACGAGCGATCGGGGGCGGAGATACTGCGCCTGTGGACGGCCGCCACCGACTACTCCAGTGACATGTCGATATCCGAGGAGATACTGGCCCAGAGTACCGAAAGCTACCGGCGTATCAGGAACACTCTACGCTTTCTGATAGGGAACACCAGCGACTTCGACCCCGGCGAACACACGGTACCCACCCGGGAGATGGAAGAGATAGACCGATGGATGGTGGGTCGTATCGAGCGTCTGGTCGAAAACGTCACCTCCCTGATGGACCGCTGGAACTTTCACCAGGCTGTCGGGGCGCTGAACCTGTTCTGCACCGTGGAACTGAGCTCACTTTACCTGGATGTCCTGAAGGACCGCCTGTACACGTTCCCGGCCGACTCCCGCGAAAGGAGGTCCGCCCAGAGCGTGCTTTTCTCCGTGCTGGAGAAGCTCAACACGATGATAGCACCGGTGCTGGCGCATACGGCGGAGGAAGCGTTTCAGGCGATCCCCGTTGGCATGAGGGCGGAGAAGAGCGTGCACCTGCTCCCCTGGCCGGAGTACGACCCGGAACTGGTGGATGTCATGCTGGAGGAGAAGTGGGGGCGCCTGATAGAGGTCCGGGAAGATGTCTATCGGGCACTGGAGGAGGCAAGGCGGGGAGGCGTGGTGGGCACAGGGCTGGAGGCGAGCGTAAAGATCCTCGCGGACGGGACGTTGTTGGAACTTCTAGCCGGGATGGAGGATCAACTTCCCGAACTGTTCATCGTTTCCCAGGTGGAGGTAACCGATTCATTACCCCCCGGTGTGCAGGGTAGCGAAACGGGAGGAGTCACGGTGGTGGTGGAGAAAGCATCCGGGGAGAAGTGCCGGAGGTGCTGGAATTACAGCCCCAGCGTGGGTAGCGACCCGGAAAACCCCGACATCTGCCAGAGGTGCGTGGCCACCCTGGAGAAGATCGCGCGATAAGAGGTGTCAACACCGTCAAGCAAGAGAAACACGATACTTTTCCTGGTTATCGCCGCCGGCGCCCTGGCCGTAGATCAACTTCTCAAGCTGCTGGTGGTTATGCTCATGGAGCCGGGCCAGTCCGTGACCGTGATACCCGGCGTGCTGGACATCACCTACTCCACCAACACCGGGGCGGCGTTCGGCATCTTGAAGGGCAGCGGGCAGGTGCTGTTCCTGGTCGCGCTGGTGGTAGTGGTCCTTACGGTGGCATGGTTCTACTACACCCGTCACCAGGAGGGCACCTGGTCGTTTATCGCCCTGGGCATGGTGATAGGTGGAGCACTGGGAAACCTGGCAGACCGGCTCCTCCGCGGAAAGGTCACGGACTTCCTGGACCTGGGCTGGTGGCCGGTGTTCAACTTCGCGGATGTGGTCATCGTAACCGGTGTTATAATATTCGTCGTCGGTACCGCGCTGGAGTTAATGAAGGAGTAGAGGGGAGTAACAAGTGCCTCGTTCCATAGATACGGTTAAGCACCGAGAGCGTCGAAGCACCGCTCCGGCAAGGCGCGCGACCGAGTCGTACTCTTGGAGTACGTCGAGGGAGCGGAACGCGACCGGAGTGGATGCAGCGGCGTTCGAATGCCAGCGTATTTATGGAGCGGGGTGCTAAGACTGTGCACCGGGTGCTATTCAACATAGGGAATCTAACGGTCTACTCCTATGGAGTGTTCCTGGCCCTGGGGTTTGTGACGGCGACCATTGTAGCCAGGCGGCGGCTTGCCGAGACCTTCCGTAACCCTGACATAATCCTTGACCTGGTGCTGGCGGCGGTTGTCGGCGGCATAGCGGGGGCGCGGATCTGCTACATCATAGGGCACTGGTCGTACTACATGGCCAACAAGGGCGAGATATTGAAGCTCAACATGGACGGGCTGGTGTTCTATGGAGGGCTCCTGCTGGGGTTTGTGCTTGCCGTGCTGGTGGGAAGGTGGAGGAACGTCAGGTTCTGGGAGGTCATGGACCTGGGCGGGCTGAGCGTTCCCATCGCGCTGGGGGTCGGCAGGATAGGTTGCCTGCTGAACGGATGCTGTTACGGGAAGCAGACCTCTCTGCCGTGGGGAATAACGTATCCCGCGACCACCGGCCTGGCAGGCCCCAGGCATCCAACCCAGGTGTACGAGTTACTACTGGACCTCGCCCTGTTCGCTTTCCTGTGGTCCAAGAGGGACAGCTGGGAGAGGGATGGCACGTCGTTCTGGTTGTTCGTGATGGGGTACGCGGCCATTCGGTTCACAATGGAGTTCTTCCGCGAGCATACCCTTTCCAACGCCGCACTGACTTTCCAGATGGTCAGCGTTGCACTTTTCCTGGTGGCGGGGGCGGTTCTGCTGCTCCGGTACCGGCTCCTGCCGGAGACCGGCGACAGGGGCCTGCCACTCTGATGGAAGCCGGGGGTGGGTCGGTCACGGTAGAGCCCGGAGATAGCGGTGTAAGACTGGACAGTTTCGTATCCTCGAGGGCCGGTATTTCCAGGAACAGGGCACAGGGGCTTATCACCGACGGGATGGTCCTGGTAGACGGAATGCCCGCTGAGAAGAAGCACCGCCTCAACACCGGCGAGAAGATCGCCTGGGAGTTACCCCCACCACGCCCAAACGAGGTCATCGGACAGCCTATTGAGCTGGACGTGGTTTACCAGGACGACTCGCTGGCGGTCATCGACAAGCCGGCGGGAATGGTAATGTACCCCGGTCCCGGCCATGAGAAAGACACGTTGCTGAACGCACTCCTGGACCGTTATCCGAAGATCTCCGGCGTTGGAGGAACGGGGCGCCAGGGGATATTTCACCGGCTCGACCGTGATACGTCCGGCCTGGTCGCGGTGGCGCTGATCGAGGAGGCGTTTGCCCTGATGGTGGAGCAGGTCAAGGACCGAAAGGTGGAACGCGTGTATACGGCGCTGGTGTCGGGCGACATCTCCGCGGAGCGCGGTACCATAGACGCGCCGATGGGCAGGAGCAGGGGAAACCGGAAGAAGATGGCGGTGGACCGGCTTGCGGGCAGGCGCGCGGTGTCGCATTTCGTGGTCACCGAGAGGTTCGGCAAGGAGTTCAACCTGGTGGAGGTTTCACTGGAAACCGGCAGGACGCACCAGATAAGGGTCCATTTCGCGCATATCGGCCACCCGATTGTCGGGGACCGGGAGTACTCAGGGGGAACGGCGGGAAAGGGGCTCGGGCTCGAGAGGCAGTTCCTGCACGCGTGCAGATTAAGCTTCAATCACCCCCTGACCGGCGAGCCACTTAACCTTCACTCGGAACTCCCGAAAGACCTCGCCGAAACGTTAGAGCGCCTACGCTCGCAGTACAAACTTCCACTTGGAAAATAATGACACGCTGGTGCCTGGCACCAGCGTGTCATTTTAGACGCTGCGGCCGATGATGGAGGCGATGGCACTTAACTTGCTCATCATTGAATCGAACTGCCCGAGGGTAAGCGCCTGCGGACCATCGCAGAGGGCGCAGTCGGGGTCGGGATGGACCTCGACCATGATTCCATCAGCGCCGGCGGCCACCGCGGCGAGAGACATGGGCTCGACAAGATAGGAGAAACCGGTTGAGTGCGATGGGTCAACCACTACCGGCAGGTGAGAGAGTCGCTTGATAACCGGCACCGCGGAGAGGTCGAGGGTGTTCCTTGTTTTGGTCTCGAAAGTAGTGATTCCGCGTTCGCAGAGGATGACATCGCGGTTTCCCTCGATAATCACGTACTCCGCGGCGAGGAGGAGGTCTTTCACCGTGGCGCTGGGCCCCCGCTTCAACATGACCGGGTGACCGCTTCTTCCCACCTCGGTAAGCAGGACGAAGTTCTGCATGTTGCGGGCCCCAACCTGGAGGATATCGGCGTACTCGCAGACAAGTTCCACGTTGCGGGGGTCGGTAACCTCGGTGATGATCGGGAGGCCGGTCTCATCGCGGGCGCGGGCCAGCAGTTCCAGGGCCTCTTCGCCAAGGCCCTGGAAGGAGTAGGGGGATGTACGGGGCTTGTAGGCCCCTCCCCTGAGCACCCGGGCGCCGCTCCTCTTCACGCTGAGAGCGATCTCCATCAACTGCTTCTCGTTCTCGACCGCACAAGGGCCGGCGATGACCGTCACGTCGACGCCGCCGAACTTCACACCTCTGACATCTATGACCGTGGGATCCGGATGGGCTTCCCGCCCGGCGAACTTGTACGGTTGCAGGATGGGGATGATGCTCTCCACCCCGGGAAGGCCCTGCATGTTCTCCACGACCCTGGTCTTATCGTCGCCGACTATACCGATGACCGTCTTCTGAACGCCGTAAATAGGGTGCGTGCGCAGTCCGTATGAGTGGACCTTCTCGATAACGCTTTCGACCTGTTCCTCCGTCGCCTGCGACGACATTACTATTATCATTTTCTCTTAAGCTCCCCTTCCCGGTCTGATGATTAACGTCCTTACGGATTTAACAGGATAATCATATTAGCCCGTTTATACTGTTCTTATCAATAGTTTCATCGGCCTCACCCCAGGTGAGAACGCCATCTTCGTCCATGTAGGCCACGCCACGGCTACCGCCAACCCTGTCAAGCGAGTGCTTGCTGAGGTAGCCCTCCACGATTCCCTTGAGGCCTTCGATCCTGGAGAGACAGTTCGCGACCTGTTTGTGGGTCGCAACAAGCTCGTCCACCGCCTGTCCGACGTCCAGTGGCGGCGCGGCGGGCCTGCGAGCGGGCGGCGGGTTATCTTTCAACAGAGGGCACTCCCCAAGGAAATCGCACCAGGGGCACAGACTGTTCTCACAAGGATCAAAATGCTCCGCCTCAATGGACCTGACCACATCCTTTATCTCTTCCAGCGCCCTCCGGGCACGATCGGGAGTCACCTGGAGAGTGTGGCGGTGATTCATCAGCAGGTAGTGGAACGTTACCTTCTCCGGTGCGATATCCCATATCCTCCCGGCTGCTATGTGATAGATGGTAAGCTGAAGGTCCTTCTCGAGCCTCCACGCAGGCGGCAGGCGGCGGTTGGTCTTGTAGTCGATTATCTCGAACCCGCCTTCCGGGTCCTTGTCCAGGCGGTCTATGACCCCGCTCAGCTCGCAGATCCCGACGTCAATCTTGAACCTGTGTTCCAGCGCAGCGGGAACGCGGAAATCCCCCGCGTACTTACGGTAGTAGATCTCCAGGGCGGATTTCGCCTGGCAGAAGTACTTTGTCTCCTCCTCGGGAGAGCTATAACCGTCGCTGGACCAGCACTGATCAAGGTAATCCAGGAGGTCGGGGAGCGGGCAGGGGTCGGGTGTGGGGACCGAATAGAACCACTCCAGCGCCTTATGCAGGCTGTTTCCGAAGCTGAGGGCGGGACTCGGCAACGCGGGCCTGCCATCGACGTACCTGAGGCGATACTGAAGCGGACAGGTCTCATACGAAGATATCGCGCTATAGCTCAGTTTCAAGCTCATCCTCCCCATGTCAGCGGTCCTTGTTAAGATAATTACACAACTGGTGGCGATTTCCTTATGAGAACCATGATAACGTGAAGGAGAACGCCACAACCCAAAGAAATATTATAAGGTCGCCAGGGAGCCGGGAGATTAATTTGTCACAGGAGTTTGTTCATCTCCATTTGCATACCGAGTATTCCATTCTGGATGGCGCCTGCCGGATAAGCGAAGCGCTCGAGGCCGCCCGGGAGATGGGAATGGACTCCCTGGCGATAACCGACCACGGGGTCATGTACGGGGTCCTGGAGTTTTACCAGAAGGCGCTCAAGCACGATATGCGCCCTATACTCGGCGTAGAGGTGTACGTGGCTCCCCGGGGGAGGCTTTCCCGCGCCGGGGGCATGGAGGAGCGGCCGAACCACCTGATCCTGATCGCGGAGAACAACACCGGGTACGAGAACCTTATGCGTATCGTCACCAGGGGTTTCACCGAGGGCTTCTACTACAAGCCCAGGGTCGACAAGGAGGTCCTCACCGAGCACAGCGAAGGCCTGATTGCGCTAAGCGCCTGCCTGAAAGGGGAGATACCGGTCGCCCTACTGGCCGGGGATGACGCCCTGGCGGCAACTGTCGCGGACGAGTACCTGCGAATCTTCGGTGAAAATAACTTCTACATCGAACTGATGAACCACGGCATAGAGGAACAGGTCCGCGTGAACCCGATGCTGGTGGAGTTCGCCCGCGGGAAGGGCATCGGACTGGTGGCCACCAACGACATCCATTATGTAAAGCCCGAGGACAGCAAGGCCCACGACTATCTTCTGTGCATCCAGACCGGAAAACTGCTGGCCGAGCAGTCTCGCATGAGATTCTCCACCGAGGAGTTTTATATGAAGTCCCCCGACCAGATGGCGGACCTTTTCCCCGATTTCCCCGAGGCGCTGTCGAACACGGTTGATATAGCATCGCGATGCAACGTGGAAATCCCGCTGGATACCGTCTATCTGCCCCGTTACGACCCGCCGGAGGGTTACGATCTGGATTCCTTCCTGGAGCACCTGGCGCTCGAAGGAGTCGAAGAGCGCTTCACCGAGATATCCGTGGAGGTCACACAGCGGCTGGAGAAGGAGCTGAAAATCATACAGGAGTTGGGGTTTTCCGGCTACTTCCTTATCGTATGGGATTTCGTGAAGTACGCCAAGGAAAAGGGGATAAAGGTGGGGCCGGGGAGAGGATCGGCGGCCGGAAGCCTGGTCGCCTACGCCCTGGGGATTACCACTATCGACCCACTCAAGTACGGGTTGCTGTTCGAGCGTTTCCTCAACCCGGAGAGGATAGCGCTTCCCGATATCGACATCGATTTCAGCCACGACAGGCGGTCGGAGGTCATAGAGTACGTTGGCAACAAGTACGGGAAGGACAGGGTTGCACAGATAATATCGTTTTCCCGGCTGAACACGCGGGCGGCGGTGAAGGATGTGGGCAGGGTCATGGACATCCCGTACGCCCGGATGGATACATTATCCAAGATGGTTCCCGAGGATCCAAAGATGAACATCGAGCTGGCACTGAAGCAGAGCAGCGAACTCAGGAACGCTTACGAAAACGATAAGGAGGTCCGGGAGATAGTCGACACCGCCCGGAGCCTGGAGGGCCTGGTCAGGCACGACACCATCCACGCGGCGGGCGTGGTGATAGCCGACAACGAGCTGAATAAGTACACACCACTCCAGCGAAAAGGCGGCGACGATTCGGAGGTCGTGACCCAGTACGACATGTACAATATCGAGAACCTGGGCTTGCTTAAGGTGGACCTGCTGGGCTTGAGGAACCAGAGTCTCCTGGAGCTCGCGGTCAACCTCATCAACGACAGGTATGGCGGGGAGCTCGAAAT
Source organism: Actinomycetota bacterium (assembly GCA_018896525.1). Taxonomy (GTDB): domain Bacteria; phylum Actinomycetota; class Geothermincolia; order Fen-727; family Anoxymicrobiaceae; genus JAHIPE01. The sequence goes on from JAHIMR010000072.1 coordinate 93,685, forward strand.
AGACAGCATTCCCATGGATGACCCTGAGACGTTCAAGCTTGTGCAGAGGGGCGAGACGGTAGGGACGTTCCAGCTCGCCAGCCCGGGCATGAGGGCGCTGATGAGAGACCTGGTGCCGACCAGGTTCGAGGAGATCATCGCGCTGATAGCGCTATACAGGCCGGGCCCCCTTTCCAGTGACATGCACAAGGTGTTCGTGGAGCAGAAGCATGGGCGAAAGGCGGTGAGTTATCCCCACCCGTCCCTGGAGGAAGTGCTGAAGGAAACCTACGGAGTGATCGTCTACCAGGAGCAGGCGATGCGGATATCACAGGTGCTTTCCGGATACTCGGGGCTGGAGGCGGACCAACTCAGGAAGGCGATGGCCAAGAAGCAGGAAGATAAGATGGCCGAACACCGGGATAAGTTCATCGGGGGCGCCTGCGACAGGGGAGTGGAAAAGATTGTCGCCACCCGGGTCTTCGACCTGATCGAGAAGTTCGGCGGTTACGGCTTCAACAAGTCTCACAGCACCGCCTACGCGTTTGTGTCGTACCAGACCGCGTACCTCAAGGCCCACTACCCGTCAGAGTACATGGCCGCGCTCATGACCATCTACATGGATAACCAGGACCGGTTGGTGGAGTACATCAACGAGTGCCGGCGGATGGGCCTGGAGGTCAGGCTGCCGGACATAAACAAGAGCGACGGTAACTTCACCCCGTTCGATAAGTATGTCCTTTTCGGGTTGTCAGCGGTAAAGAACGTCGGCACAGCGGTGGTGGAACAGATAATCAAAGCCCGTGATGAGGGCGAGGAGTTCAAGAGTTTCATGGAGTTTTGCGACCGTGTCCCGGCGTCGGTGACCAACAAGAAGACGCTGGAGAGCTTTATCAAGGCCGGCGCGTTCGACACGATAGAGGCAGACAGAAGCCGGCTCCTGGCTACCTACGATGTGGCCGTGAGTATCGCCCAGCGCAAGAGGAGGGAGAAGGAGGAGGGGCAGTTCTCACTGTTCGATGACTCCAACGACGTGGATGACGTGTCCAGTGGCGGGCTTCCCGACGATTACACCGAGATACCGAAGAGGCAGTTGCTGGCCTGGGAAAGGGAGATGCTGCGGGTTTTCGTCAGCGACCATCCGCTGACCGACTACCGGGAACTGCTGTCGGGTTTTACCGATATCGAGATATCCCAGATATCAAAGGATATGGACAAGGCGGTGTTGACCATCGGCGGCCTTATTACCGGGCTGGAGAAGCGGTATAACAAGGCGGGGAAGCCGTGGGCGAGCTTTACGCTGGAGGATTTCTCGGGATCGATGGACGTGCTGCTGTTCCACCACAAGTACGAGAAGTTCGCCGATGCGCTCTCGGAAGACGCTATAGTACTGGTCAAGGGGAGGGTGGACCTCAAGGACAGCTCACGGAAGCTGCTGGCGGACGAGGTACGGTTACTTCCCAGGAACTCGATGCGTCCTACCCACCTGGTGCTCAAGATAGACGCCGCCTGGTTTACCGAGGATAGGACCTCGCAGGTGCAGGAGGTCCTGATGCAGCATCCCGGGGAGTTGCAGGTGTACTTTCAGCTGTACGAGAACGGTGAGGAAACGACCACCGTTAGATTGGGGGATTTATACTCGGTGGGGACGGACAGTGACGTTCTGGGCAAGCTCAGGGCGCTTCTCGGGGAGTCCGCGGTGGCCCTGGAGTACCCGGAGATCTGAGTACCCCGCTCCATAGATACGCTGGCATTCGAACGCCGCTGCATCCACTCCGGCTGCGTTCCGCTCCCTCGAAGTACTACAGGAGTACGTACTCGGTCGCGCGCCTTGCCGGAGCGGCGCTTCGACGCTCTCGGTGCTTAACCGTATCCATGGAACGAGGCACTAAGGTACCCCGGGTTCTCGATCGCGTCACACAAAACGCAAGGTGGTACCCGGTACCAAACGCAAGGCACCAAACGCAAGTACTTTAGACGTAAAGTATGTGCAAAAGGGGCCTGGCCCCTTTTGCACTTTTCACGTGTAGATACTACGGCTCGGGGAACCGGAGAACGGTGTTGACCCCGGGATCCCGGAAGCAGTCGGGGCAGAACGCCAGTATCTGGCCGCCGTCGCAGCCGAAGCCGTAGTCCTCGAGCCTGGTGCAAGTGTTACACAGGGGGATGCCGCATCCATGGCATACAACCACCGCTTTCATCTCGCCGCAGTAATGGCAATCGGTGTCGTTGTCTATCAATTCAGCCACCCGTGGTATCCTACGGCAGTAGCCGCGTTAAGTTATACTTCGTTGTAAGCGTAAGGCATTCTTATGATAAACATGTTCGAGATAACGAGGCAAGAAGATATATCAGCGGCGCTCACGGAGATACGTCGTGCGTCCGAGATATCCCCGGAGAAGGAAAGCGTGGTGAAGGGGATAATCGACGCCGTCCGGGAGGGCGGGGACGACGCTGTCCTCGAGTTGACCCGTGAGTTCGACGGGGTCTCGATGGAAGTGGAGGACCTGGAGGTCCCTCGACGCGAGGTTGAGGCGGCATGGGACTCCCTGGACGAGGAAACACGCGAGGCGCTACGGTTGGCGGAGGGCAGGGTATCCGCGTTCGCGCGGCGTGGACTGCCGGCCGACTGGGAGGAAGAGGTGAGCCCGGGTGTGACGGTGGGAGAGGTCCATCGGCCCCTGGACACGGTAGGCATCTATGTACCGGGGGGGAGGTACCCGTACCCCTCCACCGTCCTGATGACCGGGGTGCCCGCCCGGGAGGCCGGGGTGAAGGAGATACTCTACTCGATTCCACCGGACGGGGAAGGGGTGGATAGCTCAGTGACACTGGCGGCTACCCGGCTAGTGGGGGATTGCCGAGTATTTCGCATGGGAGGGGCGCAGGCGATCGCCGCCATGGCGTTTGGCACAGGGACCGTGCCGAGGTGCCGGATGGTGGCCGGGCCGGGGAACGTATACGTGGCGACCGCCAAGCGGCTTCTTGCCGGAGTGGTCACGATCGACCTGGATGCGGGGCCCAGTGAGATCGCGGTCTACGTCGACGGCTCGGCGGATATTTCGATTGCGGCGGCTGACGTACTGGCACAGCTGGAACATGACCCTCGGGCGATTGCGGTGATGGTGTCGGAGTCGGTTGATCTCCTGCGGTCGGCGGAAGGTGTGCTTGAGGGGCTAGCGGACGGCCTTGAGACGGAATCGGGGGAGCAGGGTACGGTCAGCCTGGTCAGGTGCGATTCCCACGAACTGGCGATCTCGTTTCTGAACCGCCTGGCGCCCGAGCACCTGGAGTTGATGGTCGCGGGTGCCCGGATGCTGGTGGGGGAGATAACCGCGGCTGGATGCGTCTTCGTAGGCCCCTACTCCGCGGTAGCGTTGGGGGATTACGTGGCCGGGCCCAGTCACGTGCTGCCCACGGGGGGGTCGGCGGCACGACTTTCCGGGCTGAGTGCCAGAGATTTCATGCGGACCATGAACGTGGTCAGCTACAACAGTGAGGGGTTCAAGGAGTATTGTGGGGTGGCAGGGCGGTTGGCCCGGCTCGAAGGACTTGAGAAACATGCGCTATCGTTGGATATAAGGATGAGAGGTAGTAACTAAACAGCGGGAGGTGCGGGTTTGTCCAGAAAAGGAAGATCGGAGCGAAAGACCCGGGAAACCGACATTGTCGTGGACCTCGATCTCGACGGAAAAGGTTCGACGGAGATCACCACCGGCCTGCCGTTCTTCGACCACATGCTCGAACTGATGTTCCGTCACGCGCTGGTGGATATTGAGATAGAGTCACGGGGGGACCTGGAGGTGGACGGGCACCACACCGTAGAGGACACCGGCATCGCCATTGGAAAGGCGCTACTTGAGGCGCTTGGCGACAAGCGGGGCATAAACAGGTTCGGGTTCAGCCTGGTGCCGATGGACGAGTGTCTCTCGGAGGTCGCAGTAGACATAAGCGGACGACCGCTCCTGGTCTACGCGGTGGAACTGGCACCGGAACCGCTCGGTAACTTCGACCCGGAACTGGCGCGCGACTTCTTCACCGGGATGGTCAACGAGGCCGGTTTGACGCTGCACATCACGCTCAAGCGGCCGGGCGGGGTCCACCACGGGCTGGAGTCGGTGTTCAAGGCGGTGGGGCGGGCGCTCAGGACGGCAGTGGAGCCTGACCCGCGCTCGAACGAGATACCCAGCACAAAAGGTACGTTATGACCCGTGGGATCGGGATAATAGATTACGGGGTGGGCAACCTCCGCAGCGTCGAAAAGGGGTTTGAGAAGGTCGGGGTAAGCGCGCGGATATGTGCGCGCCCCGAAGAGTTGGATGATTACGATGGCCTGGTACTGCCCGGGGTTGGCGCGTTTGGGGACGCCATTGAGAACCTGAAGGGGATTGGCCTGGCGGACGCGATCATCGCATACATCGACAGCGGCAGGCAGTTGCTTGGCATCTGCCTGGGCATGCAGCTTCTTTTAACCTACAGCGAAGAGCACGGCAGGAGCGAAGGCCTGGGGGTGATACCCGGCAGCGTGGTCAGGTTGCCCGGGGAGGTCAAGGTGCCTCACATGGGCTGGAACGTGATGAACGTGCCGAAGGACGTGCCCCTGTTCGAGGGGGTGGACAGCGGCTCGCGCTTTTACTTCGTACACTCGTTCTACTGCCTGCCGGACGAAGCGGAGTGGACCGTTGGCGTGACGCCTTACGGGGTTGAGTTCTCCAGCGCCGTGGGCCGCGAGAACGTGTGGGGGGTCCAGTTTCACCCGGAGAAGAGCAGCCTTCTGGGCCTGGAGATACTCAGGAACTTCGGGCGTATGGTTACGGGAGCACGGAAATGACGGATTTCACAGTCATCCCCGCGGTTGACATACGGGGTGGAAAGTGCGTTCGCCTGTACCGCGGGCAGGCTGAGAAGGAAACGGTCTTTGACGCGGACCCGCTCCAGGTGGCTAAGCGATGGGAGAATGAAGGCGCTTCCCTGCTCCATGTGGTGGACCTCGACGGCGCGTTCGAGGGAAGGCCGGTCAATGTGGGAGTCATAAAGCGAATAGCGGGCAGCCTGTCTATCCCGGTCCAGGTAGGAGGCGGCATCAGGAGCACCGGGGGCGCGTGGCCTTACCTCGACGCCGGTGTGTCGAGGGTGATCGTCGGCACCGCGGCCTTCGAGAGCGAGGGATGGCTGGAGGAGGCCGCCGGGGAGCTCGGAGAGCGCCTGGTGGTGGGGTTGGACGTGAAGGACGAGAAGGTCGCGGTTTCCGGCTGGACGAGCGATACCGGGATGACCGCAGGGGAGGCGCTGAAGCGCCTCACCGGCGCGGGGGTGCGAAGGATTATCTACACCAACGTCGGCAGGGACGGCACGCTTGAGGGGCCGGACCTTGAAGGCATCGAGAAAGTGGCGCGGATGTCGCAGGTGCCTGTCATCGCCTCCGGAGGCGTCAGTCGCCTGAAGGATGTGCTGGACGTATGGCGCTTGAGCGACCTGGGGGTTGAGGGGGTCATAGTGGGGATGGCGCTATACCGTGGGCGGCTGAACTTACCTGAAGCGCTCCGGGCGGTGGATAAGGTGAGACCCTGATGCTTGCCAAGCGGATTATCCCCTGCATGGACGTGGAAAGCGGCAGGGTGGTGAAGGGAGTCCATTTCGTAAACCTGCGGGATGCCGGGGATCCTGTGAAGCTTGCCGCGTTCTACGACAGGGAAGGGGCCGACGAGCTGGTTTTCCTGGACATAACCGCCTCCCATGAAGAGCGTGACACAAAGGTGGAGCTTGCCGCGAGGGCCGGGGATGAGGTATTCATCCCTTATGTCATCGGGGGCGGAATCGGCTCCCTGGAGGATATCAGGCGGATACTCAAGGCCGGCGCGGACAAGGTCTCCATGAACACCGCCGCGGTTGAGGACCCCTCGCTTATCACGCGGTCGGCGAAGAGGTTCGGGAGCCAGTGCGTGGTGGTGGCGATTGACGGGAGAATGCGTGCCGACGGAACCTGGGAGGTCTTCACCCACGGCGGGCGCACCCCGACCGGCATTGACCTGCTCAAGTGGGCGACGGAGGTCCAGCGGTTGGGGGCGGGAGAGATAATGCTCACCAGCATGGACCGCGACGGCACCAAGAAGGGTTACGACATCCCCATGACACGGGCGGTCTGCCGGGATGTGTCTATTCCAGTGATTGCGAGCGGCGGAGCGGGGAAACTGGAGCACCTGGCTGAAGCAATAGAGCAGACCGGGTGCGACGCGGTGCTGGCCGCGAGCATTTTTCACTACCATGAGCACACGATATCGGAGGCCAAGCAGTACCTGGCCTCCCGGGGCATCGAGGTCCGCCAGCAAGCACATAGCGGCAACTGAAACCCATGGCGGGAGAGATGTGTCGGGAGTTCTGTCTACCGCCGCCGGGGGTGCATGTGGACAATACGACCGGGATATGGTTAGAATACACGTTAACCTTGAAAGGGTACTAGTGCCAGGTCTGTCAATAAAGGGGGATTGCCATGGTGCGCAGAGGAATTGGACTGAAGTTGCCGGTGGTGTTGCTATGTTTAATGGTAGCGGTGTCACTGGTGGCTTTCGGGTGCGGGGAGTCGGGAGAGAAGGAGGTCTACAATATAGGCGCGGTGCTGTCTCTTAGCGGGCCTGCGGCCCCCCTGGGGCAGCCGGAGCAGAGGTCGCTCATGCTCCTGGAGGAGCAGATAAACGCGGACGGCGGGATAGACGGCCACCAGGTAAGCTTCATAATCGAGGATGATGAGAGCGAGCCGGCCAAGGCGAACACCGCTGTGACCAAGCTGATAAACCAGGATGAAGTCGCCGCAATCATAGGTGGGAGCACGACTGGTTCTACCCTGGCGATGGCCGAGGTCACCGAGAAGTCGAAGATCCCGCAGGTATGTTGTGCCGGAGGAACCAAGGTAACCCAGCCGGTCAAGGAGTACGTCTATCGCACGCCGCCGTCAGATGCAATGGCGATCGAGAAGCTCCTGGGTTACGTGGAGAACGAACTGAAGATCAAGAAGATCGCTGTTCTGCACGACGCCAACGCGTACGGCACCGGTGGGGCCGACGAACTGCAGAGCAAGTGCGGCGATTACGGGATCGAGATTATTGCCCGTGAGAGCTATGGCTCCACCGATACCAGCATGGTAGGACAGCTCACCAAGATCCAGGGTACCGACGCCGAGGCCGTAGTAGTGTGGGGGACGAACCCCGGCCCCGCCTCGATAGCCAAGAACATGAAAGAGCTGAATATGGCCATCCCGATGATGGCGAGCCACGGCATAGCCAACAAGAAGTTCATCGAGCTAGCCGGCGAAGCCGCGAACGGTGTGACTTTCCCTGGTGGACGGCTACTTATACCCGAGTCAATACCCGAGGGCAGCGAGTGGAGGAAAGCGGTAGACGATTTCTCCAAGCTGTACAAGAACGAGTACGACCTGGATATCGACACCTTCGCCGCCCACGGGTGGGACGCCGGGCTTATCATTACCGACGCGATGAAGGAAGCGGGAACGGACAGTGAGAAGCTGAACCAGGCGATAGAGAAAACAAAGGGCCTGGTTGGCATCGACGGCATCTACACATACTCGTCAACTGATCATGATGGCCTCAGCGTTGACGATATGATAATCATAATAGTCGAGAATGGAGAATGGACGTTCCACGGGGCCGAAGCGGAGCCTGTGAACTGACGCGAACGGTCCGATAAAAGGGTAAACAGGCCAGGCCTCACAAGGCTTGGCCTGTTTTTATGCGAAAGGTAGTCTTCCGGGGAATGAAGGCGGACGAGAAAAGGAACAGGGTGCTGTGGTGCTCAATCGCCGTGGTTGCCCTGGTGATAGCGCTTGCCCTGTCTTTGAAGGGGTCCAAGGGCCTGCAGTGGGTGATCAGCGGCCTGACGGTGGGAAGCATCTACGCACTGGTGGCAATGGGTTTTTCCATCATCTACGCCAGCACCCGGGTCATAAACTTCGCCCAGGGCGAGTTCAGCATGCTGGGCGGGATGCTGATGTACACCTTCAGCAGCCAGGTGGGATTGCCGGCGTGGCTGTCGTTTATCCTGGCGGTTACCGTGGTCACCGCGCTGGGGGCGGGTTTTGAGCGGGCGGTGATACATCGCATGGAGGGCGCGTCGGTGGTGGCACTCATCATAGTCACCATCGGCTTTTCGATATTCATCAGGGCGGTGGCAAAGTGGATATGGGGGACCGACCCGGTGAAGATCGCCGCTTTCCTGGGAGAGGAACCACTGCGCTTCCTGGGGGCGTCCATCGTGCCCCAGAGCTTCTGGGTGTTCGGGTTCACCGCGGTGGCGGTAATACTGGTGTTCCTGTTCTTCAACCGGACCCTCCCCGGCAAGGGGATGAGGGCCGCGGCCGGGAATCCGGACGCGGCCAGCCTGGTGGGGGTAAGCACCTCCACCAGCTCGCTGTTGGCCTGGACCATGGCCGCCGCTCTTGGGGCGGCGGCGGGAATCATAATCGCGCCAATTAACTTTGCCGCCTACAGTTTCGGGGTAATGCTCGGGCTGAAAGGGTTTGCGGCCGCGATACTGGGTGGCCTGGGCAGCGCACCCGGGGCGGTGGTGGGTGGGCTCATTCTGGGTGTGCTGGAGATTATGACCGCGGGCGCCTTCCCCTCGGGGTACAAGGACGCGGTGGCGTTCCTGATAATCATACTGGTCCTACTGGTCAGGCCCCAGGGGTTGCTGGGAAAACCCGAGGGAGAGAAGGTCTAAGAGTTGGAGAAGTTGGAGAAGATAGATGCCACCGAGAAAGGGCGAAACTACCGCATACTGCTGATACTGTCCGTATTCATATTCACGGTACCGTTCTGGGCGGGCCTGATACCCGGCAGCATACTGCATATGGATATCGTGAACCTGATGGTGCTCGCGGGCACATACGCCTGCGCGGTTATCGGGCTGAACCTGCTGGTTGGTTACGCGGGGCAGATATCGCTGGGGCACGCGGCGTTTTTCGGGATAGGCGCATATACAACAGCGATACTGTGCACCCGGATGGCGTGGTTTCCCACCTGGCTGGGTGTTATCCTCGGAGGCCTGGTGGCGGGGATAATCGGTTGGTTGGTGGGGGTGCCGGTCCTTCGGCTGAAGGGGCATTACCTGGCGATGGCGACTCTCGGCCTGGGGGAGATAGCGTTTATACTGTTTACTCAACTCAAAGGCCTAACCGGCGGCACTTTGGGCATACTCAATATCCCGTCGCTGTCGATTTTCGGCCTGGAGTTTGATACCGAATTCAAGCTCTACTTTCTTATATGGGCCGTGGTCATGTTGATGATGCTCCTTTCCATCAACATCATTTGCTCTCGGGTGGGGCGGGCATTGCGAGCCCTTCACTCCAGCGATGATGCCGCCGAAGCGATGGGGATAAATACCGCCAGGTACAAGACTATGATATTCGTGCTGAGTGCCGTCTTCGCCGGTATAGGTGGAGCCCTCTTCGCCCACTTCCTGAACTATATCGACCCGGCGTCGTTCACTTTCTTCCTCTCCATACTGTTCATCACCATGGTTGTCATAGGTGGTATGGGCAACATCTGGGGCGGGCTGGTGGGAGTGATCTTCTTAATATTCCTGCCAGAGGTAATCCAGGGGCTGCCTCACTGGATACCGTTGGTGCCTGAGAGCTTGACGAACTTCGGCAACTACGAACTGGTCGTCTACGGATTGCTGCTCATCCTGTTCATGATGTACATGCCAAAAGGGATCGCGTTCGGCCTTTCACGCGGAACGAGCTACGCGAAAACGAAGTTTGGGCACCTCAGGGACCGAATCTCCGCCAGAAAGTACGAGGGACACTGATGAGCGAACAGGACATGCTCGATATCGATGGAGTGACGAAGATGTTCGGTGGTCTTGCCGCGCTGAAGGAGGTCTCGTTCTCGGTCAACCGGGGGGAGATCAAGGGGTTGATAGGACCAAACGGTGCGGGAAAGACGACGCTTTTCAACGTCCTTACCGGGGTGTATCGCCCGAACGCGGGCAGTATCACCCTGAATGGAAGTAGCGTGACAGGCCTGAGGCCGGACCAGATAACCTCAATGGGCATGATAAGGACGTTCCAGACGATTCAACTCTTCGAGGGCATGACCGTACTGGAGAACACGATGGTCGGGTGCCACACCTGGACCCGGTCGGGCCTTTTTTCAAGCGGGCTGAAGCTGCCCGGGGCCCGTCGCGAGGAAGAGAAGATACGGGAAGAGTCGATGGTGATACTGAAGGACGTCGGTCTGGACACCCGCCCCGGGGAGCAGGGGACCAATCTGCCTTACGGCCAGCAGAGAATGCTGGAACTGGCCAGGGCGCTGGCCAGCCGTCCGGATATTCTACTCCTCGACGAGCCCGCGGCGGGGCTCAACCAGTATGAGACGGGGGAACTCTCGCAGCTACTGCTGTCTCTGAGGGAGCAGGGCCTGACGATCCTGCTGGTTGAGCATGACATGGGGCTGGTAATGAAGGTGTCGAACGAGGTCGTGGTGCTCGACTACGGTAAGGTCATTGCCCGCGGCACACCGGACGAGGTTCAGAATGACCCGAAGGTGATAGAGGCTTACCTGGGAATCGAGGCGGACTGAGGATGTTGCAGGTGGACAAGCTCTCGACGTTCTACGGAAATATACAGGCTCTCAGGGACGTTTCCATCACTGTCCGACGCGGGTCCATCACCACCATAGTAGGCGCCAACGGCGCTGGAAAAACGACGCTGCTCCGAACGATATCGGGCCTGATAGAAGCCAGGCACGGGCTTGTCATCTACGAAGGTCAGGACATTACCAACAAGCGCCCCAACAGGATTGTCAGGAAAGGGATATCACAGGTCCCCCAGGGGAGGCAGGTCTTCGGCGGCATGACGGTCGCGGAGAACCTTTCACTTGGGGCATATGTGAGGCGCTACTCCAACCGGGTGGAGGTGGAGCAAGACAAAGATATGGTATTCGAGCTTTTCCCTGTGCTGGAGGAACGAGAGAAACAGGTCGCGGGAACACTTTCCGGGGGGGAGCAGCAGATGCTGGCGGTCGGCAGGGCGTTGATGTCGAGGCCGAAACTGCTCCTGCTTGACGAGCCTTCGATGGGGCTTGCGCCAAAGGTTATACAATCTATTTTCCGTACATTCTTCAAGTTGCACGAGCAGGGACTCACGATACTGCTGGTGGAGCAGGACGCCAAGATCGCGTTGGAGACCGCCGACTACGGTTACGTGATGAGGACCGGCAAGATCGCCCTGGAGGGAATGGCGGGCGAACTTCTCGAGAACGATGAAGTGAAGAAGATATATCTTGGATGAGGTGAAAGATGAGAAACGATGAAACCCCGGTAGACGGCGTGGACGACCTGAAGTACGACGACAGGGGGCTGATACCGGCGATAGTCCAGGAGGAGTCCAGCGGACAGGTGCTGATGCTCGCCTACATGAATCGCGAGTCCCTCGCCAGGACGCTTGAAACCGGTCGCACCTGGTTTTACTCCAGGAGCAGGCAGGAACTCTGGCCCAAAGGCGAAACCAGCGGGCACGTACAACGGGTCGCGAGAGTCCTTTACGACTGCGACGCCGACACGTTGCTGGTACAGGTGGAGCAGGTGGGTGTAGCCTGCCATACCGGCGAGATGAGCTGTTTCTACCGCGAGTTGCGGCGAGGCGAAGGCGGTTAGGTACCTCGCTGAGACCTTCTCCCGGAACAACGCTGATTTGTTATAATCCTAACAGGTAACCAAATCTATCTGGATATCGGTGGTTAGACTTGCCGTTAGACAACGTGGAACCGGAGATACTTGAGTTCGTGGACCAGTATATCGAGCAGTTTGCCTGCTGGGATGTTTTCGCGCACTTCCACGAGAACCCGGATATCGAGAAGTGTTCATCCGAGATCGCCATTGACGTGGGCCGCCGGGTCACCGCGATAGAGCCGGTCCTCGGGCGATTCATAGAGCAGGGAGTACTGTCGAATGACATCGAGGAGAGCGAAGAACCCCTGTACCGGTATACCGCTCCGGCAGGGGTGAGGCACCAGATGGATGCGTTCCTTGCGGCGACAAGAGATCGGACTACCCGTTTAGCGATAGTCAGCAAGATCCTGCAGAAGGAGGCCAGGCGCCTATAGTGCCCCGTCCCATAAATACAATGGCATTCGAACGCCGCTCCCATCCGCTCCTGCTGCGTTCCTCTCCCTCGACGTACTCCAAGAGTACGACTCGGTAGCGCGCCTTGCCGGCGCGGCGCATCGACGCTCTCGGTGCATCACCGTACTCATGGGACGGGACAGTAGCGGCAGATTGACACCCCGTGGAGTTTTTCCTACAATCTCACCAAGAGCGGGAATAGCTCAGTTGGTAGAGCGCCACCTTGCCAAGGTGGAGGTCGACGGTTCGAGCCCGTTTTCCCGCTCCAGAACCCCCCCAGAGTTCAGTCCGCAGCCTAGACCGCTACTGCTCCCCGTAGAGCCGGCATCTTGCCGGCATCCTAATCTGCCGGAAGCCGCCTGGAAGGCGGCGCTACAATGGGAAAGCGCTCAATACACTGCTTGATCCCCCGCGTGATTAACGACGGGCCCGAGTTATAGTAGAATAGTTTCACCGGCGGCGTAGCCAAGTGGTAAGGCAGAGGTCTGCAAAACCTCCATCACCGGTTCAAATCCGGTCGCCGCCTCCAGATGTGAACCCGCATGGTGAAAGCATCTAAGCGTTTCAAGCAAGTTCTTGATACCATTTTGAGTATGTCTCCATTTCACCCGGGTTTCAACTATTTCAGCCGGGGATTGGCTTTTCTATGGGGAAGTGGAGAACCTTATCGCTGAATACAAGAGAAGTTCGGCGTCAAGGTGAAGACTGTGGGCCAATGCAAGAGAGCTTGCCCGGGAGATTATGCGGGACGCGGTGAGGGACCGCAAGGACGACCGCGAGCTGATACGTGGCTTGCTCAATCGCGGGGCCGAGAAGTTCGAGGACGGCAAACTTGAACCGCAAACCATAAGTGATGTCGTCAACCTAATCAAGACGGACATAGCTTTAACTGCGAGTACCGGGGAGTTGTCGGAGATGACGGCACCGCGGACCATCATCAGGGAGATGACACTGAGAGAGATAATGCCTGATGAAAATGGGTACGATGAACGTCTTGCCCGAAGAATTAGCGAAACGATTGTCGAGTATCACAAACGACCGTATGCTGGAGAAGAAGGCGAGCCTGGCTACCATCCAACAGGAGAAGAGGATACTAACGAATAGCACGAATAGCAGGGAGGCTGGTATACACCGACGGCCGCTCTATCGCGTCAGGCGGCCTCTCACGGCCTCAAGGATGTTGCTGGAGTTAACCGAGTTGCAGTTGTTGGTGAAGTGCCAAGAGAAGGCGTGAGAGCGCAACGCGGCAAACCCACGTGGGGGGGATTCTGCTAGAATGAACGGCGGTGGGGCGGTAGCTTAACGGGAAAGCACTGGGTTGTCACCCCTGAGATGAGGGTTCGAATCCCTTCCGCTCCACCACCTGGAAAGTCGATTACGCATTGACTTATCTAGGATTTGGGTGGACAATGTAGTTGGGTGACAACCTAAAGGGTTTTCCCATTAGGAGACAAACCCAAAGTCTCAGGCTAGGGCCCGGCTTGTCCGGGCTTTAGCTGTTTAATGAGAAGAGCGCCGGTCAAGGCGCTCTCCCCAGTGTACCGCGTATCTGTGACAGAATCAGTCTATGGCAACGGTGGTGGCTTCCTTGAACGCCGGGTCCCTCTTCCCGGTATACTCGACAAGGCGCTTTGCCAGGTTGCCAAGGTATGACTCCCCGGCCAGGCGTAACCTCATCACCTATGCCCGCGTGGTTACCGCGCTGAAGCTGGAGCCGGTGTACCAGGAGCGGGCGAAAAGACATCAACAAGAAAGCGGTGGAGCGGTTCCGTCAAAACTGACAGAACCGCCTATCGACACCAGGGAAGAGATCGCGAAAGTCGCCGGCGTGTCCGGTGGCACCGTTCACAAGGTTAAGTTTATCCGTGACAATCCGGATGCCGTTGTCCTACGCGTCCTTCACCTCCACGCCGGGGGGCCGGGGGCCTTTCCTTCGCCTATCCCATTCATAATCGTCCATCAGAACATAGTGAGGGGTTATGCCGTACTCTATCCGCGTGCGCCATATAAGAAACAGAATAATTGCAAACCATAGCAACTGTAACGGACCAAAGAACATCAAGCAAACAACCGCTAATCCTCCACTCTCGTGCATTGCTTCCTCGCCAATACGGTAGGTAGCCCAGGAATCGTGAACCATAACGAGGAGACAGGTGGCCCACCAAACGTACACTAACAGCTCCCCGGTTGAACTTTTTGCGGTAGCAGCCGTCCACCATTTAAGCGAAAAGTATCTTCCGAACCAATAATAGAACGTGAACACAAAAAAGCCAGCCACTGGTATCAGTGTGCGACCAATAAATATGTTCCTCTCGCGCTCGAGTATCCCTGCAAAGTCTAATCGTTCTTTTTTCGTGATACCATTCGTCATGAGGTATCATCGTTCATCGAACCAGACTCCTTACCACCCTTCAGGGCCAATGCCTCTATGGTCCATACCGTGTTGCGGGTCCCTGCCCGCCGATATTTTACCACGCCGTGTGCGCCATGTACCGCCTCCCCCGATACATGACCGCGCCTCCACCTTTGCGCCCGTCCTGGAGCCTCTCTGTGTTCCTGGTGGCCGTTCTGGACCTTCACCGCTGGCCTGTATTCACCGCTGGCTAAGCTATGCAAGCTGAATTGGCTTGCCTTGCTAGCGTCACCTATACGTCACCTATTTTATCCGCAACCGGGTAAAACCGCTTACAACCGCCTCAAGCATAGAAGACCGATAAACCGCACTAAACCGCTCTTATATGGGGTTATGTCAAAGCGGGTGAAAGTATGTAAAAACGCCATGGGCGGTCTGCAAAACCTCCATCACCGGTTCAAATCCGGTCGCCGCCTCCAGTGGCTTTTCCAGGCCTCAGGAGCTTGTGCTATATCTCGTGTCTGTCCTCGCCGCTGTCGCAGGTGACCATAACCCGGGAGCCGCTTTCAACCAGCACGTAGTAATGATCGGTTGTGGGGCATTTCGGTGACTCAGCGAGGTACCGGTCTACCACCAGGGGGTGGTCCCCGTCAATGCGGCCGGTGGGCGGATACTCGTTTTCGACATCGCGGTATCTTTCTATCTCCAACTCGATCCGCCTCATGTTGGACCGGCAGATCCCGGCCTGCGCCTTGGAGGCGAACTCCGGACCGGAGGGCATCATGGTGAAGACGGCATAGGTGATAATCATCAGTGTGGCCACAATACCGACCATGAAAATAGCGACCAGGCGGATACCCGAGGTCCGCTTCTTCCGGTATGAGCTTCCCTCGACTAAACTGAACATGCGCTCGACCTGGGCTTTGCCGGCAAGGCCGCACTCCCCACAGTAACTCCTACCCGGCTCGATCGCATTTCCGCACTTAAGACAGATCGGCATCGTTTACGCCCCTGTCGTTTGAACTTTCAACTATCATAAGATACTATTATCGCGCTAAAATCAATGCAATGTGGGCGCGTAGCTCAGTGGGAGAGCGCTTCCTTGACGCGGAAGAGGTCGGTAGTTCGATCCTACTCGCGCCCACCATTCAATTACCGGTATGATTGACAGCCTGTCCCGGTAAGTATTCAAGTTGGGTGGGAAGATGATAAAGGTAATCCTGAAGGACGAGACAACGGTGGAAGTGCCGAGGGGCTCTACCCCGTCGGACGTGCTCCAGGAGGCGGGCATTCCAGCGGACGAAGGCATGGTCATCGCCGAGGTGAACGGAGAAGCGGTTGATCTGGACCGGCCCCTGGAGGGTGACTGCCATCTTGAATTCCTCGACTTCAATACAGCACGTGGCAGGGAGGCGTACCGGCACACCGCTTCGCACGTAATGGCCCAGGCGGTCAAGCGACTTTATCCAGACGCGAAGCTGGCAATCGGGCCTTCCATAGAAAACGGATTCTACTACGATTTCTCCATGGAACACGTGCTCACCCCGGAGGACCTGCCCGCTATCGCCGAAGAGATGGCGCGCATCGTCGCCGAGGATCTGCCACTTACCAGAGAAGAGATCTCTCGAGAGGAGGCGTTGTCCCTTTTCGAGGAGAGCGGCGAGGGGTACAAGGTCGAACTCCTCGAAGATATCGAGGGCGATACGGTAACCGTCTATCAGCAGGGCGGGTTCGTAGACCTTTGCAGGGGGCCACACCTCCTCTCAACCGGCAGGCTCGAGGCGCTGCGGCTGCTGTCGCTCGCGGGGGCGTACTGGAGGGGTGATGAGAAACGGGAGATGCTGCAGAGGATATACGGGACTGCTTTTGACTCCTCCGAGGAACTGGACGAGTACCTGCGGATGCGGGAGGAGGCCGAGAAGCGTGATCACCGGCGCCTGGGCCCCGAGTTGGATCTTTTCAGCTTCCACGACGAGATAGGCCCCGGTCTGGTCGTCTACAATCCCAACGGTGCCATACTGCGTACGGTAATCGAGGATTTTCTGAAGATGGAGCACGCCAGGAGAGGCTACCAGCTTGTTATGTCTCCTCACATCATGCGCAAGGAGGTGTGGGAGACGAGCGGACACCTGCAGATGCAGTACCCGATGTACTTCTTCGAAATCGATGGCCAGGGGTATGGTATCAAACCGATGAACTGCCCGGCGCATATATATATATATAAGTCCAGGACCCGCGGGCATAACGAGTTGCCGCTTAGACTCTTCGAGCTGGGGACGGTGTATCGGCACGAACGGTCGGGGGTTTTACACGGACTCTTGAGGGTGCGCGGCTTCACCCAGGACGACGCTCATATATTCTGCACCATGGAGCAGGCGGAAAAGGAGATAGACGACGCGATCAGGTTCGCCTTTGAGGTGCAGCGCGGGTTTGGTTTCACCGAGTTTCTGGTCGCCTTGAGCACCAGGCCGGAGAATTACGTGGGGGACATCGAGGAGTGGGAACGGGCTACCGAACTGCTCAGGAAGGCGCTGGAGGGCCAGTCGCTCGAGTACGTCGTAGACGAGGGGGAGGGGGTCTTCTACGGCCCCAAGATAGACGTCAAGCTCAAGGATGCGCTGGGCCGCTACTGGCAGGGTCCTACAATCCAGTTCGACTTCAACCTGCCACGACGCTTCGAGATGACCTACGCCGGCGCGGATAACCGGGAGCACACCCCGGTGATGATACACCGCACCGTGCTGGGCAGCCTTGAGCGTTACATGGGAATTCTCATAGAGCAGTATTCCGGGGCCTTTCCACTCTGGCTGGCGCCGGTCCAGGTCGAGATACTGCCCATCGCCGATCGCCATGTCCCGTTCGCGGATGATATCCGGGAGCGTATGGAAAGCAGTGGCATACGGGTGAAGGTAAACCGCGAGAGCGAGAGGACCGGGAACAAGATAAGAAAGGCGTGGCAAATGAAGGTTCCCTACATGGTGATAGTGGGGGACAAAGAGGTTGAATCGGGCAAGATAAGCGTGAGGTCGCTGGCGGGCAGGGACGAACGTGACGTGGAGGTTGACAGGTTCGTAGCGGACCTGTCAAGGGAGATAGACAGCAAGCACTCTCTGGAGGTTTAGTTAAGTGCCTCGTTCCATAGATACGGTCGCGCACCGAGAGCGTCGAAGCGCCGCTCCGGCAAGGCGCGCGACTCATGCGTACTCCTGTAGTACGCTTGGGGAGCGGAACGCGGCCGGTGTGGATGCAGCGGCGTTCGAATGCCAGCGTATCTATGGAGCGGGGGACTAAGAGATGGAAGTGATGTTCACACCCTGGAGGTATGAGTACGTGAAGACCGTGGACCAACAAGAAGGATGCATTTTCTGTGACAAGCCATCCGAGCCCGAGGGCAACGACGAGGGAAACGTCATACTCTCACGAGGGAAGCGCTGCTTCGCGATACTGAACCTGTATCCATACTCCACAGCGCACCTGATGGTGGTTCCATACGAGCATACCGGGACAATTGAGAACCTGGACGCGGAAACGCTGGGGGAGATGATGGCACTGACCCAGCAGTGCATGCGAGCCATACAGGAAGCCTATGGCCCGGATGGCTTCAACATCGGGATCAACATAGCCAGGGTGGCCGGTGCGGGAATATCCGACCACGTTCACCTTCACCTGGTGCCGCGGTGGAATGGTGACGCCAACTTCATGCCGGTGGTGGCGAGCGTCAGGGTTATGCCGCTGGCGCTGGACACCGTGTGGCGGACCCTGAAGGAACTCCTCTAGTACGTCGAGGGTGCGGAACCCGGCATGGGTGGATGCGGCGGCGTTCGAATGACAGCGTATCTATGGAGCGGTGGACTAACTCTCTTCCCGCGCGCGCTGCCGGTCGGAGACTATCTTCTGGGCGATGTGATCGGGGACCTCCTCGTAATGCGAGAGCTCCATGGTGAAAACACCGCGGCCCCCGGTAATCGAGCGGAGGTCAATTGAGTATCGGGACATCTCGGCGAGTGGCACCTGTGCCTGTACGACTTGGGATTTACCTTTAGGTGTCATCCCCATTATTCGGCCGCGCTTGGAGTTCAGGTCGCCTATAACGTCACCCATGAACTGGTCGGTGACGGTTACCTCAGCGTTCACTATCGGCTCCAGGATGACCGGGTCGGCTTCTTCCATCGCCGTTCTTATCGCCTTGGACGCGGCCATCTTGAAGGCCATCTCTGAGGAGTCCACCGAGTGAAAGGAACCGTCATAGACGGTTACCTTCATGTCCACGATCGGGAAACCCGCTACGAACCCATCCTTCATCGCCGCGATAACACCTTTCTCCACCCCGGGGAGATACTGTCTGGGGATGGCCCCGCCCACAATCTTCACCTCAAACTGGAAGCCCTCACCACGATCCAGTGGCTCCAGCCGCAGATAGCAGTGACCGAACTGCCCGTGCCCACCGGTCTGCTTCTTGTGCTTTCCCTGGGCCTCCACCGACTTTCTGATGGTCTCTTTGTATGGGATCATGGGGGCCACGGTCAGAACGTCCACACCGAACTTCTGGCGCATCTTGGTCACAACGACGTCCAGGTGGTTCTCGCCGGCGCCGCTTATCAGGGTCTGGTGGACATCGGTATCCCGCCTGACCTCGAGCATCGGGTCCTCTTCGCACAGGCGGCCCAGCGCCGTGGACAGCTTGTCCTCGTCACCCTTGGTCCTGGGCTCGACAGCCAGCGACATCAACGGGGCCGGGTATTCGATTGGCGGCAGCACCACCGGGCTCTTCTTGTCACAGAGCGTGTCACTGGTGGAGGTGTGACCCAGCTTGGACAACGCGCCGAGCTCGCCAGGCCCGAGTTCGGGGAACCCTGCCTGCTCCTTTCCGGTCACCTGGAAAAGCTGGCCCACCCTCTCCGATTGGCCTTTGGTCGAATTGAAGGTGGTGGAGTCACACTTGAGAACGCCGGAGAAGACCCTGAAGTAGGTTAGCTTTCCAACGTAGGGGTCGGCAAGGGTCTTGAAGACCAGGGCGCTCAGGGGAGCGTCCGGGCTACGCGGAAGGGTGACCTCCTCGTCGCTGCCGGGCACCTTGCCGACCACGTCGGGCAGCTGCCCGGGGAGGGGAAGAACACCGGAAATAAAGTCGAGCAACTCGGGGATACCTATGCCTCTGGACGCGGACCCGCACAGGACCGGGAAAATGCTTCGCTCCAGCACGCCCTTCCTCAGTGCGGAAGAGATCTCTTCGGCGGAAAGCTCGACATCGTCCAGGTACTTCTCCAGCAGGGAATCATCCGCCTCGGCTACCGCCTCGATGACCCTGTCACGACCGCTGGCGAGGGCCTCCTTGAGCGAGTCGGGCACCGGCACCTCTTTCGACCTGCCCTCCTTTTCCAGCTCGTACGCCTTTCCGCTCAGGAGGTCGATGACTCCCCGGAAGTCGTGTTCCTCGCCTATGGGTATGTTAAGCGACACCACGTTGCTCCCAAAGGTCTCTCTGATATCGTTCAGCACCCGGTCGAAGCCGGCCCTCTCACGGTCCAGCTTGCTTATGAAGATAAAAGCCGGGGAACCGAGTTCGGCTGCTTTCTCCCACATTATCTCGGTCTGTACCTCGACACCGTCAACGCCGGACACAACGAAGGCACAACTGTCGACGACCCGCACCGAGGAGATGGCGTCACCGACGAAATCAGCGTACCCCGGGGTATCCAGCATGGTTATCCTTGTACCGGCCCAGTTCACCGTGGCCAGCGCGCAGTTGATGGATATGCTGCGGCTGACCTCGTCTTCGTCAAAGTCGGTGGTGGTGTTACCCTTCTCGACGTCGCCCATGCGGTTGATGGTGCCGGTGGCATACAGCAGCGCCTCAGACAGCGTCGTTTTCCCTGAACCGCCGTGGCCGAAGATTCCAAAGTTCTTTATCGCACTGTTCCCGGATGAAGTCACACTCACTCTCCCTGATTATCGAAGGCTGCTAAAAACGGTAACTAATTATAACCTAACAGTAAGTGCCCCGTTCCATGGATACGGTTAAGCACCGAGAGCGTCGAAGCGCCACTCCGGCAAGGCGCGCGACTCAGTGCCCCGTTCCATAGATACGGTTAAGCACCGAGAGCGTCGAAGCGCCGCTCCGGCAAGACGCGCGACCGAGACGTACTTCTGTAGTACTTCGAGGGAGCGGAACGCAGCCGGAGTGGATGCAGCGGCGTTCGAATGCCAGCGTATCTATGGAGCGGGGTACTCATGCGTACTTCTGTAGTACTTCGAGGGAGCGGAACGCGGCCGGAGTGGACGGGAGCGGCGTTCGAATGCCAGCGTAATTATGGAACGGGGCACTAAGGGAAATCGAGTTTGTGTTGACATGCCCACTGCTCCTTGTAACGGTTGTTTGGTTGGGTTAACGTGAAACGATGTGCAAGCGAGGGAAGGAGAGCAGGGCAGTGGAGAGTGGACTGGTGGGGCCGGCCGTTGTCAGTACAGTCGAACCCGGCTCGCCGGCGCGACAGGCGGGCATACGGCAAGGGGACCGGATAATCGAGATTGACGGGGAGCGTCTACGAGACACGATAGATCTACAGCTACTGCTGACCGACGACGTGCCGCATCGCCTGGAGATAGAGAGGAACGGAGGCGCCGTACAGGTGACCGTAGAGTCGCTGGGGCGGCCCATCGGGATAGAGGTGGATAGACCGATATTCGGCAGGATCATGACCTGCAACAACGCCTGCATGTTCTGTTTCATAGACCAGCTTCCTGGCGGCCTCAGGGAGACGATGTACGTCAAGGACGACGATTACCGGCTGAGCTTCCTGGGGGGCAACTTCATCACGCTGACCAACCTGGGGGATGGGGACATTCGGCGTATCATAAACGAGAGGCTCTCGCCGCTGTACGTTAGTCTGCACGCGACCGAACCCGGGCTCCGCGTGAATCTATTTGGAAACACCGGCGCCAACACAGCCCTGGACGCCCTCGAAGCGATACTGGACGGAGGGATTGACGTCCACATACAGGTGGTGCTCATAAGAGGGGTCAACGACAGGGAGAAGCTTGACGAGACGCTTGGTGACATCATGTCGCGCTTTCCCGGGGTATCGTCTGTCGGGGTCGTCCCTGTCGGGATCACAACCACGGGGAGAAAGAAATTGCCGGCGTCATTCGGTCACACCAGGGAATCGGCCGGTGAACTGCTGGAACAACTCGATCGCTGGCGGCGCGACATGGACACGAGAGGACCGTTTGCCGCTGACGAGTTCTTCTACCTGGTGGGCGAGGAGGTACCGACCGACGTGTATTACGGTGAGTATCCCCAGTTTGAGAACGGTATAGGGCTCACCAGGAAGTTGATCGACGAGTTCGAGGCGGAGAACTCCCGATTGGGAAAGCCGGGGAGAAACGTTGACACCGTGGTGGTGAGTTCGCCGATGGGAAAATGGGCGCTGTCCTCGCTCCGGCTGGAGGGCCATGGGGTGAGCATCGTGGTGTGCGAAAACACGCTCTTCGGGGATACGGTGAACGTCTGCGGGTTGCTGACCGGTGTGGACGTGGCACGGGGATTAGAGGGAGTCCCGGGGGCCAGGACCGCCCTGCTGCCGGATGTCGCGCTCGAGGACGGACTGTTTATTGACGGCGCCTCTCCGGCAAGCGTGAGTGAGTCCTGCGGCGTTGATATAAGGCCGATCGAGGTCGATGGAGGGAGCCTTGTGAGCGCGTTGACCGAAGGGCCGGGTGTTCGGTGATGAAATCCGAGGCCCCGACTGTAGCGATAATGGGCCGTCCCAACGTGGGGAAATCCACGTTGATGAACCGGCTGGCGTCCAGG
Organism: Actinomycetota bacterium; assembly: GCA_018896525.1. GTDB lineage: Bacteria > Actinomycetota > Geothermincolia > Fen-727 > Anoxymicrobiaceae > JAHIPE01. The sequence continues at coordinate 115,962 of JAHIMR010000072.1, forward strand.
ATGGAGGCGATAGTTGACCCGACTCCTGGCGTGACCCGCGACCGCAAGTACGCTCCCGCGAGATGGAGGGACAGGGAGTTCGTGGTGGTGGATACCGGCGGGGTGGGGATAGAGAGAGAGGGATGGCTGGACAGAGAGGTGGAGCGCCAGGCGTTTTTCGCCGCCGAGGAGGCTGACGTGTTGGTGCTGGTGGTGGATGTGAACACCGGGATCACGGAGGACGACGATTGGCTGGCCCGGCGCCTGAAACGGCTAAGGAGCGACACCATAGTGGCGGTCAACAAGGTGGACAACCAGAACCTGGAGTACGAGGTAGGGGGCTTCTACGCCCTTGGTCTGGGTGAACCGGTCGGCCTGTCCGCGTACCACGGGCTGGGCATCGGTGAACTTCTGGACAGGATCACCGACCTGCTCCCATCCTGGGGCGAGGAGCCGGTTGAGCCGGAGATTGCGGTGGCAATAGTGGGAAGGCCAAACGTGGGCAAGTCGTCGATACTGAACCGGCTGGCCGACGAGGAGAGGGCGCTGGTGCACGAGAAGCCGCATACCACCAGGGACACCATCGATACCATAGTGGAAAGCGACGGCACCTCCTACCGCATACTGGACACCGCTGGGATACGCAAGAAACGGACCGGTATCTCGGACGTGGAGTACTACAGTTCCATCAGGACCTTTCGGGCCATAGAACAGGCGGACGTGGTGATGCTGGTGATTGACGGTTGGGAAGGCCCCAGCGAGCACGACCAGCGAATCGCCGGAAAGATCGAGTCCCGGGGCCGAGCGTCGGTCATTCTGATAAACAAGTGGGACAGGGTGGAGGAGGCCCACAAGGCCGTCGAGGTGATGGAGGCGATCGCGCGAAAGTTCCGTTTCGCGACCCACCTGCCGCTACTGCGGGTGTCCGCGGTTACAGGGAGGGGCGTTGACAAGATACTGCCTCTTGTTGATGCCGCCTTCGGGGAGTGGAACAAGCGGATACCCACGCCGGTGCTGAACGACTTCCTGGCACTGGTAAAAGTAAAGGTCGCTCCACCCAGGAAAGGGAACCGCGAACTGAAGATGTACTACGCCACCCAGGCCGGCGTCGCTCCCCCCACGTTCGTCATATTTGTAAACGACGCGGGACTCGTCAGGCAGGATTACCGGCGGTTCATAGCCCGCCAGTTAAGGGAGGAGTACGGTTTCTGGGGAAGCCCGTTGAGAATACACTTCCGCACCACCAGGAAGAGATAGGTCGAGAAAAACGACAAACGCTCGGGCCTGGACGCTATTTCAGCCCTGAAAGGCGAAAAAAGCGCGTATTTTCCGCATATTGTTGACTTTTTCAAAGGAAGAACCTAGGATTTGTTGAAGGTACTGCTAAGTTACGTTGAGGAGCAGGAAGGGGGTGCAGGTAATTGACTAAGAAAGAACTTGCGGAAGCAGTTGCGGAGGAAGTGGACCTCTCCAAGAAGGACGGGGCAGCGGCGGTAGACGCGATGCTGAACTCGATCACGAAGACTCTCAAGAAGGGTGAGAAGGTTTCGCTTGTGGGCTTCGGGACTTTCGAGGTGCGCAAGAGGAAGGCGCGCACGGGAATCAATCCTAAGACCAAGGAGCCGATCAAGATTGCCGCCAGCAAGGCACCGGCTTTCAAAGCGGGCAAGGCTTTTAAGGAAGCGATCAACAAGAAGTAGGCTTTATCTAACCGGTAGAGTTCGCAGACCCCCCGCCATGGGGGGTCTTGCGTTTTCCAGCCGTCATAAGCCAGTGACTATAACTCACCAGGTGCTCATTGTCCGGGCATTGACGTACGTGGTATAGAAAGAGATAGACCACGCCATTTGCGCACCCAAGAGTGTGATTGTTACAATACCGATTGCGTGCAAAGTTGATTTGTCGGGACGTGGCGCAGCCAGGTTAGCGCACTGGTCTGGGGGACCAGGGGTCGCCGGTTCAAATCCGGCCGTCCCGACCAGAGCATTATCGCGTGGTTAAGGGATATAAGAAGAGCAGGTATATCTGTGGGGATAACCAGAGTATTCTAAATCAAATACTCTATCATTCAACAAATGATGGGTAGTGTTTCTTCAGTTTGGTCCGTGCGTCGTCAGTAGTGAAGCGCCAGTCGATGGATGAGTTCTTAGCGTTGCGCGCTTTCTCCTACGCTACTACCGCATCTCGTAATGTGTGCTGGTCGGGAATCCTGCGAGAGAGGCACTGGCGGGCGAGGATGCTCAACTCGATCTCCGCTATATCCAGCCAGTTGCCCTCCGGTGACTTCTTAGAGGTGGAATTCCAGAGGTCTTCGGGCGGTACTTTGCCGGAGAAACGTATTCATGATATTATTCATACGTAGCAACGAATAAGGGCCGTAAGGGTATCCTTTTCGTGCAGAGATCGTTTTAGACCAAACTTCCCCCCGTCCTATTCCTCATGAACAAGATTAATCCAATCCGTTTCTCCGGGGTTGACGCTTAGAACCACAATATGTTGTGGCAGTGGGCCTCATACTATCCTCGCAGGTGTCTGATATCTGCCTGGAA
>JAHIMR010000073.1 GCA_018896525.1 Actinomycetota bacterium
CTTGCCCTTCATCGTGTGCGTCCCCCCGTCTCTCGGCCCGTCGTTGGTCATGTAGGTCATCTTGACGTTCGACTCGTCCTCATTGGGGTTCATGATGGAGATGTAGGTTTCGAAACCCCAGGCCGTGGTGCCCTCCGGCAGGTACCAGACCGGCTCCCCGCTAAGGGCGTTTGTCGCGTTCACCCGCCCGTAGCCGAACTGGTCGTCCTTTCCTTCCTGCCCCAGATCGTCGGCGGAAGACTCGAGTATGTTCTTGAGCTGGTCCACCGTAAGGCCAGGGTTCTTGGAGAGCACGAGCGCCCCCACCCCCGCGGCCATGGGGCACGCCATGGAGGTTCCGTTCTTATAGGCGTAGCTCAACTCCGTCTGTCCGCAGGCCGGGTAGGTTGGAACCGTCGACCAGACCCCGACCCCCGGCGCAGCGAGGTCCACCTGCGAGCCGAAATTGGAGAAGCTGGCCCTCTTGTCCAGGTTGGTCGTGGCTGCCACCGCTATGGCGTTGTCGTATGCGGCGGGTAGCTCCACAGGCCCGTTGGCGTTGCCGGTGGCGGCGAACAGCGCCACTCCCTTCGAGTAGACATAGTTCACCGCATCAAGTCGCGCTTGTGAGGGGTTGGTTCCGCTTATACTCATGCTAATGATATCCGCGCCGTTGTCGGCGGCGAACCTCAGGCCGTCACAAATAGCCGCTAGGTCGCCGCTTCCTCCTGACTGGAGGACCTTGACCGGCATTATCTTCGCTCCCCACGAGGTCCCCACGCCCCCGACCCCGTTGCCCTCGTTCGCGCCCACGATTCCGGCGCAGTGGGTGCCGTGCCCTCCGTCGTCCCGGGGCACGTCGTTGGGGTTCGTCTGGAAAATTATGTCTGTATAGGGGATCGTCTGCCATGTGCCGGCCCCTGGATCGACGAGTTGCATCGAATTGCCGTCCACGTACGGGTCCTGTCCCTGCGCGGACCCGTCGTATGCGTATAGTATGTAGTAGTTGGCAGGATCTGCCCAACCGTTCGTGTTGACGCAGACGTAGTAGGTCGCGCCGTCGGGGACGAGGATGGGGTTGTTCAGCGGCTTGTATATGAGGGTCGGGTTCAAGCCCTCCTGAAGCTCCGAGGGCGTGACCGTGAAGGAGTTGGTCCCCGGCTCCTGCCACGAGCCCGGCTGAGACCTGACGCTGACATTGAGGTTGAACCCGGGGTTTCCTATCCGGGAAACCATTACCCCTACATGCGTGACGTATGTGCCCGAACCCCTGAAGGACTGCTCCCATGCCATGTCGGTAAAGGTCCATTGGTCGTATCCGACGCTGCCATAGGTGTTTGGCTCGTTTATATACGTAATACCGGCGTAGTTGTACCCCGAGACAAGCCTCCCAGCGAACTCGGGGTGGGTGAGGTCGATCCCGGTGTCGACGACCGCAACGGTGACCTCGTTCGTCTTCCCCTGCTCGATATCCCAGCCTTCGACGGCGTCGATGTCCGCGCCGGGCGTCCCCGGCTGATCATTGTGTTCCTCGTTTGGAGCCGTTTGCCCGGTGTTGAGATATCCCCACTGCTTGTTGAAATCGGGGTCGCTTGGAGTGTCTGCCGCATGGTCTATATAATTCGGCTCGGCGTACTCCACATCGCCTCGGGACTCGAATTCCCTCACCGCCTCCTCGACTTCGACGTCGGGCCTGAGCTGCAGCAACTGGACGGGTTCACCCCCGAGGTCTATCTTCTTGAGGGTGGAGACGGCCCCGGCCTCGACTTTCGCCTTTCTCTGTGACTTGGCGGAAATCTCCCTCTTGAACTTGACCACGACCTGGCCGGGCATGTAGTCGAGCTGCCCGGACGGGGACTGGTATGCCTGAAAACCGGCGGGCTCCGATGTCGCGGGCGCCGGGAAAGCCGAAAAGCCTAGCGCCACAAAGGCAATCACGAGCACCGCGGCCGCCTTCAACGAGCTTCCGTGGATGCAACGACGAATGGATGAACGAATCATGTGATCTCCCCCTTTGGAAATATTGCCACCCCGCAGCACCGTTTGTTTCCTTGCCTAGCTTCTTTATACCGACATTTTCCCATATCAACCTCCCAACATCTTAATCTTACCACTTTCAGGTTCGATATCACCCCCTGAAACCTGATTATGGCTGACACCGGGTCGCCCGCTTGCGCCACGTCCACGGAACAGCCCGATTCACTAGTGTCTGAAGATGGTTGACCGCCTTTGCCTATTCATGTGGGCTTCCTCCCGCATGGTCAGGTCGGAGCGGTTGTAAGGGAACGGATACGAACCAGGAGGCTATCGAACAGCTCGCCGGGAACTGCTACTTCCGCCATCTGGAACACTGCCTCTTCTTGATGGAGAACTCGTCAACCGCCAGCAGGCGTGCGGGAGTGTCGGCGGGGGATGGCAACTCCTGGATGAGCGCTTTCTTGTCGATCTCCTTCACCGTCTTCCAGTTGAGGGAATACTGCTCCGCTATAGCCTTTATTGAGCGTACCTCGCGGCAGGACAGCGCCACTTCCGCGGCAAGCCTCTTGGTGTGGGTGGCCCAGGGATCGCGGAAGGAGAGCTGTTCGGTGACCACCCCGCACTCTGGGCAGTCCACCCTCGCCTGCATGAAGCAGAGCCAGGATCGCTTGTAAGGTCCGTAGGGCAGGTCCCTTACCATGCGCAGGCTCTTGTCGTAGTAGGTGTCGAACTCCCTTCCGCAGCGGCAGCGGCAGCGGTCCTCCACCCTTTCTATCTCAATCACCAGTTCCTTGTCTCCACTCTTCTTTCCCTCGCCGAAGTGCAGGGCCACCACTATGTATCCTTGCACTCCCACCAGCTGGTCGATATACTCCTGTTTGACCATCGCCTTCTCCTTTCCAATTGCTGGATAACAATGAAAAGGATAGACGATGGTCGTCTATTCACCCATACTTATTGGCGAAGAAATGTATCCAGCAGCTCCTTGTCCGGTAGCCCTCCGGGAATGTAATCGTACCTCCACCCTACGCCCATTACGAATGGCAGGTCGGGATTGTTCCGCGCGTGATCGAGCACTACTGTTTTTACTTCATCAAGGTTATTGCAGTCGAACAGCTCCCTGGTCATCAAGCCGAGCAGCCCACCGATCCACAGCACGTGACAGTGATTATCAATAAAGCCCGGAACCAGCGTCTTCCTCTTTGCGTTAATGACTCTGGTGTCAGGGCCGATGAAGTCCTTGGCCCCTCTGTTGTCTCCCACATACACGATCCGCTCGCCATCGACCGCCGGCGCCTCCGCCCTTGGATTGTCGACATCACAGGTTATGATGCGAGCGCTCAGTACCACCATGTCGGCAGGTTTGGAGCCATCCCTCCTGAAACTGCGCTTGAATATGGATATTGAGGAAAGACTCGGGCTCAATGGCTTACCTCCTGAATTGATTTGTTTCGCAGGTTCGTCATTTCAGATTAACAAAGACTCGTCTGACAAGAAAGTAGTCACATTCATGTTCCTCCTTGAAGATATGTAAACACCTTTCTGAAAGCTGTAGGATGAAACCCGGATAGACCAGATACAGCTTCATCGGCTTGGGCCTTTTCCGTGTCCCCCGGGACCTCCAAGAACCCTCAAGACATAGACATGGAGCGGGAAACGGGTCTCGAACCCGCGACCTTCAGCTTGGGAAGCTGACGCTCTACCTGCTGAGCTATTCCCGCTCGCTTCTTGCCATGGCAGCAATTATATCCCGGTGGCAGGCCGGTGACAACGGCAACCGTCGTATTCAGAGAGCGGAAAGCCCTTTTCCACAATCGGGGCGGCGGCTCGAGTTGCGAAATCACGTTATGGCCAATTCTCTATAGTACTTATGGTCATTTTCGTGCGATGTTAAGGAAAGCCAGTAGTGGTTTATCCCCCAAACGGGTGTCTTTTTTCTAAAGAAAACCCCCCTTCCATGCCGATATTACTCTCGGGAGTCAAAGGGAGGATAAATGGCTAAACCGAGAATCCTTGTAGTAGAAGATGAACGCGATGTCGCCAAGGTCATCACGATAAACCTCAAGTTGGAGGGCATGGACGTGGTGGAGGCATACGATGGGCCTAGCGCCCTGGAGCAGATAGAGCAGTCGAAGCCCGACTGTATCGTCCTCGACATAATGCTCCCCAAGATAAGCGGCTGGGACATCCTGAAACAAGTCAAGTCCGACCCGGAAACCTCCGACATACCTGTGGTAATGGTCACCGCCAAGGTTTCCGAGCGTGACCAGTTGCGGGGCCTTGGGGCGGGAGCAGACAAGTACATAACCAAGCCTTTCAGCCCTCTTGCGCTGACCGAGTCGATAAAAAGTGTGCTAAAGCCGCAGGTCCGCGACATGGTAGCGCGCGAGCGCAAGGACACCATCGAGCGCCTGCAGCTTTCGACGATTTACAAGATATCGGATATTCTTATCTCCGCCCCGACACTGGACGAACTCCTCAAGGGCATCGCCGAGAAACTGGTTGGCCTTTTCGACCTCCCTTCATGCGCGATGATCCTCAGTGACGAGGAGGAACCGGAGGTCTACACGTTCCGCGAAGCGACGGGCAGGACAGGGCGCGGCAGGAGCGTCAGCAAGAGCACCTTCACGCTAGACATCGATAAGAAGCTCAGGCAGGAGTTCGCCACCAATCGCCGTCCCGCCAGGATCAGCGAACTGGAGGAGTTCGACCTCGACAAGCTATTCCCCGGGTCGCAGACGGCGGAGGACGGCTACATCCTTCCTTTATTCGAGCACAATACCTACCTTGGATCCCTGGTTATAGCCGGCCACCCCGACGTCAACCTGTCACTGGATGAGGAAGACCTGCTGGCCACCATCGGGAACCAGGTCGCGGCCGCCGTCGCCAGGGCTCGGCTGCACGAGAACCTGCGGGAGGACGAGGTCGTCCGCCGGCGACTTCTCCATCAGACCATCACCGCCCAGGAGACAGAGCGCAGGCGCCTGGCGGGAGAGATCCACGATAGTGTCGTACAATCGCTTGTCGGGCTTTCGTACCAGATCCAGGCCGCAAAGAAAAAGATACTCACGGGGTCGGACGAAAACGAGGTCCTCCCGGTGCTCAATCTCCTGGAGGAACAGCTGAACGAGAACATTAAGGAATTGAGGGACCTGCTCATAGGCCTGAGGCCGCCGATGCTGGACGACATGGGGCTGCTCTCCACGGTTGATGCTTATCTCAAGAATTTCGGAATCAAGAACGGCATCCAGACCAGTTTCCAACCCCCGGAGGAGTTGCATCCGCTGTCCAAGGACGCACAAATCAACCTCTACCGGACAATCCAGGAAACTCTTAACAACGTTGAAAAGCACGCCATAGCCTCCCACGTGACCATCGAGATCGAAACGACTCCCCAGAAGCTGTTCATCAGTATCCGCGACGACGGCAAGGGGTTCTCCGTGCGTGAGAGCGGTGGGAAAGAGCGCCGCCTGGGAATAGCATATATGCGCGAGCGGATTGAGCTTCTTGGCGGCAGTTTCAAGATAAAATCGGAATCAGGGCGGGGAACCGTCGTGTCCCTGAGCCTTCCGCTGAAATCTATCCTGGAGGAATAACAATGCCCCCGATAAGAGTGATGATAGTCGACGACCATAACCTCGTCAGGGAAGGCCTGAAAGCGGTGTTCGACCAGGGGCTCGAGATAGATGTCGTTGCCGAGGCCGGTTCAGGTGAAGAGGCCGTAGAAAAATCGGCGGAACTCGAGCCGGACGTGATCCTCATGGATATCAGCATGCCGGGCATGAACGGGATTCAAGCCACTCGGACCATTCGTGAGGCAAACCCGGAGGTCAAGGTGGTAATCCTCACCATGCTCGACCAGGAGGGTTACGTCTATGAGGCCGTAAAGGCCGGCGCTACCGGTTACATGTTGAAGAGCACGTCCTCGGATGACCTCATCGAGGCCATACAGATGGTGTACGACGGCAAAGCCCTGCTGCACCCGGACGCCACCGCCCAGCTCCTGAAGGAGTTCGTAACCCTGGCGGATAACCGCACCAGGGATTACGGCCTGTCTAACAGGGAGATGGAAGTGCTCCAGCTTCTCACCGAGGGCAATACCAACAAGCAGATCGCGAAGGACCTGTGGATCAGTGAGCAAACGGTCAAAACCCACGTAGCACATCTTTTCGATAAGCTCGGAACCTCCGACCGCACCGAAACGGTCGCCCATGCGCTCCGGAGCGGGCTGGTCACCTGAGTGCTCCGCTCCATAAATACGCTCTCGGTGCTTAACCGTATTTATCCAACGGGGCACTATGCCCCGCCGTCATGGTGTGTGGGCCACGGATGGCGGCAAGATGCCGGCGCTACAAGGGAGACCGGACACTCCACGACTTGAGCTCTCTTTCCCCACCCCTACGCATAGCATCTAACTGAATTTCCGGCACGGCAAAATCAGATTTCCCTGTTCTCGGACTGGCGGGACCAGGTTCAGGCCTGATCACAAGCCCGAAACCGCTTAAGCGGAACCCTGTGGCA
>JAHIMR010000074.1 GCA_018896525.1 Actinomycetota bacterium
ACAGCCGCCAGAGCGTTGACGTGGGCGTGACGGTCCCGGGCGAGTGGGACGTATCCACCAAGGTGACCGCCGACCACCCGGTCATAGCCGAGCGCTCCGTCTATTGGAACGACCGCATCGGGGGGCACGACTCGATAGGCGCGATAATATAGAGCAGCACCGGTTCAGCCGCAGAAGTGCTGATACCGTAGGACAACCCCGGGAGGGAGATACGTGATGATCTGTCCGAACTGTGGAAATGAGACAGATGAGAGGCTCCGCTTCTGTACCGGTTGCGGCGCCGAGACCGCACCCGCCGTCCGGCAACCACCCGCGGCACCGGCGCCGCCGACGGCTCCACCGGCGACAACGCGGCAGTCGCCACAGCGACCTCCGGCGGAACAGCACCCGGCACAGGCACAGGCTCCACCGGCGGAGACGTACCAGACGCCGGCGCAGCCGTACATGCCGCCGGCGCAGCCGACGACGCGGGCACCGGCCCAGCAGTACATGCCACCGGCCCAGCAGTACCTGCAGCAGGCAGCGGGGTACGGCGCCCCGTACGCGGCGCAACCGGGATACGGGGCGAGGGGCGCCAGATACGGGTCCGTCGTGCTGGGGGCGATAACGATGGTGATGGGGGCACTCGCCGCCGCGTCGGTGTTCCTCTCCTGGGTTTCGATGATGGGATACGGAGCCACCGGGTGGTCGATGATGATACACGGGGCCGCGGGCCAGGGAGTCTCGACGTCGGGCTTCCACGTGGTGGTCACCGGTAACGGACTCATCTTCTTTACCGGCTTCCCGGCGATGCTCCTGGGGGTGTTGATCACCGTGGGCGGGCTGGTCCTCCTGTTCAACAGCAGGGCAGGCGGGGTCCTGACGTTGCTGTTCGGGATCGCCGCGACCGCCGTAGCGGCGGTAAACATCACCATGGTCTACACAAAGATGCAGCCCGTCTCTCCCGGTGTCGGGCTGTGGATTTTCGCGGGCGCCTCATTGGTGGCGCTCGTCCTGGGGATAGTGGGGATGTCTTCCCCGGGGTAAAGCCAGCCCCCCGGGCTGACCGATGCCCCGGGCTGTTGCATAACGAGCATCGCTTGAGTGGAGAGTCCAACGGCAACAGCCCGGCTTCGCCCCTGGGCTGTTGCATATTGGGGCAGTGGTTCAGGTGGATGTTGCAACGGCAACAACCCGGGGATAGCGGGTCTTGTCTTACGTTATCGCCCGTAAGACTGGGGTCAGGCCCGCTGTTGCATTACGTACATAGGTTTGAGCGGAGAAACGAACGACAACAGCCAGGGCCAGACCCCGTTTGTTAAGGAAGGACCGACACCGTGCCCGATGCTGACCTGAACCGCCTGACCGGCGGGCTGAGTGAGCTGTGCCACCGGCGCGCTCCAGACGAGAAGTGGCTCCTCGCCCCGTCACTGCGGGTGGGGTTCGGATGGCTCGACTCGGTGGCACGCTCGGGGCGGCCGCTCATCAACGTACGGGTGAAGACCCTTGGGGGCATGGCACTGGAACTAACCCAACCCGAGATGGCGCGCCTGGGGCTCGAGTACCTCCAGGGGGCAGGAGGCGAGGTACTCCTCGCCGGCATCCTGGAGCGCCTGAGGGATAAGGGCGGCGGGTACCTCTCGGGGCTGGACGCGAGCCAGGGCCTTACCAGGGCCGTCCTTGGCTCGATAAACAACCTGCGGATGGCGGGCCTGGCCCCGGGAGACCTGGACGTGGGGGATTTCGAGGTCGAACTGAAGGGCCGTCAGGTGCGGACCCTTCTCCGAGAGTACGAGAAGGAGTTAATCGCGAGCGGCCTCGTTGACTACGCCGGGGCCCTCACCATAGCCACCCGGCGCCTTGCCGGGGAGCGGCCCGCGATAACCGGCGGTACCCTGGTCATACTGCCCGGCGACATGGAGGCCGAGCTGAAGGGACTGGAGCGCGCACTCTGGAGCGCGATCCCGGAGGAGAGCCGCGTGGTACTGCCCGTGGATCAGCCGGGAGAAGAAGGCGGAAGGGACACCGACGCCGCGCTGCTAGGCTGGGTGCTGGACCCAACGGCAGCGCCGGAGCCGGCGGGGGACGGGACTGCCGGGTTGTTCCGCGCGACCGGAGAGGTGAACGAGGTGCGCGAGGTGTTCGGGCGGTGCGCCCGGAACGGAATACCGCTCGACGAGGTCGAACTCATCCACACCGACACCGTCACATACGTGCCACTGGTCTACGAGCTCGCCTGCCGCCTCGAGCCGGACGAAGCGGGCGAGGTGCCGGTGACGTTCGCTGAAGGGATACCGGTGCGTTACTCGCGACCGGCGCGGGCACTCCTGTCATGGCTCTCGTGGATAGACGAGGAGTTTGCCCAGCCGACGCTGGTCCAAATGATCGAGTACGGCCTCCTGGAGGTCGGGGGAGCCGCCGGGGAGGCGCCACCGCTGTCGCAACTCGGGGCGCTCCTGAAGGCGCTGCCTATCGGCGGCGGGCGCGAGCGTTATCTCGAGGTGCTCGACAGGGGTGTTGCGCGTCTCGAGGAGCGGGCCTCGGGAAGGACACAGCGACTGAGAAAGGTGCGGGACCTGGCCCGCGACCTCCTGGAATGGGCGACGGACGAAAAAGACGGCCAGGCCGCGGTACTGGACGGGGCGGCGGCGTTCCTGGAGAAGCGCGCCCGGTGCTCCGGCCGGTTTGACGAGTACTGCGGGGAGTTCCTTCTGGAGAAGATAGGAGAACTCGCAGACTGCGTGCGTGAAGGGGATGCGGTGGGACTGAAGCCACGGGTGTGGCTGGCGGAGCTTGCGGGGGAATCGAACGCCGGCGGCCAGGGCCCAAGGCCTGGGCGCATGTACGTCACATCCTTGAGTACAGGAGGCTATTCGGGGCGCGCCCACACCTTTATCGTGGGGCTTGATGACGGCCGCTTTCCGGGCACGGGCAGCCAGGACCCGATATTGCTCGACGGAGAGCGGGGCAGGATGTCGGATGATCTCTCCACCGGTGCGGGTCGCCTTGCCGGGAGAAACAGGGAGTTCGCGCTACTCCTTTCCCGGCTGAGGGGGACCGTCACGCTGAGCTACAGTTGCAGGGACATAATCGACGACAGGGAGGCGTTCCCCAGCCCGGTCATCCTGTCCGCCTATCGCATCCTCTCGGGCTCTCACGGTGGCGATGTGGCCGGCTTCCTCGAGTGGATCCCTGACCCGGTGTCCTTTGCCCCTGAGGAACCTGGGGGCTCCATTGACCCGACAGGATGGTGGCTCTGGCGGCTGTGTGTCGCCGGTGGGGTGGAAGTTCCCGAGGAAGCGGTTGCCTCGCAGTTCAAGAACCTGGCGCGGGGCCTCGAGGCGCGACGGGCGAGAGAGAGTGACGATTTTACCGCCTACGACGGCTACGTGCCCCGGGCGGGGAAGGACGGGGACCCCACCAGCGAGAGCGGCCCGGTGCTGTCGGCAAGGAGGCTGGAAACGCTCGGCCGCTGCCCGATGGAGTACTTCTTCCGCTATGTCCTGGAGATAGAGCCGCCGGAGGAGTACCAGGCCGCGCCGGGGGTATGGCTTGGTGCGAGCGAGAAGGGGTTGCTGCTCCACGCGGTTTTCCGGGAGTTCATGTTCCGGGTCGGCAACCGGGGCGTGCCGCCGGAGTACGGCCGGGACATCGGGCTGCTGGAGGAGATCCTGGAGGAGAGGATAGCGTTGCTCAAGGCCGAGAATCCCCCCCCGGGAGTTGAGGTGTTTGAGCGTGAGAGGCGCGAACTCCTGGAGGTCGTCCGTATCTTCCTGAGCGAGGAGGAAGAGTGCTGCCGGACCGCAAGCCCCGCTTACTTCGAGGTGGCGATAGGCGTGCCGCCGGAGGAAGCGGGCACCGCGCTGGACGCGCCCGACCCGGTGGAAATCATGCTCCCCGGCGGGGACAGGGTCAGGGTGCGGGGGAAGATAGACAGGGTTGACGAGGTCGCGGGGTCGGGCGGGAAAATGTTCCTGGTGTGGGATTACAAGACCGGCAGCAGCTACGCCTATGACCGGGCGGACCCTTTCAAGGGTGGGCGGCACGTGCAGAACGCGTTGTATCTCGCGCTGGTGGAGTCCCGGCTGGGGGAGGTGCACACCGGCGCTGAGGCGGTGGGGTTCGGCTACTTCTTCCCCGGCATCCGAGAGCACGGTGAGCGTATTCGGTGGACAAAGGCGGAGCTCGACGGGTACGGCCGGTTGGTAGAGCGCCTCTGCCGGATGGCGGCGGGCGGGTGTTTCCCGTTCTCCAACGACGAGGACGACGCCGGTTTCAGTGACTACCGAAACGCGTTCGGCGACACGGCGGCCGCCGCGGAAGCGATAGGCAGGAAGCTCAGAAACGAAGAGAACGACGCCCTGGCGGCGTTTCGTGAACTGCGGGACATAGAGGTTGGAGATGGTTAAGGAGTCGAGGGTCGAGCTTGCCGACGAGAGCCAGCGGGAGCTCATCGTAGGAGAGCTCGACAGGAACATCATCGTGGAGGCCGCGGCCGGCACCGGGAAGACCACCTGCATGGTCGACCGGATGGTTGCCCTACTGGAAAGCGGCACCTGTGAGAACGTCCGCACCCTGGCGGCGGTAACATTCACCAGGAAGGCGGCGGCGGAGCTGAGGAGCAGGTTCCGGTTGCGGCTCGAGGAGGCGGCGCGCGACTCGTCGGGAGCCGTAGAGGAGAACCTGGGCCGGGCGCTGGCCGGCGTCGAGCAGTGCTTCATCGGGACAATCCACTCGTTCTGTGCCCGCCTGCTCCGGGAGCGGCCGGTCGAGGCCGGGGTGGATATCGACTTCAGGGAGATTGAAGAGGCCGCTGACGGGCGCCTGCGCTCCGAGGCCTGGGCGGAGTACACGTCGAGGTTATATACAAGCGACCCGGGGGAAATCCTGGGCGAGATGGAGCGGTACGGCATACAGCCGGGGGATCTGGAGAGCGCATTCATGAGATTCGCCGAGTACCCCGACGTGGACGAGTGGCCCCTCGGGGAGGTGGAGGAGGACCTTCCCGGCGCAGGGGAAGCGCTCGAGGAGATGAAGCAGTACGCGGCCCACATGCGGGCGCTCGACGCTCGACTGCCGGATGATACCGGCAACGACACCCTGATTGACAAATACAGGCGCATGCCCCGGGTACTATCGCATTACCCGCCGGAGGAGTTACGTCGGCCCGCACGCTTCATGGAGGTGATGTCCCTCTTCAACCAGGGAGCGAAGCTCGTCCAGAAGGAGTGGACGGGGAACGGGGCGTTCACCAGGGAAGAGGCAAAGGCCGAACTTGCGCGCTGGGAGGAGTTCAGGGAGTCGGTGGCGAGGCCGCTCGCTGACGCCTGGCTGGAGAAGCGGTACGAGCTGGTGCTCCGGGTGATGTTCGCGGCAAGGGAAGTGTACGATGAGGCCAGGCGCGAGCGCGGCGTGCTCAACTTCCAGGACCTGCTGATGAAGGCGGCGGGCCTCCTGCGGGAGAACCCCAACGTCAGGGAGTACTTCAGAGGGAGGTTCACCCACGTCCTGGTCGACGAGTTCCAGGACACCGACCCCATACAGGCGGAGATGCTGCTCCTGCTCACCGCGGGCGAAGTGAAGGAGAAGGAGTGGCGCAACTGCACCCCACGCCCCGGGTCCCTGTTCGTGGTTGGTGACCCCAAGCAGTCGATCTACCGGTTCAGGCGAGCCGATATCGTTATCTTCAACGAGGTGAAAAGGATCATCCGCGAGGACGGACTCGAGGCGCGGCTATCGGTCAACTTCCGCTCTGTCGGCGACATAATCGATTGGGTCAACCGCGTGTTCGAGCCGAACGGCGAGGATGACGAGAAGGCCATTGTGCGGTTTCCCTCCAGGGGTTCTGAAGAGTCTCCCGGGTACGTGCCGCTGGAGAAGGGAAGGGCCGGCGGGAGCGCGGGGGACCTGTCCGGCGTCTACTCGCTGGTGGTCCCGGAGGAGTACTCCAACAAGCCGACTGTTATCACCTACGAGGCGGACCGGATAGCCAGGACCATACGCGACATGGTCGATTCAGGCGTGAGCGTGCCACGGACCGGGAGAGAGGTCGAGGCCGGGAAGCCGCCCGCGGCTGACTACGACGATTTCATGATACTTACCCGCAAGCTGGAGAACCTGGCCGAGCACTCGCGCTGCCTGCGCCGGTACGGCATTCCCCATGCGGTCACCGGGGGAAGCGCCCTGAACAGGGTGGCCGAGCTGAAACTGCTTCACACCTGCCTCAGTGCGGTGGCGCGCCCCGACGACCCGGTAGCGCTGGTGGCGGCGCTGCGAAGCGAGTTGTTCGGCGTCAGCGACGCCGCGCTCTACGATTTCAAGGTTGCGGGCGGCAGGTTTTCATTGGGCGCGACAGTCCCCCCGGGGCTCGAACCGGAGGACGCGGACGCCATAGGGGAAGCGTTCGCCGCCCTTGGGAGGTACTCGGGGTGGCTAGACCGGCTACCACCGGTGGCCGCGATCGAGAGGGTCGTGGAGGACAGCGGTTTGATGGCGCTTGCCGCCGCCAGGCCCGGCGGCGACGTGGAGGCCGGAAGCCTGGCAAAGGCGCTCGAGGTCCTGCGAGGCGCGTGGGAAGGGGCGTGGACGACGGGCGGCGTGGTGGAGTGCCTCGGCGAACTGGTGGAGATGGAGGAGAGCTACGATGGCATATCCGCGAGGCCCGGGGAGAGGCCGGCGGTAAGGGTGATGAACCTGCACAAGGCAAAGGGGCTGGAGGCGCCGGTGGTTTTCCTGGCCGACCCCTACGGGGAATCGGACCACGATGTCGAGCTTCACGTGGACAGGTCAGGGGGGAAGGTCCTCGGTTACATGGCTATCGACAGGAGGTCGAAGGGCGGATGGGGCTCGACACCGCTGGCCCGCCCGGCGGGATGGGATGCGCTGGCCCAGAAGGAGAAGCGGTTCACCAGGGCCGAGGGGCTGCGATTGAGGTACGTGGCGGCGACGCGGGCGGCAGCGGCCATGGTGATCACCGAGAAGGAGAAAGGGAACCGGTATAATCCCTGGAAGTACTTCGAGCCGTACATCCCCGAAAGCCGGGAGATGCCCGACCCCGGCGGGCAGGAGCCGCCCCCGGTTTCCCTGAGCACCATTTCACCGGAGGAAGCCCGGCTCGCAGGCGAAGCGATATCCGGGCGCCTGGAGGCGATGAAGGTTCCCACCTACGACGTGAGGGCGGCCAAGGAGTACGCTCTCCAAACCAACTTGAAGGGCGACACTCCTGTCACCCTCCGGAAGACGACGGCGGAAACGCGGGGCGCCGCGGAAGATGATGGGGAGCACGGCGCCCTGTGGGGAACGGTCATCCACCTGCTGCTCCAGGTGGCGATGGAGAACCCCGGGGCCGACCTGGAGGAGGTGGCCCGGGCCGCGCTCGTGGAGAACGGCCTCGAGGTCGGGCTCGCCGGGGAGGCCGCCCGCACCGTGAGCACGGTCATGGAGTCCGGGATATGGGAGCGGGCGCTGGGGAGCCGAAGGTGGTTCGCCGAGGTTCCCTTCGAGGTCCTGCTGGAGGAAGACGTAGACTTAGATGTGCCCACCGTGCTGCGGGGGTCCATCGACATTGCCTTCGAGGAGGAAGACGGCTGGGTGCTGGTGGATTACAAGACCGACATGGTTAATGGTGCGGGGACCGACCGTCTCGCGGAGAAGTACGCTCCCCAGTTACAGCTCTACGCTGAGGCCTGGGAGAAATGCACCGGCGAGACGGTCAAGGAAACCGCGCTCTACTTCGTTCGTCCCGCCGAACTGGTTGAGATCCCCCGATCCGCCAATCCCCCGTAGCGCCGGCAACTTGCCGGCATTCCCCAAACCAACTTGAGGGGTGACACTCCTGTCGCCCTCTTTTGAGAACCTGGTTTAAGGTGGAAAGGTCCGGGGTCAATACTCGATGCGGGCTATCTTCTTTGCGAACTCCACCTTCCGGTCGAGGTCGGCCAGCCGGGATATCATGATGCGCTGTGCCTGGGGCGAGCCGGCGCCGTGGCTGCTCTCGGTACGTCACCGTAATTATGGAATGCTGTACTAAGTGCCCCGCTCCATAAATACGCTGGCATTCGAACGCCGCTGCATCCACTCCGGCCGCGTTCCGCTCCCTCGGCGTACTATAGGAGTACGTCTTTAGTCGCGCGCCTTCGTAAAAGTTGGGGCCGGCCCCCGTTGCGCGGCCTTCTCACCCGCCCCCCTTTCTATTACGATATACGGTGACGGCAAGAACAAGACAAGTCTGAGCCGCGTCTCTCGGGCGCGCGTCTCTCCTCGCCACCGGCGGCCTGAGACGCCATCAAGCGGGATGGGATTTCGCCTCGTGAGGAGGAGGCAGTGCAAGGGGACACCGAATTCAATCGCAAGATGCGCCGGGATGCTTCCGAGTGAGGTTTCAATGGATAATGACGATCTTGAACTGCTGAGAACCGTGCTTTCCAGGGCTGAATCGGGCGAGCTCTCGCCCCAGGAGGCCGCCCGTAAAGCGGCGGCCATCGATCCGGAATCGACCGTGACTTCCCTGCTGGACACGATCAACTCCCTCGGCCCGCAGCGCTGATACTAAACGAGGTGGACAGATGGAAGAAGACAGGCTGAACGGGTTCGATGAAGAGATGATGGAAGAGGTCAGGAAGTTCCTGGAACCACTGGACGAAGAGGAACGGGGCCGGCTACTCGAGGCGCTGGAGAACGCGGACCCTGAAGCGCTGCTGTTCGGGGAATGCCCCTGCTGCGGCGGCCTGAACATAACCGATTGCTCCCGGGTCGAGGGGATCGAGAATCCCACGGTGGGCTTCTGCCCGGACTGCGGATTCATCTGGTGCCTGGAGTGCGGCTCTCTGATGCCCGGGGACGCTCGCTGCGGTCACTGGAGAATATGTGAGGAGTGCCCCGAGGAGAAAGACGAGTTCGGAGACTGCGGTGTCGAGACCTACGAGTGTGGGCGCATCCAGGCGTACCTCGACGAGAATGGGTCCGAAGCGCTCCTGGGTTCCTGTGCATGGTGCGGCAAAGAGGTCGGGGACTCCGAGGTATTCGGCATGGGGGTTCGGACAAGGGAAGGCGTCAGCCTGGAGAACATGGAGGGCGGCGTCATCTCCATGTTTCTCTCCCTCTCGGGCAAAGTCATCCCGTCTACGGTGACCGCGAAGGACTCCGAGGCAAGGGCCGACGGCTACGATTTGACGTTCATGACCTGCAGTCTCGAATGCGGGCTGGCCCTCAAGGCCGCCCTCGAACGGGAGACAAGGATAATCGATCGATCAGCATGAGCTAACGAACCGGGTCGTACGCGCGTCGGCGCGCGTTTCTCCCGATTGTTACCGGCGTCCCGCGGGAAGATCTCCGGCTGTTTCCGCACCCGTGAAAGGGATCATGCCTTCTGTCGTATCCGCGGTTACATCTCCACTGCCAGGAAGAACGATATTCGCGTCATTGTTTGCTCTCAATAACTCACTTGAGGGCGAACCTTTCATGCCGGTGACGGCCGAAGCTTGATCAATTGTCGCCCCTACGATCCCGATGAAATCCGTGCTATTGTTATCGTTGTTATTAGCCATTAGTGTTGAGTAGTTACGGCCCGAGAAGTACGGAAGTCGACTGGAGCATGAATGGCGAAAAAACGGCCTGGAAAGAAGAAAAAAAAACCACGCAGAAGCGTTCGTCCGGACGGCCGGTTGACCCTGTTCAAATGATGATCGGTGCCGACAAGAGACGAATGGTTTCCACCCTGAACTTCCCTGATCACCTGCGGGGACGGGTTGAAGAGATGTTCAAAATCGACTTGAGCAATGTGCCGGCGGGAAAGGAACCCGTGTTCTTCTGCAAGGCGACT
>JAHIMR010000008.1 GCA_018896525.1 Actinomycetota bacterium
GACTACCTCGGCGAGCTTCTCGAGGAAGTCGTGACGGTCATCGTCACTCAGGTAAATATCTTGCTCTGAGTTGCCCCGGGACATCACGTGGTATAAAGCATCTGGGAACTGGGTTCGATATGGTCGTCCCATGCACCCATTTTACAAGCAATACAACCAAAATGCAACAATGCTACCAAACACCAGCGACGAAAAACGCGCCAATGGTGCCTGGCACCATTGGCGCGTTTAATGACGCAGTGGGGCCTGGCCCCTTTTGCACGTTTAGAGGGGTCTGTCCTCGAAGCCGCCGATGGTGCAGGTGCCGGCGCCGCGGTTGTTCCTACTCTCTTGCCGGGGGTCTTGCATTCGACAATGGTGGAAGCCCTGTTCTCCTCTATCATGTCCGCCAGCGGGTACGTCCTCCTGGAGCCGCCGGGGATCACCTCGGTGAACGTGACCTCGATCTTCCCTTCCGTCGACAGGCAGGAGATCTGGACCTCGACCGGTCCCGAGTTCGGGTTCTGGACCAGTGTGTACGTCTCTCGCCCATCGGAGGTCTGCCCGTCCGGGAAGTAGAAAGTGTTGTGGGTATCGGTCATCCCTATCGTCCCGTGGCACGCCTGGCCCAGTGGGGTCATCTCCCCCCAGTACATGGCCCTTTCCGCCACCACCGGCTCCGTCGCGGTAACGCGGGTGGAAACATCGGTAGATCCGAGGCCCGGGAGGTCGTTGAGCTTGACCGTCCGGCGGCTGAACGGCGGCACTTCCAGGGTGTGGGGCTCGGCGCTCACGCCTGCCGGGAGGTGGAAATCCATTGTTACCTGCGCCGCACTCCCGCCCGGGTTCTGCACCAGGATGAAAGTGTCAAAGAGCCCCCCGGTGTACCCCTCGGCGAAGTACCAGTCAAAGTCGGGGCAGACGCTGCCGAACGTGCCGGTGCCGCCTCGCGCTTCCCTGTAGTCGAAGTACATGGACCTCTGTACGTATATGTCACTGGTTGAGGTCACCGTGGTGGAGACCTCGGTGGCGGCAAGTCCCGGTAGATCGTCTAAGAGGACGCTCTCTCGGGTGTTTGCGGGCAAGGTGAACGCATAGGGCTCGGCACTGGCGCCTTCAGGAAGCTGGAACTCCATGGTTACGTCTACATCCTCGTCACCCGGGTTCTGCACCAGCACCCAGGTGTCGAAGTCTCCGGCTGTATACCCCTCGGCCAGGTACCAGACCTTCGACTGGAGGCGCGAGACGTCCCCCTGGTTCCCCGACGACCGATAGGCAGACCCCTCCGCGGTGCCGCTCACGGAAGGAAGAAAGACCAGCGCCATCGCCAGGGCAATCCCCGCGGTTGCCAGGACCGTCAGCAGATGGTGGGACTTCCTGTTCAGAAACATCGCAACTCCCTTTCTGTTCTTGCCGAAACCGTTTTGCCGTAGAGATGCTTGCCAGGGCTCTCGATGGGCACTCCTGTTCTATCGGAATCACTCCTGTCGGCGGCCCAGGATCGGGCCGTCCTCCCCCCAGCAGACGCAGCTGTCGAGCAGATCCAGGTCCCCGGCGGCGTGGCGCAGCGCGGCCATCGAGGACTCCTCGTCGGGGAAATGCTTTCGGACGAATGCGCCCCTGCCCTGGACGCTTACGTTCCCCATGTTCACCAGCAGGGAGGCGAGGTGGGTGCAGCCTTTATTCGAGCCGACTGTCCGCCTCACCAGGTCGGTAAAGCCGGGCGTTATCTTCTCCCCCAGCACCTCGTCCAGCACCCGGAGCCCTTCCGCGCACTCCTCCATGGGGACCTCGGGCATCGAGCCGCTTATCTCCAGTATCTCCCCGTGGATGACGGAGACGAGCATCTCGACCTCCAGCCGGTGAAGGCCTTCCCCCAGCCGCCCGTCTGCCAGGGCGCCCCTGACCCGTATGTTTTCGTCCTCCTCGCCGACCTCGATATCGATCGACCTCTCAAAGAGCGTCATGGCGCAAAAAAATCTCCCTGTTATCTGTTTGACGCGTTATCGGTTTCGCCGGTTCCCTGTTCCCGGCTCAAGTCAGGGGTAATCCCCCTAGTGTCGCGTCAACCCTCAAGTGTCGGGTAAAGACGCGATAGCTTTATACGGGCATCCTCTGTTGTAAACTGCCAGTTGACCTTGGCGTTCTTGTTGTTTCTGTATTCTTGCCATGCCCGTACCTCTCTTCTGACAAC
>JAHIMR010000075.1 GCA_018896525.1 Actinomycetota bacterium
CTTTGATGCGATTGAAAAGGGGGACGCGGCCATGCTGGCCGACACGCTGTCCCCCGACCCGAAGCACGCGGGGGCGATAGCCGTGGGCCTGGCGCCGGGCGACCGCGTTGACGTAAGGGTACTGCTGACAGGTGACATCACAACCGGGGAGGAGAATACTCTGAAGGAGGGTATCTCCGGGGTGCCCGGGGTTGAACAGGTAACCTACTATCCGGCCGCGATAGAGCTGCGAAGTGACCTGAGTTCCAGGACCGTCCCGGCGGAGCTGGTGGTTCTCCTGGACAACCCGCTGGGGTTCACGGCGTTGAGAGAAAAGCTCAAGGACTCACCGAAGGTCAGGGAGGATCCGGGGACCGTCGATAAGGACATACGGTTAGGGATGGAAAGAGCAATCAACTCGTTCCTCTCCCGGGTCGTGCCGGGGGTGAGGTTCAGTGATATGGAGTACGTGACCGTCACCCGCGGGGACGAGGGGGTGGTGTCGGTCAGGGATGGCGTCATCACCAGGGTGGGAGAGCACGGTGAAACGGTGGCGATCGAAGCCGACGAACTCGATGAGCTTGCCATGGTCCCTATCGGATTCGGGCTTGCGAGGGAGAACGGGCAGTGGCACATAACGTCGTTCCCGGGCATCGATTAGAGGCGGGACCGCCGGCCGGGATAGATAGCCGGGATAGATAATTAGAAGCAGTGGAGGTGTTTCCTTGAAGAGAAAAACCCTAGTGCCTCGTTCCATAGATACGGTTAAGCACCGAGAGCGTCGAAGCGCCGCTCCGGCAAGGCGCGCGACCGAGACATACTCCTGTAGTACTTCGAGGGAGCGGAACGCAGCCGGTGTGGATGCAGCGGCGTTCGAATGCCACTGTATTTATGGAGCGAGGTACCTAGTAATCGTTGTTGCGGTTCTTATGACGGTGGCCGTCCTCGCCATCGGGTGCGGGGAAAAGAAGGAGGCGGACAAGTCGGACGCCGGAGAGAAGGTCACAGGCGCCGTTGAGTTGGACACCGGCAAGGAGATACTGTTCCCGGTAGACCATTACCCGCATGAGGGCATGGGGACCGAGTGGTGGTACTTCACCGGGGTGCTGAATAATCAGGAGGGGGAGAAGTTCGGATACTTCTACACCTACTTCCTAAACGACGGGGAGACACTTATCCTCATGAGCATCGTTGACCTGCGCAGCGGCACCAAGGTCTTCGAGGAGTTCATAGATGCGCTTGGGGAAGCCGACGTCCCGGAGGACAGGCTCGACATTGACATCGGCGGAGACTGGCAGGTCAGGCTGCTGGACAACGGGGACTTCCATATTAAGGGCACAGGTGAGAATGTGAGCCTGGAACTGACACTGCACCCCGAGAAAGACAACGTAATAAACGGTGATGGAGGGTACATGGAGATGTCCTCCGGCGGCACCTCCGCTTACTACTCCTGCACCAGGATGTCGGCCGACGGCAGGATGTCGCTCGAGGGCAGGGAGATGAATGTGACTGGAGACTCCTGGCTCGACCGCCAGTGGGGCAACTGGAAGGGGGAGGCCGCCGAGACCTACGACTGGTTCTCCCTTCGCTTCGACGACAACACCGAGCTCATGCTCTACAGCTTCCGAGATACTGAAACCGGCGAGGTCCTGCCCGGTTACAACTGCGGGACCTACGTGGATGAGAACGGGAAGCCGACCAACGTGACCGATTTCACCGTGGAGCCCCTGGACCGCCGGTGGCGCTCGGATAAGACCGGCGAGACCTATCCCCTGAAGTGGCGCGTCTCCGTTCCCCAGGTGGGAATCGACATCACGATCGATGCGCTGGTGGAAGACCAGTTGATAGTCGATTCATTCGGGGGTACCTTCTGGGAAGGGGTCTGCGGAGTGGTGGAAGGCAACAAGACCGGTTACGGGTACGTGGAGATGGATGGGTATAACCCCTAATCGCGCGGGGTGTAGCGCCCGCCTCTCGCCCGGGCCCTTTTCAACCATTACAGTACTGACATATGACGGGCAAACGCTTTTTTCCTGCCTGTCTACATTGACAGACGCTGGAGCCGTCAGCACGTTTCAATGCGGTATAAAAGAATAGTGGTGTCCCAAGGCGTAACGAATGCGCCCTGGGCGGGTACGGGTTCTTCCGGGCCACACGTTAGTCGCGCGAGCGCCGGGGGCGACGGGTGACTCGCTATCACCCATAAGCACTATTTTTCATAAACTTCTCGCCCGTGACGCCGATACTTGAAACAAAGGCATCCCGGGCGCGTCAAAAGATACTGGAGGGGAAGAACCAACGGGAGGGGTGATGGCGTGAGAAGGACGAAGGTAATCTCGCTGGCTACGGCAATCGTCCTGTTGTTGCCTCTGTTGCTCACCGGGGTTTGCACACCGGCGTTCGGGGCCGAGAACCCTCTTGATGGTGCGCGCCTGGAGGGTCCGGCCGCCAGGTATGGCGAAAGGAACATCGGCAACCCGGGCAGCCACAGGATGGGCCTGCTTCCCAGCAGGCCGGACCCCGCACTCGAGCTGGACGCGAGCCGCCTCGTGAAGTCCACCCCGCTCAAGTCCACGGTCGACCTCACCGGGACACTGCCTCCCATAGGGGACCAGGGGAACCAGGGGAGCTGCGTGGGTTGGGCCACCGGCTACTACCTCAAGACCTGGTGGGAGAAGCGAGAGCATCCTTCCTGGAACCTGGATGACACCAGGTACGTCTTCAGCCCCGCTTTCGTCTACAACCAGATAAACGGGGGCCAGGACCAGGGAGCGTTCTTCGAAGACGCCTTTCCCCTTCTCGAGAACTCCGGTGACGTGGACATCGAGGAGTTCCCCTACGACGACTCGGACTACACCACGCAACCCTCCGCGACCGAGAAGGAGGCGGCGAAGCAGTACAGGATACCCGGCTCCCCGAAGTGGGGGTACCTCTTTACGAACGATGTCAACCAGGGCGGGCTGGGCCCGTTCGACAACTCCCTTACCGAGGTGAAGTCGCTCCTCGACTCCGGGCGCCCGCTGGTGTTTGGCATCCCCATCTTCAGCGATTTCCCCGATACCGAGGGCAACCCGTCGAGCCCGTTCTACGATTACGGCGGGTGGAACCCGGACTCCGATTTCCTGGGCGGCCACGCGGTGTACATCGCCGGGTACGACGACAGCGTGGGGGGCGGGGAGGGGGGCTTCCTCATGGTCAACTCCTGGGGGAGCGGCTGGAACGGCAACGGGCAGGTATACCTGAGCTACGAGTTCGCCAGGAAGTGGGTGTGGGAGGCCTGGTTCATGGATGACTCCGACAGCAGCCCCACGGTTACCGGCGTGAGCCCGCAGACGGTCGGCCCCGGCGCCAAAGTGACAATCAAGGGCACGAACCTCGGGTGCGAGCGGCGCTCGGCGAAGGTGGTGTTTTCGGGCAGTTCCGCCGCCGCCTCGGTCTCGTCATGGTCGAACGGGCAGGTAGAAGCGAAGGTTCCCGCCGGTGCGGCCACCGGCGACGTCTACGTATATGCCTGGGATGGTGAGAGGTCGAACGGCAAGCAGGTCACCGTGGATCCCAACGCACCGGTCCCGATTGACCTGGACTCGTCGTGGTTGCTTGCCGAGGGGGCCACCTGGCCGGGCTTTGACGAGTGGGTGCTGGTGATGAACCCCAACGACGAGGCGGCCAGGGTGCAAGTGACGTTCCTGACCCCGGGGGGCCAGGTCGATGGGCCGGCCCTGTCGGTGGCGAGCCAGAGCCGCTTGAGTATCCACGTGAACGACTTCGTGCCTAACCGGGACGTAGCCACGGTGGTGACCGCAACCAACGGGGTCCAGGTTTGCGCTGAGCGCGCGATGTACGTGTCCACCGCCGACGGCAAGTGGGGCTCGCACGACTCGATCGCTTCCCCTGGAACCTCGAACACGTGGTACCTGGCCGAGGGGGCCACCTGGCCGGGGTTCGACGAGTGGGTGCTGGTCATGAACCCCAACCCCGAACCGGTGGAGGTGGAGGTGTCGTTCCAGACCCCGGGTGGCAACGTCGGCGGACCCCGGTTGTCCCTCGCGAGCGGCACCCGGGGGACCGTTCACGTCAATGACT
This sequence comes from Actinomycetota bacterium, assembly GCA_018896525.1. GTDB lineage: Bacteria > Actinomycetota > Geothermincolia > Fen-727 > Anoxymicrobiaceae > JAHIPE01. Next base: position 4,063 of record JAHIMR010000075.1, read on the forward strand.
TCGTGCCCAACCAGGATGTTTCGACGAAGGTCAACTGCCTGACGTCCGGTGCCGGCGTGGTGGCGGAGCGCTCGATGTACGTGCGTACGCCGGACGGGAAGGTGGGGTGCCACAACTCCCTGGGGGCCCGGGAGGCGGCCGAGGGATGGGGACTGGCGGAGGGGGCGACGTGGCCCGGCTACGAGGAGTGGGTGCTGGTCCAGAACCCCACCGGGTCCGAGGCGGATGTCGTGTTCTACTTTCTTACTCCCGACGAGGTCTTCTATGGTCCCGAGTTCACGTTGGCCGCCGGGAGGAGGGCCTCGGTGCGGGTGAACGACTACGTGCCCGACCGGGACGTGTCGACCATGGTGTTCACCTGGTACGAGGGCCAGGAGGTGGTGGTGGAGCGGGCCATGTACGTGCGTTCACCCGATGGGAAGACGGGCGCGCACAACGCCCCGGCTACAGCCTACGCCTGTACCGACTGGTACCTGCCGGAGGGATGCACCTCGCACGGGTTCGACGAGTGGGTCCTGGTCATGAACCCGGACGCGGAGTACCGGGCGGACGTGCTGCTTACATTCCTTACCCCGGGGGGGCCGGTAAACGGCCCGTCGGTGACGCTGCCGCCGGTGTCGAGGGTTTCGTTCAACGTAAACGACTACGTCAGCGGAGACGTGGCCACAAAGGTGGAAAGCGATGGGTACGTGGTCTGCGAGCGCTCGGTCTACGCGGGCGGCGCCTCCGGAAAGGCCGGCGCTCACTCGTCGATGGGCGTGCTCGCCCCGTACGTGCACGAGAGGTCCGGGGGTTTCTCCTCCGGGCACCTTCCCTCCCGGCAGATAAGCAACCTCAGGTCGGCATTCGAGAACGACCGTCCATAAAGAAAAGACCCCGCAGGCGCGGGGTCTTCTCTCTTCTTCGACAGGTATCACTACTACTCGGTAGTTTCGGGCATCGTCATACTTTCCGCGCTGCCCGAGGAGAGGACGATCTCGGTCACGCCGGTCTCCTCATTTTGACCAACGATGACCGACTTCATTTCGTCTCCGTCCTGGTAGTAGAACATGCCGACCTCTTGCCCCTCCAATGCCATAGAGGAGTCGGTGAAGCCTTCCTTACCCGAGAGCTTGTCTTTGTACCAGGCGATGACATCGGAAACAGAGTCCTTGGTCTCGAGGACAGCGAGTGACCCCGACTCAGTACCGTCGACACCTTCGCTGGTAATCTCGGCGGCAGTCCCCTCCTGGACCTTGGCGCCAGGATAGATGGGGATATCAAGGTCCTCCGCGCTTATCTCCTTCGTGGAATATGAATCGCCTTCCTCGTCGGTCACGGAAACCTCGCCGTCTTTCTCGGTGACCTCGACTTCACCGTCCTCGCCCTCGATGGTGACCTTCTTCTCACCGCATCCCGCGAGTGCAACGACTCCCATCACCAACGCCGTTACGAGTAATAGTACAAGCATCTTTTTCATGTTTTTCCCTCCTTTCCTCTGAATCGAAATCCGTACATGCCGCAAGCGAGCGTCACTGCCGGGTCCGTAACCAGGGACCCCGCGGCAACCGTTTCACCTGACCCATGCCTTTCATGGATTGGAAAAGTAACATATATCATAACCGGTGACTACTATTTCTGAAAGGGGGTGTTGTTCTCCTTCCCAAAACGTGGGTCTTACCGCGAGAGTTTACTGGCGTGGTTTTGCGCGAAGAACATGAGCTGCATCCTCGATATGACATAGTGGCCTCCCATCTGGGACGGGGTGATCTTTCCGTTCCGGACGAACCGCCACAGAGTCCCGGTGCTGACCCGCAGGTCCCGGGCCGCTTCCTCGATTGTGACCAGTTCTATGACACGGTCCATGATGTCCTCCGATACCCGTTTTTCACTGTTCTTACTGCTTATGACGTTTGCAGGCGCAAAATCACTACAGCGGCAACATGACGCACTGGTGACAGGCACCAGTGCGTCATTTCAGGCAACAGCCCGGGTCGTACAGGGTACTCATGGTACTGATTAACTTCACTGAAATCATAGTATTTCATTGTATTGCATAGTATAATATACGCATGAAACTATCAGCCTACGCCAGGATACTGGGAGTTCAGTATAGAACCGCCTGGAACATGTACAAGCGGGGAGAGATCCCAGGGGCGTATCAGTTACCGAGCGGCACCATTATTGTGCCGGAAGAATCAGCAGCCGAACTCCCCGACAAGGTCGCAATATACACCCGTGTATCCTCAAGCGAGAACAAAGACAATCTGGACCGGCAGGCCAAGAGATTGGAGGAGTACTCCATTGCCAGGGGCTATCAGATATCGAAGGTCGCCTGAGGAAGTAGGGAGCGGAATAAACGACAACCGGAGGAAGCTTGAAAAGCTTGTCGGTGACAAGAGCTACAATCGTCTTGTAGTGGAGCACAAGGACCGCTTGACCAGGTTCGGGTTCAAATACCTGAAGATGCTGGCAGGCGAGCAGGGGAAAACTATCGAAGTGGTGAACGAGGCGGACAGCGACACTGACGACCTGATGGAGGACTTCATCGCTATAATAACCTCGCTGGGCGCCCGTCTCTACGGGCCTGGAAGATCAAAGAGAAAGACGGAGAAGATAGTGGCGGAGCTCAAGGACAACAATGGTTAAGACAATCAAGCGAAGCGTTCCGTTCACCCTGTGCTTCTCAAACACCGGGAAGCTTGACGTGGTTGATA
>JAHIMR010000076.1 GCA_018896525.1 Actinomycetota bacterium
ACCGTGTAGGAGGCGTCCTTGTTCCCTCCCCCTTCCACCAGGTAGGAGACGGTGAGGTGGGCCTCAGCATCCGAGGGGTTCCCCATGCACAGGTAGGTGTCGAAGCCGGGGCGGGTGGTCCCCTCGGCGAAGTACCAGGTCATCGCCACGGGCTCCGTGCTCTCTACGTCCACGCCGGTATAGTAATGCTCGAGGATATCGCCGTAATCCCACCCCGCCTCGGCCAGCACCTTGACCCCCTCCTGGCACATCCCAACGCCGTGGCCCCACATCTCGGTGTACCCGCAGGGGCAGGAAACGCTGCGACAGTAGGGAAGATAGCCGCCCCACACGTCCTCGGAGTTGCGGGTATGACCGTCACAGTGGCCGAAGTAGTAGGCGTGGATGATGTCGCCCTGGTAGAGCGCGGCGACCTTGTGGGTGGAATCCACCGCCAGGTCGGTCCTCTCGTCCCGGTTCGCCGGGTTGTACGCCTGGCAGTGGGTCGTGGTACAAACGTCCGCGCCCACCTCGGGATGCCGGTGCGCGGTTGCCGCGAAGCTCCTCGCCGCCACCGCCTGAGCGGCCAGCGAGTCGTACGGCCAGGAGGCGCCCACCTCCGTGGGGACGACCCCCTTCAGGTACTCGTCCATGTCCATGGTCTCAACGTTACCGTCGGGCATCAGGACCTTGATGGTCTCCGGCACCGCGGCCTGGCCGGTCCTCAACGCGTCAACCGGTAAGGTCAACCTGTCCGACCGTCCCGAACGGGGCGTCGCCAGGCCCGCCGCGCTGGCGAACGCTGACAGGAAGATCAATTGGACCAGTACCAGGACCCCCAGCAGGGCCCTTATCCTCGAACCTTCTGTCTGGTTATCGGGCATTTCTGTTTGTCCTTCCTCGCCTATCTCCACCTCGGGATGCGGAGCGCGCCCCGCGCTTACGCTCGCGGGAACCGTTACGGGTCACATCTATAATAGACGCCGGCGGCCGGCCCCCCGTTCCGGTTCAGGTTCGACGCCTCGCGGAACGGCGGCCCTCCAACGTAAGAGGAGCCCCGCAAAGGGACCCCTCAGCCCAGTAGTAGGTTTCTTCGGTGAGGGCCTTACTCCTCTATGGCCTCCCCGTCCTTCATAAACTTAGGCGGCCGGTAGGTAGCGTACCGCAGCTTGGTGAATACCGAACCCGCGCTACGGGTAAACACGTTCGGGTTTATGCCCTCGACGAACCGGGGGAGGATGCGCTCGTTGGCGTTGATGACCTCCGCCACCGCCGCCGGGTCGATATACTTCATCATGTCGCCCATGAATGACATGCTCTCGTTCATTGACTCGGCAATCGCCTTGGCGTCCAGGTGCTTTATTACCTCACCCATAAAGCCCGCGTTCTCGTTGACCGCACGGGCGACAGCACTCGGGTCCATTCCTTCCATAACCCCGGAGATGAACTCGCTATTGCTGCTCATCTTGCCGCTGAACCTCCCCATCGTCCTCATCAGTGACAATTTGTCCACCCCCTTCAACGATCTGATCCTGCTACCGGAGTTACTCCTCGTGTTCTCTGGCTATCTTGTTATAACCTATCAGAACTGACGGGTCAAATCCTTCTTTCCACTTTTTACTCTCGCTCTGTTAAACTTCAAGGGACCGGCCGGGCCTCACGGCCTTTAGCGGGTCAACTGGTTATTCCGGCAACGGGAGGTCGTTATGATGCGCAGAGCTACCATTACCGCGGCTCTGGTCGCCGTTCTACTGGTGTTTTCCGGTATTCCAATGGCCGTGGCGGGTACCGGTAGACGTGAAATGACGACCGTACGTAGCTGGTACTTCGCCGAGGGAACCACCGACTACGGGTTCGAGGAGTACATCTGCGTGCAAAACCCGTCGCCACGAGATGCGATGGTCCGTGCCACGTACATGCTACCCGAAAGCGACGGCGCCGGGCAGATAGCCGGAGACCCGTTTGTCGTTCCCCCGTTCTCCCGAACCACCATTACGGTCGGCAACCAGGTGGGGGCAAGCGATGTCTCGGTAAAGATAGA
>JAHIMR010000077.1 GCA_018896525.1 Actinomycetota bacterium
CGTTCCGCTTACCGATGAGCTACAGCAGTACACCAGGGCTCTCGGGCTGACTGAAGCCCTGCTGCTCGGTGGAGCTGATGCCGGAGAAACGCGAGATCAGAAATTACGACGGGAGGTGCGGTGATGGGTGGGGAAAGTGAGATACAACATCCTCTTCGTCATCCAGGACAACGAGTCGGTACCGGTGCTCGAACAGACGTACAAGACTCTAGGCCGCGGAATACGGAACTTCCCCCTGCTGCAGGATGAGCAGAAGCCAAGACTCTGGTGCGCGACCGCGCAACCCGGCTACGACGACCACTTGATTCCTGACCGTGAGGGCAAGGTTCTCCCCAGGGAGGATGGCGAGCTATATCGAGACACCTTCGAGGCCTGTATCGAGAGCGAACCTGATCAAATATTCATATGCACCTGGAACGAGTGGTGGGAACACACTTATATAGAACCGAGTGAAGACTATGGAGACCAGTTCCTCGAAATCACTAAGGAATACACGGATAAGTGGAAGTAGCAGGAGAACATAACTCCGCCTCCCTGGCATCAAGCGATTTGCGGCTTCATAAGATTCGAAGATTTCTCTTCCAGCGATTCAACTCTGCGTCCCGGGGAGCAGCGATTTCCCAACGACAACAGATGTGTCCGAAGTACCAAGAATATACTGTGTCCTCAGGGTCATTCCATCTTGAGACAATCCTAGATTCATAACGATGCGTTGCTAACCAATCAACGGTCTTGAAAACCGCCCCGCCTTTACCGGCTCCGGGGGTTCGAATCCCTCCCTTTCGCCGGTTATTCTTTGGTGGTGCGGTATTTCGACGTTCCCGGGCCTGCTCATCTCTGGTCGCCGTACATCGCTCTTTCCACGACGATGGGATTGTCGGATTCGACCTTGGTCGAGATGTCGGCGCAGTTGTTGACGGTGTGAGCAGGGTTGTAGGTCTTCCTCGAGTTCGCAGGAAGCGTCTCCGCCGGACCCGCGACAGCTCCGCTGGTCGTGTTGTAAGTGATCTTTATCTGTGTTGCCTGGTCGTTCGGGTTCTGCACCAGAACCCAGGTCTCAAGCCAGGGCAGGGTACACCCCTCGCCAAGGAACCAGGAGGAGTTGGGAATGGTGACCCCGACCGAGTCGTGCGCCCAGATACGGTTGTTGCCATACAGTGCCCGTTCGGCGATTACGAACTGGTCGCTTGCCACCCTTATGGAGACCTCCCATGTGCCTGGGACGTCCTTCGCGACCTCGAAGGTCCTCCTCGACTTCGGGCCTACGGATTCGGTCGGCCCAGGAACGGCGCCTGAAGGTGTCATGTAGGTGAGCGTGACGTTCGCGGGGCTGTCGCCCGGGTTCTGCACCAGCACCCACGTCTCAAAGTTAGCCGCAGTACAGCCCTCAGCAAGATACCAGACGGCGCTCTTTCCCGTGACGCCTATAGAGTCATGGGCCCAGGTGCGGTTGTTTCCGAACATTGCTCGCTCGGCCACCACAGGCACGTCGCTCTTCACCTCGGTCGAGACGCTCCACTCGTCGGGGACGTTCGCGGAGATATCGTAGGACGTTCTCGAGTTGGCGGGGATCGTCTCGGCCGGACCCGCCACGGGGCCCGATGGCGTCATGTAGGTCAGCGCCACGTTCGCATCGCTGTTGCCGGGATTCATCACCGCTACTCTTCCCTCGAACCCGGCAGCAGTGCAACCTTCGGCGAGGTACCAGACCTTAGAGGGCTTTGAAACACCGATCGATTCGTGCGCCCAGGTGCGATTGTTGCCGTAGACCGCCTTCTCGGCCACTACGGGTATGTCGGACTTCACTTCCACGGAAATACCAGGTGTCGACGGCAGAGCGTCCGCCACGTTGTAGGTCTTCCTTGAGTTCCCCTCAACTATATCGGGAGGCATCTCCTTGACCGCGGAGGAGGTCACATAGGTGAGTGTCACGTTTGCCGGGGTAACGTTGGGATTCTGCACCAGTATCCAGCTTTCTTCGTTTGGCGCTGTCGACGCCTCTGCGAGGTACCACTCCTTAGCGGGCGACGTCGTCCCTATTGAGTCGTGACCCCACGTGCGGGAGGTCTGTCCGACGATGTCCTCCGGCGGGATAGGGTCCCTGGTGAAGGTTACGTCTATCTCGTTTGATACCTGCGCAGCCTGCCTCGGCGGTGACGGGCATGACATACCCCTGGAGACGATTATCTTGAACTCTCCCTCGAAAGAAGGAATTGTATTGAATCTTACCGAATCGGGTGTCCACTCGAAGAAGTCGAAATCGTCGTAACTTTCTCCCGTGCTCGTGTCGTAGAGTTCGATGTTGAAGTCACTGGCTTTGACCTCGCCGAATCCGCCGCCTTTTACCGTCAGGGTGGCGCCTGCGGGGCAGGGATTCGGAGAAGCACCCTCCAGAACGGGGTTCCCTTCAGCCGTGAAAGTCGTGCGGTTCGACTCGATGCGGAAAATTGTCACTGTGCTGACGTAGGTGGACACGTAGAGCTGATAGGTCCCACCCGGAATGTCGCTAGCCTTGAACTTGATCTGGGTGTTCGTGAGCTGGGTTACGTTCATGCCCGTGACGGTTGTCGCCCCCACCTCCTTGTAGAGCTGCACTTCGGTCGAGGGCCCACCGTCGCCGAAGCCCCCGCCTTTTACCGTTACGGTTTGTCCCGGCACAGCAATGGTGGGGAAGACGCTCGTAACGCTTGCCTCGACATAGAAGTCTACGAACGGATAAGCGTCGCCGTCGGACCTGGTAACGGTTACCGAGCCGCCATAAGCGTCCTGCGGGACTATCGCTTCGATCTTGCTCTCGCTCCATGACACGATATCAGCCGCGGCCGGAGCAACGGATCCGAGCGTTACCGAGCCTGGGGAGTCGAAGAAATCACTTCCGTTGATGGTAATCAGCGAGCCGACGGGGGCTGACGGCGGACTCACGCTTGAGATAAACGGATAAGACCACGGGTTGTCACCCCGACTTGCAGCAGGGGCGAGAGCCAGCAGCGTCATCGCGACCAGCAGGACCAAACCTGTTGACATGACTATCCGGAGTCGGCGACCTGCTTTCATGGGAACCCTCCTGTTCAGAACAAAAGCTTGAAGCGATTGGCTTCCTCTATTCTACACATCTGCCTGGATTCTCTGCCAGTACCCCCGCAGAGGCTCACTACGATGCTTATCGGTCGAAAAAAGTCTTTGACTTTACAGGGAATAGAAAAAACGCGAGACGATGCGGGGATGGCCTGATGTTGACCCGCACGATACCAGTCGGAATCACGTATAGGACGGGACTGCTTGGCAAGAGATGGTACGAACATCAACGGTCTTGAAAACCACGCAAGTCGGTCTAAGCATCGCTTGTTTCAATCCGGGCTTATTGACCTGTACCTGCTCACCGTGCTTGATTCAACGCATGCAGACTGAAGCGCTACCTCACCGGCTCCGGGGGTTCGAATCCCTCCCCCTCCGGAAGAGATTAATGTGGGGGGATTCTCGGAAACGGGCCTTCTTAGGGTATACATTGCATTAATTAGACATATAGGGCATATTATAGTTATGGAATTCAAACGTTTACAGGAAATCGTGGGTAGAGAGCCGGTATTCGAAACCGGCTTGCTACTGGCAGGCCAGATAAATCCTGCCGGGGTGCGCCGGCAGCTCTCGCGCCTTACCGCATCGGGACGTCTCATCCAGTTGAGGCGAGGAGTGTATGCTCTCGCACCTCCCTTCCAGAAGGTGAAGCCCCACCCCTTTCTGGTGGCCAACCGCATGGTGCGCGCCTCCTATGTCAGCAGGCAGTCCGCCCTGGCTTATCACGGACTCATCCCCGAGCACGTTCCGGTAGTGACCAGCGTCACCACTTCGCGCCCCGGTCGCTGGGAGAACTCCCTGGGGGCGTTCGAGTACCGCCATATCAGGCCGAGCTTCTTCTTTGGCTATGGGATGGTCGAACTGGTGGAATGGCAGGCTGCAATGGTGGCTTCCCCGGAGAAGGCACTCCTTGACCTTGTGTACCTGCAGCCGGCCTCCGATAGCCGCGAGTACTTGAAGGAACTTCGCCTGGAGAACCTGGAACGGTTGGACCTCGATGAATTGAGCAGACTGGCCCGGGAATCAGGTAGCCCCAAGCTTTGCCGGGCGGCGGGACTAGTGAATAAAATGGCGCGAGATGAAGCGGAGGAGTACGGATCGCTATGAAAGCCTATCTCGACGAGTTGGTACAGACCGCGCCCTCGCCGATGCAGGCCCGCAACGATGCCCGCGAATACCTGCAGGCACGCATCCTCGGTGTCCTCCAGCGACAGGGAGCCATGATCCCCCTCGCTTTTCAGGGGGGCACAGCGCTCCGCTTTCTCTATGCCACCATCCGCTATTCGGAGGACCTCGACTTCTCCCTGGAAGGGAAGGCGGCCGGCTATGACTTCCGGACCTACCTGCGGGCTGTCCAGAGGGAGTTCACGTCCGAGGGTTATGAGGTCCAA
>JAHIMR010000009.1 GCA_018896525.1 Actinomycetota bacterium
GGGGATACAAGCGGTACTTGTAGTTGCGTATCACGATTTCTTTCCCTGGCTTTCCACGTATCTCTTGAGAACGCTGAGGCTGACCTGTCCGCTTGTTATCAGACAATAATAATAACCTATTATGGATGTATTGTCAATCCGTAACGTTCGGAAGAAACCGCCCGTATCTCCCACCTGAAGGAAGGGGTCTTGGGCGGCGCAGATGATAAAAGGCAGGACGGCCCCGGTCCGCCGCTCTTGCTGTACCCGGCGCCGCAACAAGTTATAATATAGCGGCTGTCCGGGAGCAGTGGAGGTTTGCAATGTTTCGAAAACTGACGGTTGCCAACCTGATTGACCGTTCCGCGAGGAAGTACGGGGACAAGCTTTTCGCCGTCGCCGAAGAGCCGGTGGAGTCCGATTACCTGCCCGACGGCCACGACGGCGTCCACTTTACCTGCAACGACACCCTCCGGATCACCAACATATTCGCCGCGGCGATGCGGGAAAAGTTGGGCGTTCGCGCCGGTGACCGAATCGCGGTGGTCCTTACCAACGTGCCCGAGATAGGCACGATATTCACGGCGGCGGCCCGCCTGGGGGCGGTAACCGTCCCGTTCAACTTCATGCTCAAGGCCGAGGAGCTGACCCGGATGGTCAACGACTGCGGGGCCAAGGTCATGTTCACCGAGCCGGAGCTCTTCCGGCAGAACATCAGGGACAAGGCCAACGTACCGGGCATCGACCACTGGATCATGGTGGGGGGCCGTGACGAGGTCCCCGAGGGGTTCCTCTCCATCGACGAGCTGGCCGAGGGGCTCACCGACGAGTTCGTGGAGCCGGTGGACCTGGACCCCGACGCCACCACCGCCATCTTCTACACCTCGGGCACCACCGGGTTCCCCAAGGGGGCGATGCTCACCAGCCGGAACCTTCTGTCCAGCGTAACCAAGTCGGTGCGCATGCTCCGGCTGGGCCGCAAGGACTTCGGCATCGGCGTCCTCCCCCTGGCCCACATCTTCGGGTTCAACACCATGATAGTGGGAGGAATCTACTCCGGCGCCTCGGGGCAGCTGATGAGGTTCTTCGACCCCGAGAAGGTGCTGGCATCCATCGAGAAGAACAGGGCCACCTTGTTCCTGGGGGTCCCCGCCATGTACAACTTCCTGCTCCAGTTCCACCCCGAGAGGTACGACCTCTCCAGCATCAGGTACTGGTTGAGCGGAGCCGACGCCATGCCGGTGGAGCACATCAAGCGCTTCGAGTCGTTCGGGGGGCGGTTTATCGAGGGGTACGGCCTGGTGGAGACCGCCCCGATAGTCTCGGTCAACCTCCCCGTCATCCGGCGCCCCGGCTCCATCGGCATGCCGGTCCCCGGGGTCAAGGTACGGATAATGGGCGAGGACGGGAATATGCTCAAGCGTGGTGAGGTCGGGGAGATAGTGGTCCGCGGGCCCAACGTGATGAAGGGGTACTACAACGACCCCGAGAGGACACGGGAGGCGTTCCGTTACGGGTGGTTCCACACCGGGGACGTCGGTTACCGGGACCGCATCGGCTTCATCTACTTCTCCGACCGGGAGAAGGACGTCATCAAGGCAGGCGGCTACTCGGTGTTCTCCCGCGAGGTCGAGGAGGAGATACTGGAGAACCCCAAGGTGCTGGAGGTGGCGCTGGTTGGAGAGCCCCACCCCACCAAGGGCGAGGTCCCGGTGGCTTTCATCCAGCTGAAGGACGGCTGTGAGGCAACCGAGGAGGAGCTCATCGCATGGTCGAGGGAGCGAATAGCGGCGTACAAAGCGCCGCGCAGAATAATCATCCTGGAGGAGATGCCACTGACAATGACGTTGAAGGTCATGAAGAAGGACCTGAGGAAAAGACTGGAAGATGAACAGGCGTTGAAGGGGGAAACGGTTCCCCTCAAGCGAAAGGAGGAGTAGCCCATGGTTTCATTTGAACCCAGCGAAGAGCAGGCAATGGTAAAGGAGACCATCGCCGGATTCGCTAACGACGAGATGGAGCCGGTAATGAGGGATTGCGACGAGGCCGGAGAGGTTTCGGGCGATCTCGTGAAGACCGGCTGGGAGCTCGAGATAATCTCCTCGAGCGTGCCCGAGAAGTACGGAGGTTTCGGCGAGGGGCCCTCGGCCCTGACCGGCGTCATCGCCTACGAGGAGCTCGCCTACGGCGACCTCTCGACCGCGATGCACCTCCTGTCCCCGACGGTCATGGCTTACACCATGCTCCTTGGCGGCACCGACGAGCAAAAGGAGAAGCTGCTTCCCGCGTTCTGCGGCGAGGAGTTCAAGGCGGCGGGCGCGGCGCTCATCGAGCCCCGTTACTCATTCTGCCCCTCGCAGCTTTTCGCCACCGCGAAACGTGACGGTGAGGAGTTCGTGCTGGACGGCGAGAAGTGCCTGGTGCCGCTGGCGGCGGACTCGGAAGATCTCCTGGTCTTCGCCTCCAGCGAGCCGGGAGCGGGCTTCGCCGGCGTGGACGCGTTCCTGGTTCCAAAGGACTCGGAGAACCTGACCATATCGGAGCGGGAGAAGAACATGGGCCTCAAGGCCCTGGCCACCTACGAGGTGACGTTGAAGGGCGTGAAGGTCCCACTGGCCAACAAGGTCGGCGGGGACAAAGGTGTCGATTACCTGAACCTGCTCAGCCGTTCCCGCCTGGCGCTCGCGTCCCTGGCGGTCGGCATGATGAAGAGGGCGGCCGAGCACTCCCGCGATTACGCCAGGGACCGGATAGCTTTCGGTGATCCCATCGGCTCCCGTCAGGCCATCGCCTTCATGGTCGCCCAGATGTTCCTGGAGGTTGACGCCACCAGGATGCTGGTGTGGGAGGCGGCATGGAAATGCGACCGCGGCGAGGAGTTCGCCAACGACGCGGCCATGGCCAAGAACTACGCCGCCGAGAAGGCAATGGAGGTCTGCGACGGCGCGGTGCAGGTAATGGGAGGACACGGCTACGTCCGGGAAAACCCTCCCGAGCTCTGGTTCCGAAACGCGAGGGCATTCAGCACCCTCGAAGGCATAGCGATGGTTTAGGGGGTGTAGATGATGATAGATTTCGAGCTTTCAAAGAAGGTAAAAGGTACGCAGACCATGATAAAGGCGTTCGCCGAGCAGGCGCTTCGGCCCATAGCCCGGGAGTACGACGAGAACGAGCACGAGCGACCGATGGACATCATCAACATGGTCCACGGCTTCATGAAAGGCGGTCTTGGCGGAGGCGCTGGAGGCGAGCGGAAGAAAAAGGGCGAGAAGTCCGAGGCCAACCTGCGGACCGCGGTCACCGTGGAGGAGATATTCTGGGGCGACGCCGGTGTAGCGCTGGCCTTCAGCGGCGAAGGACTGGGCGGAGCCGCGGTGCGCGCCACCGGGACTCCCGAGCAGAAGGAGCAGTTCCTTACCCGCTTCACCGGTGATACGCCGGTGTGGGGCGCCATGGCCATCACCGAACCCGAAGCGGGAAGCGATACCGCCAGCATACGGACCACCGCGTTCAAGGACGGCAACGAGTGGGTGCTCAACGGCGAGAAGATCTTCGTCACCAGCGGAAAGAGCGCGCTCGAGGACTCCGACGGCTTCGTTGTGGTGTGGGCCACCATCGACCCCAAGGCGGGCCGCGCCGGCATCAAGCCGTTCATAGTCGAACACGGCGCACCCGGCATGGAGATCACCAAGATCGAGGACAAGATGGGCATCCGGTGCTCGGATACCGTATCGCTCTCGTTCATGGACTGCCGCATCCCCGAGGAGAACATCCTGGGAAGCGCCGAGGTCGTGGACAAGTCCAAGTCCAAGGGGTTCAAGGGTGTCATGGCCACCTTCGACGCCACCAGGCCCATGGTCGCCGCGATGGCGATAGGAGTGGGCAGGGCGGCCCTCGATTACCTGAAGCAGACGCTGGCCGACGAAGGAGTGGTCATACGTTACGGGATATCCCCCAATCGCATGACCGCCATCGAGCGCGACGTCACCGAGATGGAGGCCAACCTCAAGGCGGCGCGACTGCTCAACTGGCGCGCGGTTTGGATGCTGGACACCGGCCAGAAGAACAGCCTCCAGGCCTCGATGGCCAAGGCCAAGGCCGGGATGGTAGTCACCCAGATATCCCAGAAGTGCGTCGAACTGCTGGGCCCCATCGGCTACTCCCGCAAGATACTGCTGGAGAAGTGGATGCGGGACGCCAAGATAAACGACATCTTCGAGGGGACCGGGCAGATACAGATGCTCATCACCGCGAGGAACGTGCTCGGCTTTGGCCGGGACAAGCTCAAGTAGGTTTTCTCGCTCGAGACGGACAACCGGAAGGCACCAAGGGCGGGGGAGGACTCCCCGACCTCAGGCATCCCTGAAAGGAGAGCACATGAACAAGCTGGAAAGGGTCCTGGCCGCAATCGATGGGCGGCAGCCCGACAGGGTACCCACTTTCTCCATGCTGTTCGATACAAAGCCGATTAACGACGCGCTGGGCAGGCCCCACCCGCAGGTGTTCAAGCTTCTCGAGAAGCCGTTCGTCCAGAAACTGGCGGACCGCACCACCTGGCTGTGGAACATCCTAGCTCACCCCAACCTGGGCGGGGCGGCGTTATTCATGACCGCGCTCAGGGCCGACGTAAAGCTCGGGTTCGACGCCGGCCTGGCCATGTACTACGGCTTCCGGGTTATCAACCATCGGGAGCTCCAGGATATTGCCGGGCGCCTCTACCAGTTCGTCGACGATGGTTTCGGCGGCATCTACGCAATGTACCAGGGGGGCGTGATCACCGACCCCGAGGCGTGGAAGGCCTTCAAGAAGATGGACCCCGGCAGGTACGCCCGTGGAGTCCGCGTCTTCTTCTCTTTCCTCAACTGGATCTGGGGCGGAAAGATCGCGCTGGTCGCCTCCGTAGGCGCCAGCCTTCACCAGGACATAACCGAGGGGATGGGATTCACCAACTTCGTAAGGTGGTCTCGGAAAGACCCCGGTTTCCTGCGCGACATAATCGAGTATAAGGTGGAACTCGCGGTGGAGGCCATCCGCGCGGTGGGCCAGTCGGGGGTCAAGGTCGTATGGCTCGGCGACGACCTCGCCTACCGGTCCGGGCCGATGCTCTCGCCTGCGATGCTGGAGGACCTCTTCGGCGACGGCTACCGGCGCATCGCCGAGGCGGCACACAACGGCGGGTGCCGAATCCTGTTTCACACCTGCGGTAACGTGCTGGACCTGCTTCCGATGATTGCAGACTGGGGGTACGATGGGGTCCAGGCGTTGGAGCCCACCGCGGGGGTGACCCTGGCGGAGGCCCGGCGCCGGATCGGCGACAGGCTGTGCCTGGTGGGCAACGTGGACATTACTCATACCCTGGTGGACGCGACCAGGGAAGAGGTGTTCGACGAGGTGAGGGGCTGCATACGCGACGGGGCGCCCGGCGGTGGTTACATCGTGTCCGCCACCAACACCCATAGCGCCCTCAACGCCCGGAACCTGCGCCTCATGGTGGAAGCAACCGAGGAGTACGGGCGGTACCCAATCGATATCACTTGAGTCCTCGGGCGGCAACCGCGCTTTTTACCTTTTTTTCTTCCGTATGCCTTGAATAATCCGGTTAAACCAAGTTGAATTGTCCTTGCAGGGTTTCTGTCTACCGGAAACTATCAATCGACGCCAGGTGATTCTATGGAATGTTCTAACTGCGGGGCAACGGTAGATCGCAACAAGTTGTTCTGCCCGGAGTGCGAAGAGCCAATGCACCTTTCAGATACCATCCTGCCGGTTCAGGAGAAAAGCCCGCCTCCCGCGCGCAAGGAAGAACCCAAACCGGACCAGGGTGAAATCCACCGCCGGACGTTCAAGGCTTGGGTAATCCGCATCCTCATCATGGTGCTGATGGTAGGTATACTTCTCGTGGCTCTGATCCTTCTGGCCAACTCCAGAAAGAGCCCCGCCACCACCGGGGTTCGTCCTCAGGTCTTGTTAGTGCCCCGTTCCATGGATACGGTTAAGCACCGAGAGCGTCGATGCGCCGCTCCGGCAAGGCGCGCGACCGAGTCGTACTTCTGTAGTACTTCGAGGGAGCGGAACGCAGCCGGTGTGGATGCAGCGGCGTTCGAATGCCAGCGTATCTATGGAACGGGGTACCCTAGCCCCGCTCATCGCCGAATGCCGGGAACCGCAAGAATCAAGGCCTGGCTCCATTCAGGGCTCGAATATCCCTTCGGGGGCGTCCGGAAAGTCCTCGGGTGAAACGCCGTTGCCGGTCTGCGCCACCTCCCACTTCCCGTCGGGGATCTTACGGAGATAGACGCTGAAGCCGATCGCTTCCTCAGTCGGGACCTCCATCTCCTCTACTACCAACCTTGCCCACCCGTCATCAACCGCGATGTCCACTACCTTGAACTCCGAGCCGGGGTTCGCGTCCTGGACATAATTCAGCGCTTCCTCGGCGGCGTCTTTCTCGTCGGCGGTCTTCCCCTCATCGCCCTCGATGAAATCGCTATTCTCATCTCCGCCCGAATCGCGCTTACCGTTACTCGAGTTGGCGGTGCTGGTACTGCCCCGGCACCCCGCCACGGCGATGACCGTAAGCAACAGTACAAATACGATTGCGGCCAGGACTCTCTTATCTAACCTCAATAGCTGGACTCCTATATAGAGAACATCAGTAGTAATATTAACAGCACACGAGTAGAAGTGAAGCGAAGTAAGCAATAGGCCGACCGGCGGGTTGGTATTAGAAGGCCGGTGTGAACGCCGGGGAAGGAGGTCCCTCAGATGGAGATGTTCAAGCCGGACCTGTGCGACAGGTGCGGTGATTGCCTGGCGCACTGTCCGGTCCTCGAGTTGCGCCCGGGGCCGGCGGTTGATTGCGTCAGCAGGCTCGCGGACGGCGAGTACGTGAGTGAAGTCTTAGACAGGTGTACCGGGTGTATGTCCTGCGACGCCATCTGCTCAAAGGGCGCACACCCCTACGGGCTGCTTCTCGAACGTTACGCCGAGCGGTACCAGGCATCGGGTATCCCGGGCATCTTCCGGGGCGCCATGCCCCAACGGGATGGACCCAACCTGTGGCGGGGGCTCGACAGGTGGCTCACCGTCAGCGAGAGAAGCAACCTGGAACTCTGGTCGCGTCCGCCGGATAGCGAGGAGGTTCTCTTTCTGGGCTGCAACCAGCGCCTTACGCCGTACGTGGCCGACACCGCGTTGTTCCGAGACGTCACCGTTTTCACCGACCCCGGGGAGTGTTGCGGCGAGTACTTCCTCCGCCTGGGGCTTATCGACATTGCCCGCCGTAAGGCGGCCTCGCTGGCCAGGAGATTCACCGAACTGGGAATCAGGAGGATAATCGCCTTCTGTCCCGCCTGCCACAACACGATGAAGAACCTGGCTCCCCTTGCCCTGGACGTACAGTTCGACGTGGAGATCGTGAGCATGGTCGACTGGCTGTTGGCCAGGGCCGGGAAAGGTGAGATAGAGATAAGCACCCCGTTCTCCGGTACCGTAACCGTACAGGACCCCTGCCACGCCTCCGGCCTGGAGCCGGCCACGGTGCAAAACGTGCGTGTTCTACTCGAACTTATCGGCCTCAAGGTGATGGAGATGGGGTCTTCTGGGGCAATGGCGGAGTGCTGCGGTCTCGGGGCCTCCCTGTCGAGGTACCACCTGCTTGACGTCGTGAGGACCGGCTTGCGCAGGTTGCACCAGACCAGGGCGCCGGGAGCGGACATGACCTGTACCTGGTGCAACGGCTGCTACTTCGTGATGAACATGTTCCGCCTCTTCTACCCGTTTGTCCCCCCGGTCTACCAGTTGGTTGAACTTCTGCAGATGGCGACCGGGGAGGTGCCCGACCGGCTCCCGTCAAGGCCGATTCAACTGCTTCTGTCCGCGACCGAAGCCTCGGTACGCGACGGCTTCAAGTTCAGCCGGGTAAAGGTCTAACCGCCAACCGGTGGGGTCAGCGCCTTTAAACGGTGGCCTGGAGTAGGCGTTACGGCCAGAAGGCCTGAACCCTCCCGTGAGACAAGCGGCGGTCAGACAAGAACGCCATCCCCGTGCTGTTGCCGTTGCAACATCCACCCAAGCCTCCGCCCCATTATGCAACAGCCCAGGGGCGTGCAACAGCCCAGTGGCGTGACCCCTCCCCCCGTTAACCAAAGGGCGGTCCCTATGCCGGCAAGATGCCGGCGCTACAAGGGAGACGTTATGCAACAGCCCAGTGGCGTGCATATGCCCAGTGGCGTGACCCCTCCCCCCGTTAACCAAAGGGCGGTCCCTATGCCGGCAAGATGCCGGCGCTACAAGGGAGACGTTATGCAACAGCCCGGGGGCGTGCAACAGCCCAGTGGCGTGACCCCTCCCCCCGTTAACCAAAGGGCGGTCCCTATGCCGGCAAGATGCCGGCGCTACAAGGGAGACGTTATGCAACAGCCCGGGGCGAGAATGACACAATGGTGCCAGGCACCTTTGTGTCATAATTACGCTATGGACGAGAGAACGAGAGGAATCCTGCTCGCCAAGCCGGAGCGGATAATCGGGTTCGACGATGACCTTACCGCCCGGCTTCGTGCCCGCGTCGGGTCCGGGAACGCGGCACTGGTGGAGATCGCGGGGCGGGACAGCGTGGCCGCCGGGGTTCTTGCCGCGTCGTCCTCTTACGACATCCTCATCCCCACCGTGGTCTACACCGGGACGGAGTACGGTAACTGGGAGGTGGTCCTGGAAAACACCAGGTTGCTGGGGGACCTGCTCCGGGACAGGGCGGGCGTGGACGTGGTTGAGGAGCCGGTCCTCCTGGGTTCCCCCCGTTGGTGGCACGCCGCCGGCGGGAGGTTCGCGGGAGTGCTGGAAGAACGGTACCGCTTCTCTACCACCTGCGTCGCGTGCCACATGTACTTCCACGCCGCCCGGGTGCCGTTCGCCCGCGAGGTCGGCGCGGCGGCCGTGGTGGCGGGAGAACGCCTGCTCCACGGGAAACGCCTTAAGCTCAACCAGGTTGGTGCCGCCCTTGACTCATACATCGCGGTCCTCGAGATGGCCGGCATCGAACTGGACCTCCCTTTGAAGGAGACGGAAGATGGTAGCCATATCGAGGAGTTGGTCGGCCCCTGGCGGGAGTCCGAAAATCAGATGAGATGCGTGCTGGAATCCAACTACCGCGACCTGTCCGGAAAGTTCGGGGTCCCTGAAAACGATCTTAGCGCATACCTTGAGGAGTTCCTCGAGCCCGTTTTCTCGAGGGTTCTCCTGGAGTTCAACGACGGCGGGACACCCGACTACCTTGCGATAGTTGATGATGTATTGCGTTGAAAGGAGCGAGAGTTGAAGGCGCTGTTGATAATCCTTGACGGCGTGGCTGACCGTTCCCAGGAAGCCCTGGGTTGGAAGACACCGCTCCAGGCGGCCGAAACCCCGAACCTGGACAGTCTCGCCGGCGCCGGGGCGTGCGGTCACATGTACCCGCTGACCCCGGGAGTCTGTCCCTCGAGCGACCAGGCCCACTGGCGCATACTCGGCTACGGCGACGTCCCGTACCCCGGCCGCGCCGCCCTGGAGGCTTTGGGCGCCGGGGTGACGCCGGCTGACGGAGACGTGGTCATCGCGGTAAACATGGCGACCACGGTGCTCGAGGCTGACAGGCGATATGTGCAGGCCTCCCCGGCTCACCTGCCGGAGGAGGCGGCGGCCCGAATCGCCGCCTCGCTGGCCGAATACGAACCCGAGTTTTTCGACACCCGGCTCCACCACCTTGGCGGCCCTTTCATGGTTCTGGTCCTGTCGGGAGGGGCATCCCCCCTGGTAACCGACTCCGACCCCCTCTTCTACCGGCTCCCGGTCAACCCGATCGTCGGGTTCGAGGGTTCGCCGGAAGCAGCGGGCAAAACCGCGTCCGAGCTCTCCCGGTTCTCATCGTGGGCGGCCGATATCCTCGAGTCTCACCCGGTAAACGTGGAAAGGGCGGGTGAGGGAATGACCGTTGTGAACTACGTGCTGCTGAAGTGGCCCGGGGTTCACCAAGGGCTCCCCTCGTTCGAGAGCAGGTGGGGCTTCAAGGCGGTCGCCTCCGCCTCCGGCCTCCTGTACACGGGGCTGGCAGGAGCGACAGGGATGGAACTGCTGCACTCCGGATCTCAGGATGTGGAAGAGGATCTAAGGCAGAAGCTGGAGGTCGCGCACCAGGCGCTGGGCGAAGGCTTCGACTTCGCTTTCGTGCACACCAAGGCCGCCGACGAGGCGGCCCATACCGGTCGCCCGCACCGGAAGGTCCACGTAGTCGAGGAACTGGACCGCGCACTCGAGGCCGTCGCCGGGGCATTCGCGCGTGAGGCGGACCTGGTAACGATTATTACCGCTGACCACGCGACACCTTCGGGGGGCGCGGGCGATGTGATCCACTCCGGCGAATCGGTGCCGGTCGTCATGGCGGGCCGGAACGCGAGGGTGGACGCGGTGCAGTCGTTCGACGAGGTGTCCTGCGCCGGCGGCTCCCTCGGCCTTATCCGTGGAGTCGACATAATGCCGCTGGTCCTGAACTTCACCGACCGCGCTCGTTTCGGTACCTCTCGCCTTGACCCGCTCGATACTCCCTTCAGGCCAAACTCCCCGTGAAAAGGTGCGCTTTTCGAACAAGAGTCCGATAAACGGTTGCATATGGCGGACGAAAGGTATATATTATGTTGCGAAAGGTATCAGGTGGCAACTAGACGTTGGTGCCTGGATGGTAAGAAAGCCCTCTGGCGAGGGTCACTAGAAATTAACTAATATATAGCATTATGTTGCATATAATGATATGCTATACTAATGAAACTATCAGAATGGGCAAAACAGCAGGGAATCACCTACAAGACGGCATGGAAATGGTACAAGGCAGGTAAACTTCCAGTTCGTGCAGAACAGATGCCGACCGGCACGATCATCGTCTATCCTGAAAACCCAGTAGAACACGGCAAGGTCACCATCTACGCGCGTGTATCATCTGCCGACCAGAAGGAGGACCTTGCTCGCCAGATCTCACGTCTGAAGGACTACGCGGCCGCCAAAGGTTGGACTATCGCCTCAGTGGCGGAAGAGGTGGGGTCCGGTCTCAACGGTCGCCGCAAGAAGCTTCTCGAGCTCTTGAAGGACCCTTCCGTGGGGGAGATCCTGGTGGAGCACAGGGACCGCCTGGCGCGCTTCGGCTTCGAGTACATAGACGCCGCTCTCATGTCACAGGGCAGGAGTATCATGGTAGCAGATGAGACCGAGGAGATGGATGACATCTGGCAAGACTTCATCGATGTGGTTACATCCACGTGCGCGAGGATCTACGGAAGGCGCGGTGCGAGAAACCGGGCAAAAAAAGCGGTAGAGGCGGTGAAGGACAATGAAGGTTAAGCGGGCCTACAAGACGGAGCTCAAACCCAACAGGACACAGCGCGATGCTTTGTCCAACCACGCCGGCGCCGCCCGCTTCGCCTACAACTGGGGACTGGCCCGCAAGAGTGAGAACTACCGCCTCACCGGGAAATCCCCAAACGCGATTGAACTCCACCGCGAGCTGAACCAGCTCAAGAAGACAGAGTCTCCCTGGCTCTACGAGGTCTCCAAATGCGCCCCCCAGGAGGCATTGAGAGACCTGGACCGGGCTTTCGCCAACTTCTACCGCAGGGCGAAAGAGAAGAAGAAAGGAAAGCTCAAAGGGAAAGTGGGCTTCCCGCGCTTCAAGACCAGGAGGCGGGGCCTGGGTTCGTTCAGGCTGACCGGTTCAATCCACGTCCAGGAGAGGAGGATCAAGCTCCCCTGCCTGGGATGGATAAGGTTCAAGGAGAAGGGATACCTGCCGGCAGACGGAGCCCCCGGCGTTCACGTTCTCTCCGCAACCGTCTCCGAGCGCGCCGGCAGGTGGTTCGTAAGCCTACAGGTCCAGCAGGAA
>JAHIMR010000078.1 GCA_018896525.1 Actinomycetota bacterium
CACCATCAAGCTTACTTACATGACCCCGGAAGGCGAGATAGAGGGTCCGGACGCCGTGGTCGAGCCGAACACGCGGATGACGTTCTTCGTGGCCGACACGGTGCCCGGCGAGTGGTCGGTTTCGACAATGATAAGCAGTGATATGCCGGAGATATGCGAGAGGGCCATGTACTGGGGCGACCGCGTCGGAGGCCACGACTCCATAGGCTTCATGAGCAACTAACTCCGGAAGCCACCCTCCCGCGCCTCTGGATTCCTACATCGTCGCAAAGAGCAGTGCCGCCATCGCAAAGAAGGTAACTGACATCATTAGCTTCAGGCCGTTGGTATGCTTGTTTCCGAACTCCACCAGTTTCTCGGAACCGGTTCCGGCGTAGGCCACGGCGAACACCACCAGCAGCGGCACGATGAACATCAGGTTGTAGGCCGCCAGAAAGAGTACCGCCTTTGCCCTGTCTCCCCCCGACCGGGCCACGAAAGTTATTGTCGGCAGGTACACCTGGCCTGTGCAGCCCAGCTCCAGGGATGCAATTATCACGCCCAGCACCGCTGCCGCCGCGATGAAGCGCCTGGTCTTCGTCTTCTCCCTGATAGCCTGGTGTATCCTCCTGGTGATGCTTCGGGGGAGTCCCAGTGTGGACCGTGCCTCGCCCTCTTTTCTCCCCCGCAGGTAATCGTACAGGCTCACCACGCCAAACAGGACCGCCAGCACGGCAACCCCCAGGGTAACCCATCGCCCGGCGGCCCCAAGGTACCTGACGAACGACAGCAGCCCCAGGCCAATCAGGAAGTAAGTCAGAAGGACGGAGGCGGCGAAGACGATGCCTATCAGCAGGATATCCCTTCCCCGGCGTCCGACGAAAGCAAGGTACGATATGAAGAACACGATTACGGTGAAGGCGCAGGGGTTAAACCCGTCAATGAGTCCCGCGCCGAGCACCGGAAATATCGCCAGGTTGCTCAACCTTTCCCGCAGGGTCCTCCTGGCTATCTCCACCAGACACTCCGCCGATTCCCAGGTGTTCTCCGTCCCTTCCACCCTGACCGCTTCCACCGCGGTCTGGAGGGCCTTCCCGTGGAGCTTGTCCCCCACCAGGTACCGTTCCCCCACGAAGACGCACGGTGTAACGCCCCTCTCGCCTGTGGGCACGCCCGCCATCTCGCACATGGCCTCGTTGAACTCCATTCCCCGGGGGGTGGAGGTATCGTACTCCCGGAGTTCCACGTTGGAAAAATAGCGCTTGATGTACTGAAGTTCCAGCGCCACGGGGTCGCACTCCCCGCACCCCTGACTGTAAAAGTAGGTCACGTACACCGGCTTGCCGCCCGGTGGAGGCCGCGTGCCGTCGTCGCCTTCCGGGATGTTCGGCATGTCCACCCCGCCCTGCTCCACGTACTTCTCGATTACCGCCTCCAGGTTGCCCCTTATCTCCTCTTCCCCTATCAGTGAGTCGCCACCGATATACACCTGTGGGACCATCTGCTCGGTGCGTCCGTAGGAATCCTCAACCTCGATCATCGCCCGCACGTTGTCGAACTCCCTGATGTCAAGGTACTCATACTCTATCCCGGACCCGTACTTCTCCTTCAGGGCGGGTAGCATTTCGTCGTCCAGAAACACACAGGACACGCAGTCGGGGTTGTTGAAGACCAGGAACTCCACCACTCCGTTACCGGTTGAGCCGGAAGCGACCGGAGACAGGATCATTGCCACCACGCCCATCAGCAAGACCAGCGGTATGGCAACGCGGCATATGTCAAGTCTACGATTGAACACCGACCGTCCCTCCATCGTCAATAACTATGGTATGATATTCCAAACGAGCCAACACAAGGGGTGAAAGGGCATTGAAACTCTCCTGGTGGAAGTCTATTCTGGCGATAGCGGTGCTTTGCATGGTCATCGCGATGATCATGGTGGCGGGCTTCCTCTGGCGCCCGGTCTGGCCGGGCAGCAAAGCGGAGGCCGATGATACGGCCTCCGAACCCCTTGACATCGCGCCGGTTATGACCGAGGAGCAGAGAACCCAGAGTAGCGACTGCTTCTACAACCAGGTCAGGATCAACAACCTTGCGACCTCTTATGAAGCCACCGAAAAGGAAGACCTGCCTCTCGGTGTCATCGATGCCGACCACCCGCTGGTGACCAGTGGTTACCTCGAACAACCGCTTACATGCCCGGTTACCGGGGAGTACTATGTCCTTTACCAATCCCAGGGAAATAACGCACCCCACACCTGTTGTCCTACCAAGATCAAAGACCATCTCCTGCCTGAATAATAACCGGTCCACGGTAAGATCGCAGGGTCAGTACCGCTGCACACCTCTCCAGTAGGGCCTCCTGGAAAACGGCCATGCCCCCAACAGGAACGCCAGCAGGCCCGCCGGAAGGAGCAGGCAGATCACAAACCACCAGAAGAAGTTGAAATAGAACCCCCATGCACTGTATGTCCTTGCCATCAGCCGCTCGGTGATCCCTATCTCTTTCAGGACTCGCAGCCTGAAAAGCAGTTGTACAACCAGTTCACCCACGGTTATCGACAGCACCGCCGCCATCGCGGCGAGAAGCCCGGTGTCCCTGGAAACCCGGCCTTCCAGCGCCCAAACGAACCCGATTCCCACCAGGATACCGACCAGCCACCCGCACAGCACCCACCGTTCCTTCATCACAAACACCGATATCACCCATAGGGCTGCTCCTCCCACGGTGATAAGCACCAGCCGCCCCCACCTCTCGCGATATAGCGGCTCGTCCTCGGGAACGTCCGTTTCCACCAGGACTACCGGGAAACGCCCGCGGGCAGCCACCGCCAGAGCCGCCATCTTCTTCGGTATGAACCATGCCGCCGCCACCGCCGCCTTGTACACGCGTTCAACTATACCCCTGGCCAGGGACTCCGCGCTCGCCACGACGTGTGCTATCCACGACGCAAGCACCCCCCGGGCCCGCTTCCACCTTCTCACCTTTCTTACCCTGCGCTCCCGGCGCTCATCGTCTCTCCGGCGCTGGTGTTCCGCCACCATCTTACCCGGTGGAAGTCCCTTCAGGCGGCCGGTACTCGCGCTCACAGCCCTCTTGAGGGATCCTCCCGCCCACGAGATCGGTCTCAACACGAACCCGGGGACTCGGCTCCATGCGTCCCGCTCCTGACGGGGCGACAATGCGGTAACCACCCGCCCGGCCCGCTTCACGTAAGGCATCTCCCCGCCCGCCGGCTTCGCGGGAGCCCCTCCGCTATCCTGATCCGTGGAAACAGTGGATGGTG
Organism: Actinomycetota bacterium; assembly: GCA_018896525.1. Taxonomy (GTDB): domain Bacteria; phylum Actinomycetota; class Geothermincolia; order Fen-727; family Anoxymicrobiaceae; genus JAHIPE01. The sequence continues at coordinate 3,267 of JAHIMR010000078.1, forward strand.
TTATCGCGCTTGCCTGCTTCTCCGCCACCCGACCGGACACCGTTTTCTTTTTCTTGCCGCGTCCGGGGCGCGTCCGCCGCTTCTCAGCCTTGCTCACCAGTTCCCTTACCAGGTCCGCCGAGCAGCCGGGACAGTAGTGCGACCCTCCCTCGGGCGGAGAGCATATCCTGCAGAACGACCTGCCGCACCTCATGCAGGGGACCATCGTATTCATACCGGGGTGCCTGGGACATTCCATCAGTCAGCTCACTCTCACCGTTTGCGCCCCCCTGTCCCTTCCCGGGCACTGACCGGCCATTACTCCTCGGGGGTGGTCACGCCGGAATCAGGCTGATCCCCGGGTGCGGGAGCCGTCGGCTGCCCGTTCCCCGGTTCGGCGGAATCCTCGGGCGCCTCTGTCGGTGTATCTTCCAGGACTATACCAACGCTCAACTGCTCGACGGAGAGTTCCTGCCCGACGAACGCCACCCTGCCCTGCGTGTTCTGCACCTTTGTCACCAGGTCCTCGGTCGGCTCACCGGAGACGCCTGCCTTGTTCAGATCGTTCTGCGCCTCCAACTGGTCGATCAGCATTATCATGAAATACTCCGTCAGTATTTGCAGCCGCTGGTACTCCCTGGTGGGCTTCAGTTCCATCATAAGCGTCAGTGTGTCATCTATCCCATTGATCCTCTCGTTAACGAGTTGAATCACGCCCCCGACATCTCCTTCTTCACTAAGCTTCTGCGCCTTCTCGTCATCAACGTTAAGCTTCTTGAAGAAACCGTCCATTATCGTCTTCCACTCCGTACGATATTCCTCGCCCGTGTCTTTCCCGCATCCCGCCAACAGGAGCGAAGCTACGATTACAACCACGCAACACACCGCGACCCCTACCCTCATCATCCTACGCCCTCTTGTTTCAGGCAACAGACCTCAACCCCTTCCCATTCCCTTTCCGTCGTTGGCCATCACTATGAGGAACCGCCCTACGGGCGGCCCCCAACCCTCTCGACTATGTGTTCGCCACGGTAACGCTTATCTACTTCATTCCCCGCTTACTTACTTCCAGTTCGCCATGGTGAGTTCCCTCCAGGAGCCGGTCTTGAACGGTATCATCCATCCTTCGGGCTTGATCTCAGGACGAGCATACTCGAAGCTGTACCATCCGGCTCCGGGGTTCCACCACCCGAAGTCTACCGGATCGTCCAGCAGTACGCTGTTTCCGGCGATCAAGTTGCCCCTCAAGGCGCCGGAGCCGAGGATAGAGTGGAACAGCGCCAGTTCTATCTTCATGCTGTCGCCGGCGTAGAACCCGTAGAGCGCGTTCTCGCCGATGTTGACAACGCCCCAACCGGTCGGCGCGAGATCTATGTCGTCATTTACTATCAGGTGGAGTTCCTTCTTGTCAAAGACGCCCCAATCCGTCGCGCTCGTAACTCTTAAGTCACCGTTATTGAGCAAGATCATCCCGCTGTCGGGGGTGGCTCCGTGGCCGTAGACCACGATTGTCGCCTTGCTCTCGACGGCATCGTTTGTCCATTCGATCGCGTCGATCTCGGCGTCGCCCTCCACGAAGAACACCTCGTCGGTGCAGTTCGTTGGGACCTTTATCCTGTCGGCCCCGGTCGCGTCACCTGACCAATAGTGCTTGGTGGCGGGATAGTCTATGTCGTCCTGTTCCGCCTCCCCCCTCCACCAGTCCCACTGCGGCTTGGGCATCTTGACCCGGTTATCCGGCCCGAACGGGAGCAGCGTGCTCCAGTCGGGCCGGTAGCGATCCGCGGTTACGGGAAGGGATGCGTTCCAGATGGGCTCCGACGGCTCGGCCGGTATAAGTGCCTTACCCTCGAGAACCTCCGTGGTGTAGCTCATCCAGCCGGGCAGGTCCCCCGACGCGAGGGCCGCGTTGGGGAAGTCCGGATGCGCACCGCCGAACTGTGGGATGGCCGGCTCGGGCTCCAGTTCCAGGTCCTCCTGGGTACCGCTTGTAGCCACGTATATGTTATTGACCGAACTGTGTATGTCCGGGTTGACCGGCAACGATATGCCAAGGTCGGTGCCGGGGTTGAGGCACGCCGGTATCGACGGCTGCCCGTACCCGTAACTGTACGCGGTAGGCGTGCTTATCGAGCTCACCTCACCAACCGCGGCCGGATTGCCTCTCGCCAATTGACTCCCAGCCAGGTAGGTTCCGCCCCTTATCTCGTCATTATTGGTGTAGCAACCGCCCCACCAGTACAAACCACAGGAACCTCCCTGGTTTATGCCGGTCTCACGGCTGTATGATAACGGGTACCCGTTGGTCACGTTGATCCACTCGTAGTCATCGATGCTGGTCCAGCAAACCCAGGCGCCGCCCTGGCAGGCGGCCTGCTTCCTGTTGGCGTAGAAATAGGCGGTACCGGCGGACCCGACCTGTACGCCGCTCTGGATGTCCAGGCGCTGGTTGTAGTCCTCGTTGTTCGCGTCGTCGTAGTCGATATAGAAGTCCCCCTGGCAGTTTACCAACCCGCTTATACTGCTGTAGCCCTCGTCGAACCGGATGTTGCTGCCGCCGGTGCGCGCTGTTATCCCACCGCTTACCGTCCCCTTATCCCGGGCCCTCAGGTTCACCGTGCCGTTGGCCTTGATGCCACCACTGACCGACCAGCTATCGTCGTCGGTGTCGAAACTGACGTTGCCTCGCGCCTGTATGCCCCCGGTCCAATCGTCGTTGTCGTCGGCGTCCACCATAACGCTGCCGTTGGCGTGTATGCCGTCGCAGTCGAAGTCACCGGCGGCGTCGTTATTCAACCATATGTTTATATTGCTCCTGCTCTTGATGGTGCTGAAGTTGAGATCCTCGTCAGCGTCCCTTGCCGTGATGCTGACGACGCCGTTGGCCTGGACGGTGGAGTTGTTGATGTGACAGTTGTGACCTCCCTCGGGATCTATGGTTACGGTCCCGGTGGCCTGTATAGAGCCGGATATGGACATTGTGCCGTCCTGCTCCCAGAAGTCCTCCTCGGACCAGATCCTCAAGTTTCCGCCGATCTGGATGCCGCCTCCTACCTCGATGTGGTCGCCGGAGTAGATTCCAACCCCAGTGCCCACATACGAGTACAGGTTTGCGCTCGACCTGGTCTTCAGGCCACCGCGTATCCTGACCACCTCCCGGTCGGCGTCAATGCTGATCGCGTGACAGCGCACCTCGCCGCTCACGTCCACCTCGTTATCCTTCGCCCCCTCGTGCACCGGGTACAACCGAACCGTCCCGGTGCTTCCGCTCTGTATCGTGCCCACCTGGTGCTCTCTACCGCCGGCGAAGAACCCGGCGTACGGCCTCAAATAGACGCTATAGCCGGTGCCTCCGTCGGTCCCGTTGCAGTATATTCCGCTCAAGTTCACGGTCAGACCCTGGCCCTGAAGCGACACGTATGACGGGGTCCTTATGTACCCATCGACGCCAATAGGTGTGGTCAGCCCGGCGAAGCCAGCGATGTTCATACTCACCGGGTGTCCGGTCCAGATATTGCCGAACGTGATATTGGACCACTGGTCCACCGGGTAGACCAGATTTCCCACGTAGGTGGTGTTGTTGATGTCTATGTTGTACAACGTGGCCAGTCCGGCCCGGTCGATATGGAGGCCGGTCCCGCTTGTGGCATTGTTGTCGGAGCCGGCGTAGACGCTACCTATCGTCCAGCCACCGCCCAATCCCGGCTGCAGCCGGGTCTTGCCTGTGGAGCGGATGGTGCCGGTTATGGTCATCCCGGCCGCGAAGTTCGTCTTCAGGTGGACGCCTTCGCCGCTATTGCCCGTACTGTTATCGGATCCACCCTGGACGTCCCCGTTTACCGTGCAGGGACCCTCGATCTTGATCTTTCCCGGGGACTTGACGCCGGACGCTCCTACCGTGACCCCGGAGAGAATCGAGCATATGTCCACCGCGGTCCCACCGTAGCCGGTCCCGGTGTCGGTGCCACCGGCGTGTATCCCGCCGAAGGAGCAGCCCGTCGCGATCGTGGAGTCCACCTCCACCACACCCACGGACTTGACCAGTCCGGTGACGGCGACTCCGACCGAAACCGTCGATTCCACGTCCAGCCCCTTGCCGCCCCACGAGGTTCCGGCATCGGTCCCGACGTTGATCGTACCCTGCACGCCTATGCCAAACGAGGCGGTCGCGTGAAGATCCACCCGGCCCCGGGAGGTGATACCGTTCATATCCACCCGTGCCAGAATCGGGTCTATATCCACGCCGTACCCACCGTTTCCGCTGGTGTTGTTGGTTCCCGCGGTAACCCTCCCGTTTACGTCGATGTAGGCGCCAAGGGCCCACAGGTCAACCATGCCCCTGGAGGTGATCCCGCCGTTCACGAAGACGAACCCGGCCCCGGTGGATATGTTCACCCCGGTTCCGCCGTACTCGCTGTCGTTGCCCTTCTCGTCGGTACCCGCGTATATCGGTCCGCCGATGCTCATGATGGCGAGGCCTGATGTGATGTTCACCTTCCCGTGTGAGGTTATTCCACCCAGGACAGGTATCGCGGCACCGCCGATAATATTGACGCCGGTTCCACCAACCAGCTTGTTGTTCCGCGCGGTCGCGCTGTTGGTGCCGGCGGTTATGTTGCCGGTGGTTATGACGTTAGCCGCGCATAGTATGTCGACCATGCCCCGCGAGGTTATTGTGCCCGTGGTCACTACATTTATAGCCCCGCTGATGTTGACCCCGGTGCCCCCGTTGCCGGTGGTAGCTTCGGTACCCGCCACGATGTTACCGGTGGATATGAACCCGGCTATCGGCATGAGCTGCACCCTGCCCCTGGAGGTGATGTTGCCGGCGGTGATACCGCCTGCGCCGGTGTCGAAATCCACTCCGTCCCCACCGGTGCCCATGTTGTTCACCAGGGTGGTGGAATCCGTTCCCACCACGCAATTATCGACATCAACGACGGCGGCGACACTGGTCACCTTGAGCTGCCCGGTGCAGGTGCAGTCACCGACGTCGACGCCGGCGGCGCCGCCCAGTATGTAGATTCCGGTTCCGCCGTGGCCTCCCGCGAGGTGGGTGCCGGCCTCGATGTTTCCCACGCCCCCGCCGGCGGCGACGAACACTATGTTCGCCATGCCCCGGCACTTGGCGTTCCCCATGCTGATACCGCCCGCACCGACCAGGACGTCCACCCCGGTGCCACCGTCGCCGGTGTTCGCGTCGGTACCCGCCTCTACATTGTCGATGTCGCCGCCGGCGAGGCCCACGTCGACGTCCACCTCCCCGAAGCTGTGTACGTCATCCACGTTGAACCCGCTCGCGACGCCCGTGATATCCACGCCCCTCCGCTGCCAGGAAGCCGGCAGACCGGTATTTATCCACTCGTATCCGGCCCAGATGTTACCCACGTTAAAGAAGCCAAGGTCCGCGAACAGGTCCACCCGGCCCCGGGCCGCTATGTTCTCCGTGGTGAGGGCGCCCGCAAAGGCGGCGTCGACGTATACGCTCAGGCCGTCGGCGACGCCGGAGTCGGTGCCGGCCCAGATGTCGCCGACGTTTATTCCCGCGCCGACCAGGCTCTTAGAGTTCACGTAGCCGGTGGACTTTATGTCGCCGGCGCTGATCCAGCCCAACCCGAAAGCGTCAAAGTTGACGCCCACCTGGTCGCCGCTCTCGGTCTTGTAGTAGCACTCGATGTCACCGATGTCTATGTCAGTCAAACACGCGTCCGCCTCGACCCTTCCGTGGCTCTTTATGCCGTCTTCGGGTCCGTTGCCCGCGTGGCCGATGTCTATGCCGCCGCCCCAGGAGAACGCGAGTACCCCCGTTATGTCTACGTTACCGCCGCACTCGATTCCCCTGTCGATATTTATCGTTCCCTCGGTGTTCAGAAGCCCACTGTTGAACCAGGTCGACACCGAAACCTCATCGGCCGCGTATATCTTACCGATGTAGAGATCGCCATAGCCGATTAAGTTCACGTTGGAGGTGACCTCGCATCCCCCGGCCCCGTCGATGCCGGCGTATATGGTCCCGTGTACGTCCAGGGGGGCCAGGGTAAAACTGTCCGTCCACCCACTCGGGTTGATGCTTACCCTGTCCTCGCTTATCAGGTTCCCGAAAACGTTGCAGTCCCACGCGAGCCAGCCGGAGCCGAGCTCGATCGGCCCGACCGAGTATATGCCCCAGCCGTCTCCCTGGGCACCAAGGCCGTCCAGGTCATAGCTTCCGAACTGGTTTCTAACCGTGAAGGTTTGGCGGAAGCCCTCCCCGGCCCCGGCCTGGTCGCCCTGGTAGACCAGGAAGTTGAACGCGTCGAACATGTTGGCGTCCCCCGCCGAGTAGTTCACCTTGGTCTCGATGGAGCGCGATACGGTCTCGCCGTGCTTGGTCACCTCACCGTAGGCAACTATCACCTTCCTGCTGTGGGCCGTGTAATCAGGGTCCTGGTAGAGCCACACCTCGTATCGGCCCTCGTCGCC
>JAHIMR010000079.1 GCA_018896525.1 Actinomycetota bacterium
CTCAACCGTTATCGGACTTTCCTCAGGAAACCGGTCAGCCCCCGCAAGGCTTCGCCGTATCCGGAGGTGCCCCTGCCGATAATGACCTTCCAGGCGACCTCACCGGTCACCGAGTGGGCGCGCCACGACTCCCTCGCGCTTCATGAGCAACTGAAACAGAGAGTCATGAGTCAAGAATAACCTGCACTATTTCTTGAACCTTCATCATCGTTTCCCGTCGCACTTCTCCAGGAGAGCGTTCAAGACGGTCCCTCGACATTGATTTGATTTGTTCACACATGACAAAGCTCTTTCTACGCAGACCGCCTTCGGGAGGTTTGATGGTGATCAGATTCCACTGATTCTGAGGGAACTCAAGAATGGTTGACGCTGAACAGAAGGCCTTTAGGCTCTTTTCAAGCCATAGCACTTTCGAACGGTGGCCCGTTGCCGGTCCGCCGATACATTGCTATACTGGCAGACGGAGGTGTACGGATGAAACTTAGCAAGAAACAGTCGATAATCGCGGTATCGGTTCTTTTCGCCGTAGTCGCGGGCATACTGGTAACCGGCTTCTTTTTTCGCCCATCATGGTCCTCCCTTGAAGAGGCCGCGAGAGCCCGTGAGCGGGCCGAGGATGAATACATGGAGGGCTTCTCCAAACTTCCCGCCACCGAGCGGGAGGCCACCGCCGCCTGCCAGGAAAACCAGAGGCGAATTCTCTCGGTTTCGATATCGTACTACGCGGGGGAAGGAGAGTATCCCCCGGGGGGTAGCATCAATAAGGACCACCCCCTTGTCAAGAAGGGGTATCTACAAAGCGTCCCGACATGCCCTTCAACCGGCAAGGAGTATGTACTTGCCGCACGCGGGAAAGAATCACCCCCGACCATCCGGTGTCCTTCCAACGTCCCGTACCATGATTCTCCCTGAACTGAACCGTTCAAACTAAAAGGTTTTCAGGCCGCTTCTATCAGGTGCGGCTCCTGGCGGCCTGAGAGACCGCCCTCAAGTTGTGGGGGGCTTATGCCGCGACCGATCCTGTCGGCTGATCGCCTGAGCATCTCATCCACTCCCGAAACCCCTCCAATAGAGCCTCTTAGGAAACGGCCAGGCCCCGATAAGGAAGGCGAGAATTCCCGAGGGCAGAAGGATGCCTACTACAAACCACCAGAAGAAATTGGCGTAGAACCCCCAGGAACTGTAGGCCCTGGCCATAACCCGCTCGGTGATCCCTATGTCCTTCATGATGTGCATACTGAACAGCATCTGCACTATCAACTCGCCGGCGATGATGGAAAGCACCGTCGCGGTCCCGGCGAAGAGGCCCGTATCCCGACTCATAACGCCGCCCAGCGCCCTGACAAACCCCGCACCCACCGCCAGGCCCACCAGGCACCCGCATAGCGTCCATCTATCCCTGACCGCTAACACTGAAACCACCCAGATGGCGATGCCTCCCACGGTGATGAATAATAGGGTTTTCCACTTCTTCCGAAGCGGCGGCACGCCCCTTTGCTCTTTCGTTTCGACAAGTCCAACCGGAAAACCCTCGTAAACGCGTACAGACCCGGCCAGCAGCTTCCCGGGTACGAACAGGAGAGCCGCTATGACTGCCTTCCTGGCGCGTCCGGCGGCCCGGCGGGCGTACGAGGCCGCTGCCTCCCTCGCGGACGCGGCCCGGAAGGCGAGCGCCTCGCGCCCGCGCCCATGCCTCGCTGTCTTGACGGCCCTTCTTTTCTCGCGTTCCCGGGTTCTCCTTTGCCGGTTCCCGGTTATCTTTTTCTGGAGCGATTGGGCACCCATTCGCCGGCGCTGGGCGCCAAGGAAGTTTGAGAATGAGTCCTTGAGCCTTTTGAACGGTTTGAGGAAGAAGCCCAATATCCGACGAATCCCGCCTCTGCCTTGGCGGGCGCCAGGCACCGCCTTCTTCAACGTTGGGGGGGGCGCCCGCCTGTTCTCCGGGGATGTGATCGGCCCCCCGGGCTTGGTCTTCTTTTTTTCCGGAGCGCGTCGGGCGGCCGGCGAGCCCGACTTCTCCTCGATTTCCCTTATCCGCTTATTGTGACAATCAGCGCAGTAATGCGCCCCTCCCCTGGAGGGAGCGCAGACGCTGCAGAAAGACCTCCCGCAGTTCATGCACGGGACCATGGTGTCCATACCGGGGTGCTTTGGGCATTCCATTAGTTCAAATCACTCACACCACCGGCAAGGGGAAGATGTCAGCGGGCACAGCCCGCCGTTACTCTTCCGCCGGAGCCGGTGCCGGTTGACTCCCGGAGGGCGACTCTGTCTCTTCCTCCGGCGGGGCTGAATCCTCGGGTGGCTCAGCATCGGGAACGTCAAGGACGATACCGACGCTCAACTGCTCGACGGTAAGTTCCTGGCCGACGGCGGCCACCCTGTTCTGCGTATACTGGACCTTGGTGGACAGGTCCCCGGTTGGCTGGCCGGAAACATTCGCCTTGTTGAACTCGTTTTGAGCCTCGAGCTGGTCGATTAAGGCTATCGTGAAGTACTCGGTCAGTATCTGCAGGCGCTGATAGGAGGGCGGGGGTTCTAACGCCATTACCTCGTCCAGCGTGGTCTCGACACCCTTGATCCTCTCGTTGACGAGCTTGATAACACCACTGATGTCTTTCTCGGAGCTCAGCTTCTCGGCCTTCTTGTCGTCGGCGTCAAGCTGCTTGAAGAAGACCTCCATTGTGTCCTTCCACTCGGTCCTGTAAGCTTCTTCCTGATTGACTCCGCACCCCGCCATGAGAAAACCCGCGATTAGGGCAACGGCACATGTAACCGCCATCGCCGTCCTCCAGCTCCTTGCTGTATCAGCCAACGAACACCCACCCCTTCCCGTTCTCTTTCTCGCTTTACCGCCAGAAACCGCCCGGTGGGCGGCCCCTGACACCTCAATTATACATTCGCCGCTGGGCGCTGTCTAACTTCTTTCCTACTACTTCCAGTTCGCCTTGGTGAGTTCCCTCCAGGAGCCGGTCTCGAACGGCGTCATCCAGCCTTCGGGCTTGATCTCGGGACGAGAGTACTCGAAGCCGTACCAGCCGACCCCGACGCCCCCCAGGTTTGCCGGGTCTTTCAGCATTACGCTGTTTCCGGCGATCAGGTTGCCCCTCAACACGCCGGAGCCGAGGATAGAGTGGAACAGCGCCAGCTCTATCTCCAGGCTGTCGCCGGCGTAGAACCCGTACAGCGCGTTCTCACCGATGTTGAAGTTGGAATCACTGGTCGGCGCGAGCGATATGTCGTCGTTGGCTATCAGGTGTAGCTCCTTTTTATCGAAGATGCGCCAATCCGGAGAGCCCGTAACCTTTATGTCACCGTTCTGGCCGTTGCCAGCTGCGCCCAAGTCCAACCCCGCATCAGGGGTGGCTCCGTTACCGTAGACCACGATTGTCGCCTTGCCAACGGAGCCGTCGTTAGCCCAGTCGATGCTGTCAATCTCAGCGTTGCCCTCCACGAAGAACACCTCGTCGGTGCAGCTCGAGGGGACCCTTACCTTGTCGGCCCCGGTCGCGTCACCTGACCAGTAGTGCTTGGTGGCGGGCTGATCTATGTCGTCCTGTTCCGCCTCCGCCCTCCACCAGTCCCACTGCGGCTTGGGCATCTTGACCCGGTTATTCGGCCCGAACGGGAGCAGCGTGCTCCAGTCGGGCCGGTAGCGGTCCGCGGTTACGGGAAGGGATGCGTTCCAGATGGGCTCCGAAGGCTTGCTTGGTATGAGTGCCTTACCCTCGAGAACCTCCGTGGTGTAGCTCATCCAGGAAGGGAGGTCCGACGAGGCGAGTGCCATGTTCGGGAAGGCCGGGTAGGACCCTCCGAACGATGTCATCGCGGGCTCGCCGGGGAGCGCGGGCGGCGCGGGAGGCGCCGCGGGCGCGTCATGGAGACCGTTCACGCCGCACGGCGGGTTGCCTGGCGCGGCGGGCAGGCTGAAGGCGGCGTCGCCTGGCCAGTCGAACAGGCTTGCCGCAGGGGTGGGTAGAACAGGATAGACGTAGTTCCCGGGTACGGTATTAGTACCATAGAAATAGACCCTTGATCCACCGTGTATAGTCGGCTTGGATATGGTGCCAGTCCAGATGTCGCCATATACGTCGAGAGTATCATCGGCCCAGTCATTATTGGCACGAAGAGTAACTATGTTACCGTTTCCGTTCTTCAAATTACAACGAAGGAAATACCTGTCATTAGTGTCCTCTACATTTACAGTAATATTGCCCCCCGCAAAGACGCCGGTGCCGTTGGCTTTCAGCCCGAGGTCAATAGTAAGATCATTCTTATTAAGACCCCTACCGTCAATATAAACGTTTCCGTTACAGTTTATTCCATCATAGATGTGGAAACCGCCGTAACCGGGATCAGGTTCCGCGGGCAGAGTAAAGTTTACGTTCCCCACAACATTGAGCTTACCGCCGCTTTGAACGACGTAGCTCCCCTCTGTGCCTAACGAGTAGTCATTGAATGTCACGGAGTGGCTTCCGCCCAGCGTTATGCCGCCCCAGATGTCGAAGTTGGTCCACGCGCCCAGGTTCGGGTTCCAGCTCCCCTGCGAGGTCAACCCGCCGAGGATCCAGGTCCCGTCGTCGAGATTGATATTCGGCCCTAATTTGCTGTATATCATCTCGCATCGGAATTGCTCGTTCCCGATGGTATCGATAGAGACCGTCCCCTCGCTCTTTATGCCTCCCCTGAAGTAGTCTTCGCCGGCGACATAACAGTCAACCGAGAGGCTGATGTTGTTCTGCGAAACCAACTGCCCGTCGAACCTCCACGTCCCGTCGTCAAGTGTGATCGCCGGCGACAATTTGCTGCGGACTTCACCGAAACGGTAGGTGTAGTTCTCGGTGAGGTGGTCGTCATAGCTGTCGAGGCTCACGGCTCCGTTAGAGCGCAGGCCGCCGTATACGTACACATTATCAGCGGTCCTTATCGAGATGTTCCCTTTCGACCTCATGACACCCGATATATCTACACGCGCGTCCCAGCTGTCGTCGCCCCACCATGCAACCGCCGCCTGCGACTCCACGTCGCCGTTGATGTTGTAGATGCCGTCGTCCAGGTTCCAGGAGAGGGCGTTGGCCTTGACGTAACCGGCCGCGAAGGTTTTGCCGTAGACATCGACGTACACGCCGGTCCCGCTTCTGACGCCGTTTGACAGATTGACGTTGGTCCACCTGGGTTTTATCGCGAAGTATCCACCGCACCAGGCCTCGTTGAAGCCACCCGCGGGGTTGTCGATGTAGTTGAAGTCGTCAGAGGCGTTGGTCCAGGAGAGCCGGACGTAGCCGGGGGTCCTCACGTAGCCGCCCAGGTACAGGTTCTCGCCGCCGCCCCAGTCCCAGTTGATGTCAGTCGCGCAGTGTACGTTGTAGGGGTGGAAACACGAGAGCCCCCAGGTGGAGCTCTGGTCCGGCGAGATACTTCCGTATGAGTACAGGTGGACCTTGTTGGAGATGTGGAAATGTGCCACATCGGTCAAGCCGCCGCGCATGTACGGCTGGAACCCGACGCCCGTCGTCAGCCCGTTGTCTGAACCGGCCTCCAGGCCGCCGTTGAACCTTATGCCCGCGCCGTAGGTCTCGGCCTTGACCTTTCCCCTGGCCTTCACCAGCCCGCTGAAGGTGATGACGTCGCCGGACAAGTCGGAGTTGGCGGTGTAGCAGTGCAAGCCCATGCCTCCGCCCGATCCCGCGTATGCCTGGTTGCAGCTTACCGTGGCGGCGTACTGTGCGTTTACCTTTATGCAGGTCGGAGACTTGAGCTCCCCGGTATCGGTGATGCCGGATAATATTTTAGAGTACAGGTTGACGCCGTAGCCCTCGTTCGTCTGCGGGCTACTGGAGTCCGCGCCACCGTAAATGCCACTGGTCGATACGCCGGCGCCGCCGGTCGCTTCGACCTTCACCGGCCCCGTGGACTCTATGCCTCCCCCGACCGTGATTGAAGCCAAGATGCAGTTTATATGCACGCCCAGGCCCCCGGAGAGCGAACCATCGTTGGTTCCCGCGGTGATTCCTCCAGTGGTGATTGTTCCCAGGTTCACGACCGACTCCAGGTTCACCATCCCCCTGGATGCTATCGCGCCGGTCGTAATCCATGCCGCCAGGTAGGTCCTTATGTTTACCCCGGTCCCGCCGTTGCCACTGGTGTCGTTCGTGCCGGCGGTCACGGTACCGGTCGTTATACCAAAAGCGGCGGTCAGGTCCTGATAGGGTAGTTGTACCCTACCCCTGGAGGTTATGTTGCCCGTGGTGATGTCCGCCGCGAATGGCTCCAGCCGGACTCCGTCGCCGCCCGTGCCCTTGCCGCCCAGAAGAGTGGTGGAGTCCGTACCGGCCGTTATGCTACCGATGGTCGTAACGCCAAGGTTAGTCTTGGCATGGAACTGGCCCACGCAGGTAGCGTTGCCCATGTTGCAGCCGGACTCCTCCGTCCTGAAGTAGATCCCGACTCCGCCGTGGAGGCCAGCCTGGTCGGTCCCGGCGTACACGTTGCCGACCCCTGCTCCTCCGAACCAGGTGGCGATGTCGGCCTTTCCGCGGCTGTTGATGTCGCCGACCCCCGCGCCACCCAGCCATACCAGGAGTTTCACGCCCGTCGAGCCGTCTCCGCCCGCCGCCTCCGAGCCCGCGTTGATGCCCCCGATACCCCCCCCACCGATTCCAACAGCCGAATCGACCTTGCTGAAGCTATGGATGGTCCCGGCTGTGTAGCCTCCTAGATACGCCCTGAGCATCACCCCCATCCGGTGTCCGTCACTGTGCTGTGTATATGGGCCCGGGCAATGTACGTCATCCGCGGTGCCTAGAACCCCGTCTGGACCCGCATCCTCTATAGTCGGACATGGGTTAGGCGCAGTTGCCGTATAGGACCTGTATCCGCACTTGTTGCACTCCCAATACGAACTCACGGACCTGTAGCCGGCGTAGATGTTGTCCACCGTGAAGCCGCCGGCCGCCGCGAACAGGTTGACCATGCCGTGCCCGGCGATGTCGTCCGCGGTGAAGCCTCCCAAGACGGCGTTGGCGTTGACGCTCAGGCCGTCGGCGGTGCCGGTGTCGGTTCCGGCCCAGATGTCGCCGACGTTTATTCCCCCGGCGACCCCCAGGCAGTCCACGTTGCCGGTGGACTTTATGTCGCCGGCGCTGATGAAGCCGATCCCCCCGGCGTCAAAGTTGACGCCCATGTGGCTGCCGTCCTCGAAGCACTCGATGTCGCCGATGTCTATGTCAGACCCGAGGACATATGAGAACCCCCTGACCTTTCCGTGACACTTGATGCCGTCTTCGGGTCCGTTGCCCGCGTGACCGATGTCAATTCCTCCGCCCCAGGATCCCGACGCGACACAGTCTACGTTTACGTCGCCACCGCACTCGATGCCCTTGTCGACGTTTATCAATCCGCTGGTGTTCAGTGCCCCACCGTTGAACCATGTCGACACGGAAACGTTATCCGACGCGTATATCTTCCCGACATAGAGGTCACCATAGGCGGCGAGGTTCACGTTGAATCTGACTTTGCATTCCCCGGCCCCGTCTATGCCGGCGTATATGATCCCGTGTATGTCCAGCGGTGCAAGGGTAAGTATGTCCGACCATGTATCCGGGTTGATGTAGACGCTATCCTCGCTTATCACGTTCCCGTAAACGTTGCAGTCCCACCCGAACCAGCCGGAGCCGAGCTCGATCGGCCCGACGGAGTATATGCCCCAGCCGTCGTTGTTGGGGCCAACCCCGTCCAGGTCATAGCTTCCGAACTGGTTTTCAACCTTGAAGGTTTGGCGGAAGCCCTCCCCCGCCCCCGCCTGGTCGCCCTGGTAGACCAGGAAGTTGAACGCGTCGAACATGTTGGCGTCCCCCGCCGTGTAGTTCACCTTGGTCTCGATGGAGCGCGATACGGTCTCGCCGTGCTTGGTCACCTCACCGTAGGCAACTATCACCTTCCTGCTGTGGGCCGTGTAATCAGGGTCCTGGTAGAGCCACACCTCGTATCGGCCCTCGTCGCC
>JAHIMR010000080.1 GCA_018896525.1 Actinomycetota bacterium
CCACGAGGAGCCCAAACCACCCCACCTCCTGAACCCCGGGGTCCCCCCCAACCTGGAGGCGGTGATAGCCGGGGCTACCGCCAAGAACCCGGGGGCCAGGTACCCCGACGCCTCCCGGATGAAGGAGGACATAGCAACCGGAGCGGCCCCCCAGCCGGCGACCGCCCCCGCGTCGCACGACGGAACCGTCCTTAGGGGTGAGCCCATCTCCCAGGCGATGCCGCCCTCGGCGGCGGTTCCGACCCCCGCGCCCCAGGCTCCCGCCAGGAAGAAGACGGGCCTCATCGTCGGTCTTTGCGATGCTGCTAGAACCTGGCACTCGATAACCGTCCCTCAGCACCGAAGAAGAGGCTCATTGGAACAGATGCGATACGCTCTCGGGGCGCGAACGCCATTTCTCCGGGATGCAGGACCACTACGATTCCGGACTTGTCTGAGGTCGCTTCCAGGAAGCTCTCCGGCCCCTTGAGATCCGCGCTGGTGACGCTCTCCGAGCTCTTCACTTCCACGCCCGCCAGGCGCATGCCCTTCTCCAGCACGAAATCGACCTCTCCGCCGTGCTGTTCGCGCCAGAACATCAACCTTACTGGAGCGTCGAGAAACGGAAGCGTCTTGCGGAGTTCCCCCGAGACCCACGTCTCCAGCATCCGGCCGGACAGGCCCGACTTCTCAAGTGTGGCCCATCCGTCGACACCCGCGAGGGAACAGGCCATTCCCGTGTCGTTGAAATAGAGTTTGGGAGTCTTGACCAGACGCTTCGCTATGTTGGCCTGGTACGGCCTCATGAAATCAACCTGGAACGTCGTCTCCAGCACGCCGACGTACCGCCTCAGCGTGGTGTAGGTGATTCCCAGGTCCCTCGAGACATCCATCAGGTTCAACAGGTTTCCGGTCCGCAACGCGAGAACGCGCAGCAGGCGACCGAATGCAGGGAGGTCCGCCACCGAGGTGATGTCCCGGACGTCTCGCTCCAAGTACGTCTGCCTGTAACTATCGAACCACTTCTCCCGTACGGCCCTTGTCTTCATCCTGACAGGGTCGGGGTAACCGCCCGTGAGGACCAGTCGCTTAATGTCTTCCCGCCTCGGGTTCACCTCTCTTGTCGAAATACGGGACAGCAGTTCGGCAGCGCTGTTGCACTCCATGAGCGCATTGAGCATCGGGACGGGCGGCTTCCGCTCGTCTATCTCCGCCCACGAGAACGAGTCGAGCTCGAAGACGGCCACCCGGCCCGCCAGGGTCTCGGGCACCGACTTTAGCCGGAGCGGGTTGGCCGACCCGGTGAGAAGGTACATGCCGGGCTTCCTGTCGCTGTCCACGGCCAGCTTGACCGCCCTCATGAGGTCCGGAGCTCTCTGGATTTCGTCTATCACCATCGGTGGAGGGTTGCCCCTGATGAACCCGTCCGGGTTTCCGAGCGCCGCATCCAGCACGGAGCGGTCATCGAGGGAGTAGTACGCGGCGTTCCAGGCTCCGGAGGCAATCGCCT
The DNA here is from genome assembly GCA_018896525.1 of Actinomycetota bacterium. Lineage (GTDB taxonomy): Bacteria > Actinomycetota > Geothermincolia > Fen-727 > Anoxymicrobiaceae > JAHIPE01. The sequence continues at coordinate 1,490 of JAHIMR010000080.1, forward strand.
TCGCGAGGGTAGTCTTCCCCACCTGCCTTGCACCGATGAGGAGAACGACAGGGAATTCTTTCAGGGCTTCGGTTATGAGCCTTTCAAGATGTCTCTTCTTCATGGTTAATATATAACCACGCTGTGGTTATATTGTCCAGGTTGGCATGCAACGGAAACTACGTCCCACGTTATGTTAAGTGGTTATTCCGAGCATCCCCCCTACGGTGTCCGTGCCCTCGCCCCTATCACTCCGGTACATGGAGCACCTGACCATGATGGGCTTGCCGGCGGTCTTCGAGGCAACCATGATGGCGGCCCTTCCGTTTATGCACGAGTGGTCGAGCATGTCGAAGGTCTTTCGGGAGTTGGCGGGGACGGTCTCGGCTCTTGGTGACGTTTCCGGTTCCAGATTGGGTGAGGTAAGTGATGTCAACGGTCACCGGACTGCCGTTGGGGTTCTGGACCAGTGTCCAGGTCTCCCTTCCCTCTAAAGACTGTCCGTCGGGAAGGCAGAAGGTCATGTGAGGGGATGCCATCCCTATGGAGTCGTGGCAGGCCTCACCAGTGCCGTTGACCGGCGTTCAGCGCGCATTTACCCTGTCATACCCACTCATGCCGCCGCCTGCGCGACCGATTCGCCGGCTCTCCACAACTTCAGGAGATTATGGACCGCGCACATGAGCTTCCACTCGCTTCTGCATGCGGGGTGCCCCCGCCTGCTGCTGGAGTTTGGCCCTTTTCCGACAACAATTCCTGAACCTCCCCACGGCTAAAGCCGGGGGGTTCCCGCGAAGGAAGCGGCCTTTCCGGGGCTCTCACAGACCGGCGAAACATTTTGGCCTGTTACAGCATCCCCGGCGTCGGCCGGACCTTCGGGATTCGAAAGCGACAGGCTCTGTCTCCGGGGGTCCTTCGAAAGAATCCCGAAGCCGGGAGGAAAACTCCTCCCGCTCGCCCGTTGGCTAACAAGGCTCGACACCGCTTCGAACAGGAGAGGTTCGGCTCCC
>JAHIMR010000081.1 GCA_018896525.1 Actinomycetota bacterium
GACCTGGGTACTGATACAGAACCCAAACGACACCCCCACCGACGTAACCCTCACCTACATGACCGAGAACGGCGAGGTTCCTGGAGGGACGATCACCCTTCCGGCGGGCAGCAGGGAGAGCGTGAACGTGGGAGAGACGGTACAGACCTTCAAGGTGTCCACCGAGGTAACCGCTGATCAGCCGGTGATAGCCGAGAGGGCGATGTACTACAACAACCGCACCTGCGCCCACGGCTCAATAGGGGTAACCGCTCCCAACGACACCTGGTACCTGGCCGAAGGCGCCACCTATGGTGGGTTCGAGACCTGGATACTGGTACAGAACCCCAACGACACCCCCGCCAATGTGACCCTCACCTACATGACCGAGAACGGCGAGGTGCCGGGAGGGACCATCACCCTTGCTCCCAACAGCCGCGAGAGCGTAAACGTGGGAGAAACGGTTGAGACCTTCAAGGTGTCCACCAAGGTAACCGCCGATAAGCCGGTGATAGCCGAGAGGGCGATGTACGGGGACGCCAAGTGAAGAAACGCAAGATGGTGCCTGGCACCATCTTGCGTTTTGATCCCCGGCTAACACGCGACGACGTGAGATAAGACCCTCTACCCCCGGGCAACTGCCGGGGGCGTTCCGGGTCGCCAGACGGTCTACGCCTTCGTTGCCTTCTTTTTCGCGGGAACCTTCTTCGCAGGTTTCTTCGCGGCTTTGGCCGCCTTCTTTTTCGCCGGCTTCTTCGATGCCTTTTTCCCGGCGGGCTTCCTGGCGGCCGGCTTCTTTTCCTCCAGCATCAAGGTGCGCTCCTGGAGCGGCTCGAGGTCTGCCTTGGTGATGATTCCAACGGCGTCCAGCGCGTTCTGGGCGACCGGACGAAGGACCCGCGCCAGCGCGTCCAGGGCCCCCTTGATGAGCAGGGGCCTCGGTCCCTCCAGGATTTCGGCGTCGAACTCGACGTCTATTTCGGCCTCGTTCTCGACCGACAGGTCACCGGTGTCGTTAATCGTGCAGTCGTTGAAGATGATTATTACCCTGGAGCGGTTGAGCCGGGAAAAGCGTCTCATCGTCTACCTCCTGTCATCATCGGACGTGTGCTATCGGCTACCTGCTGTGCTGGTTCGAAACGATACCCAATCGGCGGGCTCTGAGTCAATCTCGAGCTGCCACCGGTATCCCTTGACCGGTTCCAGGGGAAGCCCTAAGAAGTTAAACACCGCGGAAAAATCGATGTCGGTGCCCTGTGGGACGCCCGGCGGCCTTCCCACCTCGAAGTCGCCCACCTGCTCGACAGGCCGCGGCGGGTCCCCGAGCTCCATGATACTACCGCTCTCATCCTGGAGGAACAGGCCCAGCCGGTGCTTCCTGTTGGTTTCGCCCCACGGCACCAGTATGCGGAGGGCGATCGCCATGTTGCGGGGGCCCGGCGGGCACATGGTCCATCCCCCGCCCATGATGTAGAGCTTACCCCCGAGCGCTTCCGCGTAGTCACAGAGTATTATCGTCGTCTTCAACGTGAACCGCCTTTCCTGGACTTGCGTCGCTGCACGGGGTTCAGGCCCTTAGTACTTAGTTGCATTATAGAGCATCGACCTGAGTAGCAACCTTTGCAAAAGGGGCCTGGCCCCTAACGCAAGTATTTAACCATTAAACGTTAGCGGGCCGGCGTGTAAGCGGGGTTGCTGTCAAGCACGGTGTCGAGTGTTTCCCTGTCCGGTGCCTGCACGCACAGGGTCGCGTCTCCAGCCATGGCGCAGTAGAAGAGCTCGCCGTCCGCCTCCAGCAGGTAGTAGGCGGAGTTGCTGTTCACCTCCTTCAAGCCGTCCTCGAACCGGCTTTCCAGCAGTTCGGCGTAGCCGTCCAGGAACTGCCTCGCGTCATCGGGGGTGTCCCAGACGAACGAGTTCACCACGATGTAGTCGTCGCCCGGCCCCTGGTAGTACTGGATGGTGTTGCCCCCCCAGCCTCCGGCGACGTCCACCGAGGCCAGCAGGCCGCAGTACTGCTCGAACCATACGTCCACGTCAAGCTCGCCCATGCAATCCTCGTTTGTCATCTCCCAGCCTTCTCCCAGCGAGCCGGCTACGTCGAGGACCGGCACGTCCCGCGGTTGGTCGATGCCCTGAATATACTTATGGGGGTGCATTATCTGCTCGCTTGACAGCGGGGGGTTCCGGAACGCGTTATCTACGGCGGGCTCGCCGCCGCTTTCCTCCAGGGCACTGACGAAAGCCATCCCTTCCTCGTAGGGGAACATCAGGCTCCTCTGGATGTAGACAGGGGCATTGTCGAGCTCCTCCGACGCGATATCGGCGCCGGCAAGCTCTTCCTGGAGAAGCTTGTTGAGATCCACGTACTCCTTCGCGTACTTCACCATCGTGGTCATGGCGTCGCCTTCTACCAGGGAAAGTACCGCCAGGTTGTTGTCGCCGTTGTAATCGTCGTTCTCCAGCGGGGGCTCCACCAGGTTGAAGTGCTGGTCCTGGAGCGCGTGGGTGATCTCGTGCGCCATGGTTATCTCGTCCATGATGCTCCCGGCGCTCTTGTCCTTCACGATGGTGATGTTCTTGGTTTCGGTGTCGTAGAACCCGGCAATCTGCTCGGAGTAGACATCGGTGAGCGTTTCCTCGAGGTTCTCGTCCGGCGGGATGAGGCCCAGCGCTTTCAACAGCTTCTCGTCCGCTTCCGTTTCCTCTTCTGATGACTCTTCGACGATCGATCCTAAGAGCTCGTAGCGCACCACCGACTCCGGGCACTCCCTGAACAGGGCCGGCTTCTCGATGGACAGTTCCCTTACCTTCGACACCCGCCTCTCGACAGTTTCCAGCTCCTTCGAGTTGATCTTCCTGCCGCAGGTTTCGGTGTCAACCTCAAGGTCGAACTGCAGGAGTTCCCCGGTGGTGAAAGGCTTGAACGAGAGGGTGAGCTCGACCGGCTTGTAAATGCGCCCGGTGCCCAGAGCGAAGTGGAGCACCAGTGCCACCTCGGCTAACGCCAACAGCGACACAACCAGGAGTACTGCTACCAGGCTTTTCTTCAACGGTCGAACCTCCGGTAGGGTATGTGCGAGAATCGGTTACTATATATAATAACCTAGCGAGCGGCGGCAGCAGCAGCAGCAGCAGCGGCAGCAGTCGGAGGTGGGCGATTGGAAACGGGTAACACTCTAAGTCACGGGCACACCGGGGAGCGCCGGGGCGGGCCGCCGGGAGCGCCGGGGCGCCGGTTGCCGCCCGCGCGGACGGCGGTGCTGGTTACGGTCGCGGCCGCGCTGGTCGCGCTTATCATGACCGGCTGCGGCTCGACCGCGGACAAGGTAAATGATTACCTGGTAATGGCCGGCGGCGTGGTCAAGGGCATAGAGGGGAGCTTGAGCGAGTTCGACGCGTTATGGCCCGTGCCCCTCTCCGCCCAGGGCGGTATCAAGGCGACGCTTGTGGGGTTCCGAAAAGCGCTGGCCGACGGCCAGTCCGAGGTTGACAGCATGGACGTCCCCGAGCCGTGCCTCGAGCTTTCAAGGCTGCTCAGGCAGTGCCTGGACCGGGGCAGGGAACTTGCCGACATGACCACGCAGTTTGCGGATTACATTGACGACATGGCTCCCATCGCGCTGCAGATAGACGAGGTCACAGTCACTCTCCAGGAACTCATGGAAAGAAAGGACATACCGACCGGTTTTCACGGGCTCTACGACAAGGTGAACAGCATCAACGCCGCGTTAGGGACCGTACTTCCGCCGGTAACCTTCCAGGAGGTGCACCACACGTTTGGTGAGTTCGTGCAGTCAATGGCCAAGGATTTCAAGAAGGCGCACGACAGGCTTGGCGATTGGGGCCTCGAGGAAGAGGAGGAAGAGGAGGAAGAGGAGGTCCAGCCTGAGGAGGAACAGGACGAGAAGCCCGCGAAGGAAACACCGGAAAACCGCGCTATAAAACCGGTCTTGAAAGGCATACCGGAGGAGTGGGGCAGGACGTGCGGGGAGATTGCCGCGATGTTCGACGCGCTCCGCGGGTCCACCGGATTGAAGCAAAAAGAGGCAGTGGTGCGGGACCTCGTCGGGCAGGCCAATGCCATGATGCAGGCCCTCGAGAAGGAGTATAAGTAGGCCGGATGACGCCGGGTACCTGGACCTGCCAGGAGGCAACACCGGTCACGTGGTTTCCCCGGAGGTGAGGGATTTGACCGTGATTGAAGGTGTAGCGGATTGGGTTTCGGGCCTGTCCTACGACGACATCCCCCCGAGGGTCCTGGAGGTGGCACGCAACCAGGTGGCCTCGGTGCTGGGGGCGATACACGCCGGTGCGGGGTGCGCCGGCGGGGAAGCGGTCGTCCGCACGGTGGATGGGCTGGCCGGGGAGGGCCCATGCTCGACGTACCCGGGTGGCGCCCGGCGCCCGTTCACTTCAGCGCTCCTGCAGAACTGCTCGCTTTCCATTGCACTGGATTACGACGACTACCTCTTTCTCGGACACACCGGTCATAGTGCCGTGCTGGCGCCGCTGGCAGTGGCGGAGATGAGAGGCGTTGATACCCGCACGGTGCTCACGGCGCAGGTGGCCGCCAACGAGGTCGCAGGTCGCCTTGGGGGGACGGTCGCGGTAGGCCCTCACAACGGCCAGATGTGGGCGCACATTCACCTGCTGGGGGCCGCGGCCGCGGCTTCCCGGGTACTGGGTCTGGACCCCGACCGGACGGCCGACGCGATGGGCATCGCCCTTGCGGAACCGGTGTATGCGCTGTTTCCCGCGTTTATGGGGCCGCAGTCGAAACTGATGATAGCCACGGTACCCACTATAACCGGCACCATCGCCGCTTTCCTGGCGGAGGGCGGCATGACCGGGCCGCGGGGAATCCTGGAGGACCCCCAGGGGTTCTGGGCGAACTTCTCGTTCGTGCCCATGCCGTTCATACTCACCGGGTTCGGCCGGGCATGGGTGACCGACACGGTGGCGTTCAAGCAGTACCCCGGATGCGCCTACATAGACACAACGATGGACGCGCTCTTCGAGATAACCGGGGAGTTTCGACAGAGTCACGGCCGGGATATCAAGCCGGACGAGGTGATGGGGATAGAGGTGGAGGCGAGCCTGCTCACCTGCGCTATGAACGCCATGTCCAGCGGGTACCTCGACCGGGAGAAGCTCTCTCCCACAAATATTAACTTCTCGGTGCCGTTAAGCGTTGCCATCGGGCTGATCGCCGGGGCCCTGTCCGGGGCAGAGCTTACCGAGGGCTTCCTGGTGTCCAACAGGGAGAGGATACTGGCCCTGGCATCACGGGTCGAACTCCGCCACTCTCCCCGGATGACTGTCGAGTTCTTGCGGGCACTGGACCGGGTGGTCGACATGAAGTCAATACTTCGGGAGATCGACCTGAGGGCGTTGATAAAGGTGAGGCGGAGGCTGCGCGAGCACCTCGCAAGCGTCGCCACCATGGGGCTTGGGGAGGCGGTAGCCGCATGGAGAGGCCTCTCGCCGGAGGACAGGGCTTTCCTGCGGGGCCTCGTGTCGATAGGAGGCATGTTCAGGAAGTATCCCGCCTACGACCTCGGCGAGAGCCGGTTCGAGGAGCTCGAGATGCCTTTCGGCGCGCGACTGTCGGTACGCCTCAAGGACGGCACGTTGCTTGAGGCGGAGCGGATGATACCTCGCGGTGCCCCGGGCGACCCGGCGCGATTGGACGTTCCCCGGGGGAAGTTCGTGAAGGAGACGGCCCCGCTCATCGGGCGCGAGGCGACAGAGGCGGCGGTGGACACGGTCCTCGATCTGGAGAACCACACCCTGGACGACATCAGGAACGCGTTGGCCCAGGGGGAGTAGCCCGGCTCAGTGCCCCGTTCCATAGATACGGTTAAGCACCGAGAGCGTCGAAGCGCCGCTCCGGCAAGGCGCGCGACCGAGTCGTACTCTTGGAGTACGTCGAGTGAGCGGAACGCAGCCGGTGTGGATGCAGCGGCGTTCGAATGCAAGTGTATCTATGGAGCGGGGTACTATGGTTTACGTGAGCGGTAGGCGCTCCACTCCGGGTCCGCTATCTCCCGGTACGATTCCGCGTAGCCGTCGATTTCGGCGGCGAACTCCTCGATGACCGCCTCCGCCCCGGCGTGGGTCGGGTGGGCGCCGCAGACGGTCACCACATCCCTGAGGACCTCCGGCACGTCGATTATCATGCACGGCCTGAAAAGGTTCTCGTCGTACGGCTGGTGTTCCCTTATACGTGTGAAGAACGGTGATTGCAGGATGTCCTTGAGCGACTTGTTCTTGATGTTGTCCACCGCGAAGTGGACGAAGACGCACGGCTCGACGTCGCCGTTGGAGTTGATGTGCAGGTATTTCCTGCCCCCGGCCAGGCAGCCGCCCACCATCGGGCCGTCGTTCCAGAAGTCGGCCAGCAGGATGTCGTTACGGGCGCGCCTCTTCACGAGTTCCTCGCGCCTGAAGATCCGCTGCTGGGGGGTGGGCATGAGCTCGACCCCCGGCTCTTTGCCCACCGGGACGTAGTGGAAGTACCAGCCTATCAGGCACCCCTTGTCGCGGTAGAAGTTCACGAACTCCTCGCTCACGATGAGCTCGTTGTTCTCGCGGGTGGCGGTCGCGCTGAAGCCGAAAACGACCCCTTCCTCCCGGAGGTTGTCCATGGCACGGAGTATCTTCTGGTAGGTGCCCTTCCCCCGCCGGGCGTCGGTCTCCTTCTCGAAGCCCTCTACGCTGACGCAGGGGTAGACGTTACCCATCTCGGCCAGCCTTCGGGCGACCTCACGGTCGATGAGGGTGCCGTTGGTGTATACCTGGAAGAGGATAGAGTGGTGTCTTTCCATGATACTCAGCAGGTCTTCGCCAAGCACGAACGGCTCACCACCGGAGATAGTTATGAAGTAGACCCCCATCTCCTCCGCCTCGAGCAGGAGCCGCTCCAGGGTGCCCAGCCCCAGGTCTTCGTTCGTCGCGTACTTGCCGGCGTAGCACCCGTAGCAGTTGAGGTTGCAGCGCATGGTGGGGCTTATGACCATGAGGATCGGAGGGTCGAACCCCGTGTCCTCTTTGAAGCGGATTCGTTTCACCTCTCCCTTGACCAGGGCGTTGGCGATGAAGTTGAGGGCGGATTTCCGGACCGCTGGCGACATCCGGTTCAGGTGCCGCTTGGCGAGCAGCAGGCTGGTGGTCAGGAACTCACGCCCATCCGGATATGAAATGTAGCGGACGCACCGCCGCCCGGCGGCAGTGAGAACGCTGTCGGGGATCACCCTAATAGCGGCGAGACCACAGGCCACAACCGCTCTTGTCACTAACCTCTTGAATGACTCGATGATACTTATAAGGCCACCCCCTTTTTCGCCCGAGAGGGAAGAACAACGCGAAAATACTACACATTCCCGCCGGCCAGTTCAATAGCCGCCGTTCAACGTTCGGGTGTACCATGGTATCCAGACAGTGCTGAAGGCGTGTCGGGAGGCCGGTTTGGGAACCAAGAAGTACCAGGTAGATTTCGCTTTGAAGTTATGGAAGCTTACCCACTGGGCGAAGCGGATTGGCGATATAACGCCGTTCAAGCAGATGGCGGGACTCATCGCCTCGGAGAAGAACTTCTGCGGCTCCTTTATACCGGTTGACGAGGAGATCGAGATACCCCCCAGCGTGGTGGCCCCTCGCCTTATCCTGGAGGATTACATCAAGAGGGCCTCCCACCGCACTATAATCCATGAGTGCTTCTGCAGGGCGGGCGAGGGGTGTGAGAGGTATCCCCGCGACCTGGGGTGCCTGCTGCTGGGGGAGGCGTCACGCGATGTCGACCCCAGCGTAGGGCGTCCCGCCACCGTGGAGGAGTCCATGGAACACCTTGACCGGGGGTTGGCCGCGGGGCTTCTCCCCATGCTGGGCCACCTGAGGATAGACCAGGCGGTGTTTGGGGTCAGGGAGTTCAGCAGGTTTCTGACCCTGTGTTTCTGCTGCGAGTGCTGCTGCGTCATCCGCTCGGAGATGAGGAGGCTGGTGGGAGCCTACCCGCGCAGCCTCGTGCGTTTGGAGGGTGTGCGTGTCGAGGTCACAGGGGAGTGCGTGGGATGCGGGGAGTGCGTCCCGGTTTGCCCCGTCGAGAACGTGCGGCTCTCAGGCGATGTGGCGATAATCGGCGAGATGTGCGTCGGTTGCGGGAGCTGTGCCCGCGCCTGCTCCAGGGGGGTTATCAAGGTGTCGATCGAGCCGGGTTCGCGTTTGCATGAGGATATCCGGCGCCGGATAGAGACGGGTGTCGATATCGAATAAGGAAAGGCCCGTGCGGGGACGCTCGTTCAGGCGCCGGTTATTTCCTCCAGCCTCGCTACTGTTTCGTCTATCTGCCAGTCGGGGGTTGACGCGCCCCCGGTAACCCCAACTGACTCCACTTCGCTCAGCCACTCCGCCTGGATCTCCGAGGAGTCCTCGATGTGGCGCGTGGTTACGCCGGCCTCCCGGCATATCTCCGCCAGGTGGGTGGTGTTGCTGGAGTTGCGCCCTCCCACCACGATCATGAGGTCCACGCTTCGGGCGAGCTCGACTGATTCCCTGCGCCGCCGGGTGACGGATTCGCATATGGTATCCCGCACCTCCACCCGGCCCGCGCAGGCCTCGATGATGGGAGTGACGGAGTCCAGCAGGTTCCTGGACACAGTCGTCTGGCAGACTATTCCCACCCTGCTTCCACGGTGCCCCTCGTCATCGGCCCAGCGGTGAGCGTCATCGGTATTCTGGATCACCGTGACCGGCGCCCCCGCCCGACCCACGATGGAGCGGACCTCCGGATGGCTCTCGGAGCCGAGCACGATGACCCGGCAGCCGGACTCGGCAAGTTCCCGCGCCGCTTCCTGGGCCCACTTTACGGTGGGGCAGGTGGCGTCAACGAGGACCGCCCCCTGAAGCCTGAACTTATCTTCCGTCTCTATATCGATGCCGTGCGACCGGATGATGACATTGGCGCCGTTGACGTCGGGGTGATCGCCGGCGGGGTCGAGGACCTTGAGCCCCAGCATCTCCAACCGGGACACGACCTCGGGGTTGTGTATGAGCGGGCCCGTGGAGTAGGTGGTGTTACCCTTCTCAGTCAACGCGTCTTCGGTTATCCGTATGGCACGGTCCACCCCGGGGCAGAACGAGTGGCCCCCGGTGACCTTTATTTTCACTTCCATGTACTCCAAGATAATCTATTTTCAGGGTGAAATACAGGGTGGTGGTGCTACAATGTTATCGCACTAGTGTTCCGTCCCATGGGTAGCTTTAAGCACCGAGAGCGTCGGGGCGCCGCTCCGGCAAGGCGCGCGACTGAGGCGTACTGGTTCAGTACGGCGAAGGAGCGGAACACAGCCGGAGTGGATGCAGCGGCGTTCGAATGCCAAGATATCTGTGGGACGGAGCACTAGGGGCTACAATAACTTGCGACTGGGGGCATGGTGCTCAAGTACATCAGGTTGTTCCGCTTGAAAACAACCCTTATCTACCTTTTCCCGTTCGCGCTGGCGCTGTCGGTTGGTGTGGAGGAAGTGGCTAACGGTATAGCCCGGCCCGTTTCCCACTCCTGGATTACCGTGCTCTGGGTCACGGTGCTGTTTGGCTACCTGGCTTACTTCTGCGGGTCTTTCTTCTCCAGCACGCTCAACTGCTACGTCGACGTCCCGGCGGACCGGGTCCATGACGGCCTCTACAAGGACCAGGAACTCTCCAGGCAGCCGTTCGTCACCGGCGAGATGAGCACCCGGGAGACCGTTCTGACCTTCGCCATCACCGGCGCAGGCTGCGTGGTGTTCTCGTTGCTGGTGAACTGGCGGTTCGCTGTCTTCATGCTGAGCGCGGTCCTCCTGCTGGGGATTCTCTACTCGCACCCCTGGTTTCGTTTCAAGGAGAAGCCGGTGCTGGATGTACTGACCAACGCAACCGGGGCGGTGTTGATACTGTACGCCGGTATGGCGGTCGTCTCCGCCGACAACCCCCCGTTCATCCCCATCATATTCGGCTGGTTCTTCTCCGCCACCCTGTACATACCCAGCGTGGCAAACGACGCGCCGTTCGACGAGGCCGCCGGGTACCGGACCTCGGGGGTTGTATTCGGCCAGAGGCGGCTTATCCATGCCATGGTCCCGCTGACAATGATCGTGGTGGGGATAGGCATATGGGGTGCGCTGTCGGGCAGCATCAACTGGCAGTACCGGCTGTTCTGCGTACTGGGGGCGCCGGCGGCGATAGTCGCCACTGCCGCCGTCATGTTCACGTTCCACCCGCCTCACATCGAACTCAACCCGTTGCTGCTGCTGGTGCCCCTGTCCTGCCTGTTGCTCTTCTACATCATTCTCAGCACCTACCGGGTAATCACAGTATGAACGGTTCCGGTCTGGCAGCGTGGGCGCGCAAGTACTGGACGCTGCTCAGGATAAAGATATCCCTGATATACCTGTTCGGGCTGGCGTTCGGCTTCTCGATCGCGGCCGACGCCAACTCCGATATCGCCTGGTACCGGATACTGTTCGCGATAATCGCGTTCTTCTGCGCTTCCTTTTTCGCGAGCACCCTGAACTTCTACGCCGACGTGGAGGCGGACCGGGAGTTCACCGGCCGCTTCAAGGATACGGACCTTTCCGGCCAGCCCTTCGTCACCGGGGACATGGGCCGCCTGGAAACCGCGTTGGCGTTCTCATTGTCTGCGGCGGGATGTGTGCTGTTCTCGCTCCTGGCGGGGTACCGGTTCGCGGTTTTCATGATAGGTTTCGCTGTGGTCATAGGGCTGTTGTATAGCCATCCCTGGCTCCGGCTCAAGGCGCGCCCACTCACCGATATACTATGCAACATCACCGGCATGACGTTCACCCTTCTGGCCGGACTATCGCTGGGGGTGGAGTACCTTCCACCGGTGCTCTTCCTCGTCTGGTGGGCACTCTTCGTAACGGTGGTCTATATTCCCACGGTGATCAACGACGTGCCTTTCGACCGGCAGGCGGGGTACAGGACATCGGGGGTGGTCTTCGGGGCGGCCCGGCTGCTCTACTCGATAATACCGCTTACCGTCGCAATGGCGGTTCCGGGCGTCCTGGTCGCCATTTCGGACACGGCGTGGCAGTACCGTCTGCTGGTGGGCCTGGGCACCGCGCTGGCCGTCGCCGGGGTAGCGGTGGTCCTCTACTGCTGGAAGCCCCCTTACATCGACCTCGACCCCAACTGGGTCCTGGTCCCGATGAACCTTTTCATCGTGTTCTTCTTCACCTACGGCATAATTCGCGTGGCCGGGGCTTGACCCTGGATTCTCACATAACATTAACCACAATTACAACATTGCCCCCATCCTCAACAAAATGACGCAATGGTGCCAGGCACCAGGCGTGCAAAACGCAACAACGGTGCCTGTCACCAATGCGTCATTTTGCGTCGGTGATGCCAGTAACCATCCCTGAAAAAGGAATTGATGGTATCCTTGTCAGGGTCTGGAAATATCTTACCGGGTGCAAATAGACTCTGGAAAGGATAAACGGATGTCACTACCGCTTGAGGGCATGAGAGTTCTCGACCTTACCAGGTTGCTACCGGGGCCTTTTTGCACCGTCCTCCTTGCCGACATGGGCGCGGATGTAATCAAGGTCGAGGACCACGGGATGGGCGACTACCTTCGATGGAATCCGCCTCTCAGTTCCTCCGGCATGAGCGTTCACTTCCACACCATAAACAGGAACAAGCGAAGCATCGCGCTGGACCTGAAGAAGAAGGAGGGCCGCGAACTGCTGCTGGAGCTTGCGGGGTGGGCGGAGGTGCTGGTGGAGCAGTTCCGACCGGGGGTCATGGACAGGCTGGGGCTGGGGTACGACGTGGTCAAAGAGGTAAACCCCTCTATCGTCTACTGCTCCATCACCGGTTACGGCCAGGACGGTCCGTACCGTGACGTCGCCGGCCACGATATCAACTACCTGGGGTACGCCGGGGTGCTGGGCCTGACCGGGCACGCCGACGGCCCGCCGGTGCTCTCGGGGGTGCAGATAGCGGACCTTGGGGCCGGGGGTATGTACGGTGCGCTGTCGATACTGATGGCGTACATACACGTGCTCAAGACAGACGAGGGACAGCACCTGGACGTGTCCATGCTGGACGGGAGCATCTCATGGCTCACCATAAACACCGGTGAGTTCTTCGCGGGAGGCGCTGCGCCGGGCAGGGGGGAGCAGGTGCTGCATGGGCTATGGCCCTGCTACAACATCTATCCGGCGGCTGATGGCTATATGGCGGTTGGCGCGCTCGAGGAGAAGTTCTGGAGGCGAACGTGCGAGCTTCTGGGGAGGCCGGAGTATGCGGCTGAGCAGTTCAACGCCGAGAAGCGCGACGAGATTTTCTCCTGGCTCACGGGCGAGTTTTCGAAGAAGACGCGGGCCCAGTGGATGGAGATATTCGGGGGTGAGGACTGCTGCGTGTCGCCGGTGCTCTCCCTGGACGAGGTGGGCCGCGACCCCCAGGTGATGCACAGGAAGATGATGGTCCAGGTCGATGACGATAAGTTGGGCCGTGCCACCACGCTGGGGATACCGGTAAAGTTCTCCCGTACGCCCGGCGAGATAAGGAGTTCGGCGCCTTTCCAGGGCGAGCACACCGACGAGGTGCTCCGGATGCTGGGTTGCTCGACCGAAGAGGTCGGGAGGCTCAAGGAAGACGGAGTCGTCAAGTGCCCCGTTCCATAGATACGGTTAATAAGCGCCGAGAGCGTCGAAGCGCCGTCTGGAGGCAAGATGGATGAAGAAGGGGAAGTCACTAGAAAGTCGGAGAATGCAGAGTATGCCACCAAGAGAGTTGGACGCGTGTTGAAGGCGATGGGGGCGGCCGCCGGGAAGGTGATGAGCCGCGAAGAGATGATCTCGGGCACGCTTTCCACCCTCTCCCCGGAGATGCTGGCCCAGGCGTTCAACGAGAACCCTGATTTCTACGTCAAGCTGGTGAGGGAGCTCTCAACCGAGGTCATTGCCAAGAGCATAAACGAGAACCCGGAGTTCTTAGAGGACATGATGGATATGATAGACCCGGCGGTTGTCGCCGGGCCCACTAACCGGAACCCCGAGTTCATGAAGCGGTTCATGGAGCACCTGGACCCCGAGGTGATCGCCGACGTCATCAACCACACGCCGGAGTTCTCGATAGCCATGACCAACGCACTCAACCCGGAGGTGATGGCCCACGTGGTCAACATGACCACCGATTGGGCCGTCCGGCTTGTGGGCCTCCTCGACCCTGGCGTGATCGCGAGGGCGGTGAACGAGAACGTTGAGTGGGTGGTGGAGGTACTTTCGAAGTACGACCCGCTGGTCATCAAGGAGGTAGTGGAGAGGAACAGGGACTGGATACTGGACCTGCTCCGGATACTGGACCCCGCGATATTCGCCGGGCTCTTCAACGAGTACCAGGACTTCTTCCTCGGCATAACGGAACATCTCGACAGGCGCGTGCTGGTGGACCTGGTGCAGGAGGCGGCCCGGCGGGGGGCTTACGACAGCATCATCCTTCTGGTGGATGCCGAGATACCGGGTATGGGGTCGTTCGAGGGGTGCGAGATACACATAAAGGGCGCTCGCTACGACGGTGGGTAAAGGAGTCGAGATGTTGTTCGCGGCGGTTGAGATATCTACGATAGCGCTGGTTGCGGTAGGGGTGCTGGTGTGGTTCGGCTGTGCTTTCTACACCGCGGGAATGGCGCGAAACAATGGAAGCAACTACCACCTTTGGCTGCTCATAGGAGTGTTGACCGGCCCCCTGGGGCTCGTATTCGGATATCTCTACCTGCAAATGACCAGTGAGCGTAGCCGAAGGATACGTTACGGCGAGGGGGGCAAGTCGGACATAGCCGAGATACTGCGCTGTCCCAACTGCGGCGAGTCGGTGCCACGCAGCTTCGTGGACTGCCAGTTCTGCGGGGCTTCCCTATCCCGGAAGAAACACCGAATGTAATCTGCGCCGTCTGTTATAATCTCCCCGGGTATTCGATAACGCGAACCGGATGTCTTGTATCATGCCACTGAGAATCCTTCACACAGCGGACGCGCACCTGGGGGCCAAGTTTCTGGGTCTCGGGGAAAAGGGGCGCCTGCAGAGGTCGCAATTACTGGAGACTTTTGAGGCGGTGGTGGACCTTGCCATCGGGCGGGAGGTTGACCTCTTCCTTGTCGCCGGCGACCTCTTCGACTCCAACCGGGTGCCGAAGTCCACTCTGACGCGGGTCGCCTCCCGGCTCGAAAAGCTGGCCGCCGCCGGGATAGAGGTGTGCGTTTCACCGGGAACACACGACCCCTACGGCCCCGACTCGGTCTATGAGGGTCCGCCGCTGTCAGGGATACCGGGGCTTTCGGTGTTCAAAAGCGAGAAGATGGTCCCGGTTCACTTTCCCGAACTGGATTGCACCGTATATGGTAACGCGAACATGAGTCCCTTCCAGAACAAGTACCCGCTGGCGGGGTTCAAGGTGACCGACGATAGCCGGTGGCGGGTGGGCATGGTGCACGCGAACTTCGAGATACCCGACGTCACCGAGGACACGTACGTGGTGACCGCCGGGCAGGTTGGCTCCTCGGGCCTGGATTACCTGGCACTGGGACACCTGCATTCGCTGTCGGACCGCAGCCGGGGCACAGTCAAGGCGTATTACCCCGGTAGCCCCGAGATGGTGCGTATGCGGAAAGGGGAGTTCGGGAACGTTCTTCTGGTGGAACTGGACGACGAAGTCCAGGTTTCCGCAGTGTCGGTGGGCAGGCGCTTCCTCGAGGAGGTGACCCTCAGGGCGGAGGATATCGACTCGGCTGCCTCGCTCAAGGTAGCACTGGAGGCGCACAAGGGGCCCGAAAAGGTCTTGAAGCTCAACATAGAGGGCCTGCGCCCTCCCGGTTACCCGGACGTCGCGGGGCTGGCCGGGGAGATGGTCGATCTTTTCTTCCATATAGACGTAACCGACAGGTCCACACCGGCTCCCGCTACCGTGGGCCCCGGGGCTTATCCCGAGGACACACCGGCGGGGGTCTACCTGCGAATCCTGCATTCCAGGCTGGAGGTGTGCTCCGCCTCCGAGGCCGATGAGGTGCACGAGGCGATGCAGGTGGGGATTTCACTGCTCCTGGGGGAGGGCGACTGATGCACATCACCGTTCTCCGCCTGGCCGAGTTTCGGCTGTTCGATGACCGCGAATTCCGCTTTTCACCGGGAATGAATGTGATACGGGGGCCGAACGAGTCCGGGAAATCGACGGTGGTGAGGGCGCTTGTGGCTGCCCTTTTCGAGAAACCACATGCAGATAACGTCTATACCAGGTCCGATCTGAGGTGGGGAGCCGAGGAGAAGCCGATCCTGGAGTTGGAGTTCGATCACGAAGGCGCAAGCTACCTGCTGGTCAAGGATTTTCGCCTGCGCACGGTTGTGCTGGAGGAGTTGGGGGGCTCGAGCCGCCTGACGACCACGAAGGCCGCCCGGGCCAGGATATCGGAGTTCCTTGGCTTCAGCGACCCGGCGCAGTTTGAGAGGACCGCATGCGTCACCCACGACCAGATGATGAACATATCCAGTGACCGCCCGAGCGCACGGAAGCTGGCGGACCTGGTCAGGGAGGTCGTGGTTGGCGAACGGGAGAGTGTCGCCATGGAGGGCGCCCTAAGGACCCTCGCCGGTGAGATCGACGAGCTCAAACGCGGGCTGGAGCGTCCGGCCAGGAACCCCGGCACGATCGCTCGGCTTCAGCGGGAAAGAGAGGTCATGATATCCCGCCAGAAGGAGCTGACCGGGGGCATCAACGAGCTGGATAGCGGCAGGAGCAGATTGAAGGATGTGGACCGGCTCCTGGGAGAGAAAGAGCGCAGGCTGGAGAATCTGAGGGAGCTTCTGAATAAGAACCTGAAGGGCATTGATCTGGAGAAGCGGATGGAGGAGTCACGCAGGAGGTTCGAGTTCGCCGACAGGGTAAAGGACGCCGGTACTGTACTGGACAGGATCGAGGCCGAGATAGAGCGGGCTTACGGCGGGTTTCTCGATCTGGGCATAGACGCGGAGGTGGAGCTCTTAAAGGAGATTGAGGTCCGCGAGTCGCTCGGGGTACTTGCCCGTGAACTGGAGGCAGAGGAGTCGCCCGAGGAGGGGAAGCCATCGCCTTCCGTCCCACGGTGGGCCGGGTGGATAATCGTAGCCCTGGGGGTCGTCCTGGTCATCGGAGGGGCAACTCTCTGGGCCGTTCACGCCGCGCTGCTGGTGCTGCTGGCTCCCGGTGCGCTGATACTGGCGGCCGGGGCGTATCTCCTCCTGGCCGGACAGGAGGTACCGGCGGGGCTGAACGGCGTGATAGGTGAGCAAGTCGCCCGGGCCGAAGAGGAGATAGCCAAGCTCCGTGCCCGTGAGAAGCAGTTCCTGGGGTCGGTCGGATGCGGTAGTACCAAGGAGTTCTTCACCCGGTTTGAATTGTACCGTGACCTGGTTGGCGAACGGGACAACGCCGCCGCCGCTGCGGAAGCCCTGCTGGGTGACCGTACCATGGATGAGATCAAGCAGGAGCGGAGGAACTCCTCGCTCGAGGTTTCCGCCTGTGACGCAGAGTTGACCGAGATGGAGCCTTATCGTGTCCCACCCGAGCGGCTCGAGGAGGTCACCGGGGAGCTGGGCGAGCTGTCCAGGGAGGTCGAAGCACTCAGTAAAGAGCGGGAGGGGCTCGAGTTCCATCTGGGGAAGACGAAGACGGACCCTGAAGAAACGTTGCAGATTGAGGAGAACCTCGCCTGGCTATGGGAGGCGGAGCAGAAGGCCAGGAGTCGCCTGCGGGTCACCACCCTGGCTTACGACGCCATGAAGGAGGTGTCGCGGCACCTGCTGTCGGCCGCGATTCCGACGATGGCCGAGGGCGTGGGCAGGACGTTGAGCGTTCTTACCGGGGGGCGCTACGACACGGTCGAAGTGAGGGAGAGCGACCTCGCGATATCGGTGTACTCCGAACAGAAAGGGGACATGATCCCGGTGGAGCAGGTTCTCTCCTCCCTGAGCAAGGGAACCCTGAGCCAGCTTTACCTGGCGGCCCGCCTGGAGCTTGTGGATGTGATCACCGGCGGAAGGCGGCCGCCCTTGATATTCGACGACTCCTTCTCTTACTTCGACGACGATCGGCTGGAGCGGCTATGGAACGTCCTTCTGGAGGTGGCGAAAGACCAGCAGGTCTTTCTGTTTACATGCTGCAGCCGCTACGATAGTCTGATTGGCCCTGACGTCAACGTCATCGACCTGGAGCCGGGAGCCTGACCAAACGGGGTCTGGCCCAGGCTGGTGTCGTTCGTCTTCTCACTCAAGACTATCTCCATAATGCAACAGCGGGCCTGACCCCTGTATTACCAGCGACAACGCAAGACAAAACCCGCCATCCCCGGGCATGTGACGTTCAAAACTTCACTTGAACCCATGCCCCACAATGCATATGCGCAGGGGCGGGGCCCGTCCCTCCCCAAAACGCACCCCAGGGGCCTGGCCCCGGACGTGCACTATGCAACAGCCCGGGGGCGAGAATGACGCACTGGTGACAGGCACCAATGCGTCATTAAGCAAACAGCGGTTACACAACCCCCAACCAGTGGGGTCAGGTGTTAGACAGCTGTCCGAGTTTTGGAGTATTCTCTATAAACACCTGACCCCTACCTCGTGAACAAGCGGCGGTTAACAAGACACAGGAGGAAGCAGTGATAGAAGTTGAGACCTTCACCGACATGTCTTTCGGCACCAATAGTTACATCGTCTGGCGGGAAGGAGCTCAAGCGGTCGTGCTGATCGATGCCGGCATGGCGGTCAGCGCAATACTGGAGTTCCTGGAAAGCCGGGGGATGACGCTGGAGGCGGTGTTGCTGACCCATGGGCACCCCGACCATATCGTGGGCGCGGCCGAGATCGCAGAGGCGACCGGCGCTCCGGTCTATCTCCACGAGATAGACAGCAAGATGGTGGAGATGATGCCTCCCACTCTCCTCGCTATGCTGGGGATAGACAAGATGGACGTCCCCGACGAGTTCAAGCCGCTCAACGATGGGCAGGTGCTGGAGCTGGCCGGGCTCGAGATCAGGGTGCTTCACACCCCGGGACACTCACCGGGGAGTGTGAGCTTCCTGGTGGATGGTGCCCTGTTCGACGGGGACCTGGTATTCCGCGCCTCTATAGGCAGGACCGATTTTCCCGGGGGCGATTTCGAGTTGCTCCTGCGCTCCGTCAAGGAAAAGGTGTTCGTCCTCGATCCCGAGACGAAGTTGTACCCCGGTCACATGGGGCCGACCACCGTGGGATTGGAGAAGAAGACCAACCCGTTCCTTGCAGGCTTCTGACGGTATTCCCGGTGCTGCCGGAACCCCGCCCCCCCGCGCCGCCTGTGCGCGTGGACACCTCGAAGCGAGAGTGTTACGGTAAAATTGAGGTTTTTTTCTACTGCTGGAGGTGTCGGATGAGAACAACGAGAACCAGTGTATCGGTCGCGCTGGGCTGCACCGCGCTGGCGGTGCTCCTGGTGCTGATGGTCGGTTGTGGTGGCTCTGGCGGCGGTGAACCCAAGACGGTTGCCCAGGAGTTCCTGAACGCGCTGATCGCGCACGACGCGCCGGGGTCGTACACGCTGCTCAGCATGAAGTTCCAGGGAGAGTGGGGGGTCACGGCTGTTGCCTGGAACGGCGCTATGATGAGGAACCCAATCCCGGGGACGGCGTCCTATTCGGTCAAGGGCCAGGATATCCAGGGTGATTCCGCATCGGTGACGATAACTCCCGCCGGCGGGGCCGACGTGCAGGTCAAGCTTGTCAAAGAGGACGGAAAATGGCTTATCGATTACGAACTGGGCCAGTGGTACGGGCTGGATTAGGCCGGCGGCCGGCCCTTCGGGGCACCACCTGGGGTTTTTCGTGAACAACCTGACCCAGCGGCTTGAAGCCGCCGGGGAGGCCGGCATAGAGGTCCTCCAGAGGGGCACCCTCAAGCAGATCGGTCTCACCATCGAGTACGCGTACCTCGACACCGCCGGGACCGGCGGTGTGATAATCGAGTATATTCAATCCCGGTTCCTGGGGCTCCCGTTCCCCATGCGGACCTCGCTGCTTCGCCAGGGCGCCTGGCTCGCGGAGAAGACGAAGCGCTAGTGGTTGCCATGCGGCCCGAGGAGTTCGAGAAGGCCGTTGCGGGAGTGGTGGAGAACCTGCCAGGGGAGTTTGCCGACAGGCTGGAGAACGTAGAAGTAGTCGTCCGGGAAAGACCTTCACGGGCGGACCTGGACCAGGTGGGAGTTCCACGGGGTGGAACACTCCTCGGCCTCTATCACGGTGTGCCGCTGACCGAGAGGGGATGGGGATACCAGTTGATCCTCCCTGATAAGATATCCATATATAGAGAGCCCATCGAGATGATATGTGATAAGACCGGGATACCGGTACCGGAGATGATCAGGCGGGTGGTGCTTCACGAGATCGCGCATTACTTCGGCATAACCGACACGAAGCTCAGAGAACTCGGTTACTGATGTGCAAAAGGGGCCTGGCCCCTTTTGCACATGTCCGGCCCGGGAAAGGAGGATTCGCAAGATGAAGATAGTGGCGGTAAGCGGGAGCCTGGTATCGGGGGGTAACGTAGAGGCCTTGATGGACCATGCCCTGGAGGAGTATGACGACAAGCCGGAGGTCGAGGTTACCCGCTTCGACCTTTCCGGGATGACGGTGGGTCCCTGCATGCACTGCAACTGGTGCATGAAGAAGCAGGTGCCCGGCCGGTACTGCGGCGTGAACGATGACATGAACGAAATCTACCCCGCCCTGATGGAGGCGGACGGCGTGATAATCGCATCCCCGGTCCACTTCCTGAGGCTTTCCGGCACATGCGCCAACTTCATTGACCGACTGCGTCTTTTCGTGCATGGGAACCTCACCCGGGGAGCGATGAGGAACAAGGTGGGAGGGGCCCTGGCGGTGGCCTGGTTCCGGAGCGCGGGGGTGGAACTCACGCTGGTGACCATCAACAACGCGTTCCAGGTCCTGACGATGGTGATAGCCGCTCCCGACCTGGGCATCCTGGGCGGTGGGGCGTTCTCCAGCCTGGAGGGCGCGGGAGGCACCATCAAGGGGGAGCGGCATCTGGTGACCGAGGACCGGTTGGGACTGGCATCGGCCCGCTCGGTGGCGTACCGGGTGTGGGAGCTTGCCAGGCTCATGGAGGCCGGGCGAGAAGCGCTGGAAGGTGGAACAAATGGTTGACGGCAAGGTGGGTGAGAGACCTATAGAGTGGATAATGGAAGGGATGAAGGGCGCACAGTACCTGTGCGACGAGGGTATAGCCTGCCCGCTGCTGTTGACATCGTGGGGTGCCATCGTTAACATTCACCGTAACCATGACAGTGGCACAAAGCCGCTGCGAAGTATGTAAAGGGGTTTTGAAAGATGTTTGGACTCGGGCCGACGGAACTGGTAATCATACTCGTCATCGCCCTGGTTATCTTCGGGCCTTCAAGGTTGCCCAAGGTGGGGCAGTCGGTGGGCCAGGCGCTGAGGGCGTTCCGGGATTCTACTTCTTCAATTGAAGAAGAGGTCAAAAAGGGCCTCGATGATTCCGGTTCGACTGACGAGAGCAAGAAATAGACACTTCAAGCGGTGGCTGTTAAACGGGGCCGCATGACCTACCTCCAGCATCTGGAGGAATTAAGGCGCAGAATAATAGTTTGCATTGTGGCCGTTTCGGCCGGCTGCGGGGTATCCTGGATTTTTGCCTGGGACATACTGGATATCCTGAAAGGCCCGGCGGGCAATATAACCCTGCATTACTTGAAACCCATGGAGCCGTTCCTGGTGCGGTTCAAGCTGACGCTTTTCGGAGGGGTGTTGCTCGCCCTCCCGGTGGTTCTCTTCGAGGTGCTGGCGTTCCTTTCTCCAGCGCTCAAGCGGAAGGACAGGTCGTTCACCATAGCGGTGATGCTGATGATATTGGCGTTTTTCTCCGCGGGCGTCGCCCTTGGTTACTACTACATAATGCCGGTCGGCATCACCTGGCTCCTCGACCTGGCGGCGGGGCAGATGAGCCCCGTACTGTCCGCCAGCGAGTACGTCAGCTTCGCCGGATGGTTCATGCTTGCTTTCGGGATCGCGTTCGAGACGCCCATATTCATATGGATGCTGGTGGCGCTCGGGGTACTGACGCCGGAGCAGTTGCGAAGACAATGGAGGTATGCTTACATTATCATCTTGCTATTCGCCGCCGTCATTACACCGGACTGGAATCCGATAACAATGTTGATGGTGGCGGTCCCGATGGTACTTCTGTACGAGATGAGCATACTGCTGGCCAGGTTTACCGTCGGGAAGCGAAAGCAGGTTGCGCGGACGGCCGGTTGATCTGACTGAGGAGGATGAGTTGTCGATAATCCTGCACGCGGAGGACCCCGGGGTCAAGGGGGTCCGGAAGTCAGTGGGAGAGTACAAGAGCCGTTACCCGGAGTACGCTGACGCGCTTGGGATGTACGGCTCGATAATGGAGGTGCAGCAGGAGGCGCTGGAGAAGGTGGTCCCTGCCGCCGGGCCGTCCGCCGGGGAGATAGAGGACAGCCTGAAGGAGGGGACACCTCTCCTCGACCCCGGCGACCTGGAGATCGATGTGGCCCTGTTCCGGGAGGTCGCGGGGAAGATGCTCCGTGTGTTGGAGGGTAGGCCCGACGGGTTCCCTTACCACGACGACGTCCTGTCGTGGGATGGCTTGAGCGACGAGGGGTTCTCCACCACCAGGAACCTGGTGCTTGCCGGGGAGAGGATGGAAATCGACCTGGAGTGGCGCGGCGACGATGACCGCGAGCTCATCTCCAACGTGCTGTGGGAGGGGCTTGTGCCTTTCTACAGGAAATATGGTAGTATCTGTGAATCCGAGGTGGACCATTCGTACTGGCAGAAGGGTTTTTGCCCTATCTGCGGAACTCCTCCGCTGATCGGGATGTTCAGGCCCGAAGACGGCCTGTGGGTGCTGGAGTGCAAGCTGTGCCACACCCCGTGGAACGTCATGCGGGCCATGTGTCCTTTCTGCGAAAAAGGGGTTGAAGGTTCCCTCAGTTACCTGTATGTAGACGATGACAGGCGGAAGCGTGTACAATACTGCGAGAATTGCAGGCAGTACGTGAAGACGGTGGATTGGCGCGACAGCGAGCGAGGAGGCTTGCTGCCGCTGGAAGACATAGTGACAGTCCGACTTGACCTGGCGGCGAAGAAAGAGGGCTTGAGGCCGGCTCCGGGGTTTCCCGGTAAAGTGCCGGATGCCTCTTGACTCGCTGGAGGACATAACCTGAAGGAGGTGAGCGGTTGTTCTGACCGGGGCGGTCCTGGCCGGGAGTAGGGTACCGGTCGGGTCGTAGTCGTTGTTGGTAAGTGCAGTCTAGTAGAGAAAGTGAGGGGGGTATGGAACTAACGCGTAGGGATTTCTTGAAGCTGTCCGGCTCCGGGTTGGGGGCGGCGGCTCTTGTAAACCTCGGGTTCAGAGTACCCGCGCTTGCTAAGACCGAACCACTTCGCATCACCAAGGCCAAGGAGTTCACAACGATTTGTCCTTACTGCGCGGTGGGGTGCGGCATCCTGGTGATGTCCGAGAACAATAAGGTCGTAAACACGGAGGGTAACCCCGATCACCCGATCAACCAGGGTACTCTCTGTAGCAAGGGTACAGCTCTCATCCAGATCTCGTTTGTTGATGGAAAGGTCAACCCCGATCGCATCACCGAGCCCATGTACAGGGCCAAGGGTGCGAGCAAGTGGGAGACGCTCTCCTGGGACGATGCAATAAGCAAGATCGCCCAGAAGATCAAGGATACCCGGGACGCGAACTGGATCGAGCAAGACGACATCGACGGCAAGAAGGTGACCTGCAACCGTACCGAGGCGATCGCCAGTTTTGGCGGGGCGTCCCTGGACAACGAGGAGTGTTACCTTCTGGTCAAGATGCTGAGAACACTCGGCCTGGTGTACGTGGAACACCAGGCCCGTATATGACACTCCGCCACAGTTGCCAGTTTGGGCAACACGTATGGCCGGGGTGCCATGACCAACCACTGGAATGACCTGAAGAACTCCGATTGCTTCATGGTCTGCGGCTCCAACTGCGCCGAGAACCACCCGGTATCGTTTAAGTGGATGGAGGTGGCGATGAACCGCAAGGATGATCCCGCCACGCTCATCGTGGTGGACCCCCGGTTCACCCGCACCGCGGCTGTCGCCGACATCTACGCCCAGAACAGGCCGGGCACCGACATCGTCCTCTTCGGGGGGATGGTCAACTACGCCCTGGGAGGAGTCGACGGCGAGGAGAAGATCCAGAAAGAGTACGTAACCAACTACACCAACGCGACGTTCATAGTCGACGACGGCTACAGCTTTGATCCCAGTACCGGGTACTTCTCCGGTTGGGACAAGGACAAGCTGAAGTACGACCAGAAATCCTGGACGTACAAGAAGGGGCCTGACGGACAGCCGCTCACGGACCCCACGCTCGCCGACCCGCGTTGCGTTTACCAGCTGTCAAAGGAGCATTTCAAGAGGTATACGCCGGAGAAGGTTTCAGCCATTACCGGTGTTGACAAGGACAAGTTCCTGGAGATAGCCAAGGCGTACTGCGCCACGGGCGCTCCTGAGAAGAGCGGGACGCTGTTGTACGCGATGGGTCTCACACAGCACACCTACGGGACCCAGAACATCAGGACGTTCGCCCTGCTCCAGCTGCTGCTGGGCAATACCGGCATGTGCGGCGGGGGCGTAAACGCCCTCAGGGGCGAGTCCAACGTGCAGGGATCGACCGACATGGCGTTGCTGTGGCATATAATCCCGGCCTACCTGGCCACGCCCAACAGCAAGAAGGCCCCGACCCTCAAGGCGTACAACGACGCCAGGGTCGAGTCGGCCGGCTCCAGCTACTGGAAGAACGGCCCCAAGTTCATGAACAGCCTGCTCAAGGCGTTCTGGGGGGATTTCGCGACACCGGAGAACGACTTCGGTTACGAGATGTTCCCCAAGGTCGCCGACGGCAAGAACTACAGCCACATCGCCTGCTTCGAGGCCTGTGAAAAGGGTGAGGTAAAGGGCATGATGTGCTGGGGCCAGAACCACGGGGTCTCCGGGCCCAACGGAAATATGGAGCTTGCCGCGATGGAGAAGCTCGACTGGCTTGTCGTGGCCGAGCTCTGGGAGACCGAGGTGGCCGCTTTCTGGAAGCGCCCCGGCGTAAAGTCGGGTGACATTGACACCGAGGTGTTCCTCCTTCCAGCGGTGTGTTCCACCGAGAAGGAAGGGACTATCAGCAACAGCGGCCGCTGGATACAGTGGCGCTACAAGGCCGCCGACGGTCCGGGCAAGGCCAGGACCGACGCTTCCATCATAAGCATGCTTACCATGAAACTGATGGAGCTGTACAAGGCTGATGCCGAGGCCCCCAACGCCGAGGCCATAACCGAGCTGTACTGGCCGTACGGCGAGGAGCCCAACATAGACGACGTCCTGAAGGAGCTCAACGGGTTCACCTGGGACAGCAACGCCAAGCAGGGCAAGCTGGTGGCGAACTTCACCAAGCTGATGGACGATGGGACGACCGCCTGCGGGAACTGGCTGTTCTCGGGAGTCTATCCCGAGGAGGGCAAGAACAAGGCCAAGGCCCAGGAGGACAACTCGGACCCCAGCGGGCTGGGGCTGTACTCCAACTGGACGTTCTGCTGGCCGGTGAACCGCCGTATCATCTATAACCGCTGTTCGGCGGACCCGGGTGGAACCCCCTGGAACCCGGACAAGGACCTGGTAACGTGGGATGGTACGCAGTGGGTGAACAACGACGTTCCCGACTTTGCCTGGAAGAAGGACGACAAGCCGGTCGCGCCGGATGTTTCGGCCAAGAACCCGTACATCATGCTCAACTACGGCAAGGCACAGGTGTTCGCGCCGGGCGGGCTCGCCGATGGACCTTTCCCCGAGCATTACGAGCCGGTCGAGACGCCGTTTGCCAACGAGATGAACCCGGCCCAGGTAAACCCGGGCATCGAGAACTGGATGAAGAACCTGTGGACGGCGCCGGCGGACAAGCTGGCCACCTACGGTTCGGCGGACAACGGGAAGTACCCGATAATCTGCACCAGTTACCGTGTCACCGAGATGTGGCAGGCGGGCCAGATGACCCGTAACTCGCCGTGGCTGATAGAGATGCAGCCGGAGATGTTCATAGAGATGTCCAAGGACCTTGCCAGGCGCAAGGGCATCTCAGACGGCGACTGGGTGAAGCTGAAGAGCATCCGCGGTGAAGTGAACGCGGTTGCCATAGTGACCGACAGGATCCAGGTACTCGATATTGTCGTTGACGGTGAAACAATAAAAACCGACGTCGTCGGAATCCCCTGGCATTACGGGTATACCGGGCGCTGCATTGGCGGGCCGAAGGGAAAGAGTTACTCGGCCAACCAGCTTACCCCGCACGTGGGGGACGCCAACACGATGATACCCGAGTACAAGGCGTTCCTTGTCGATATCGAGAAAGCTTAGGAGGTGATGTGGCATGGCAAATGAAAAGGCAATCCTGGTTGACGAAACCAAGTGTACCGCGTGCCGCGCGTGCCAGGTCGCCTGCAAGCAGTGGAACCAGAACGAGGGCGTAGAGACCATTAACTGGGGTTCATACGAGAACCCGCCCACACTCGGTTCCGAGACCTGGATGCGGATACTGTTCAACGAGAAGTACGAGAACAGCAAGATGCAGTGGCTGTTCACCAAGCAGCAGTGCATGCAGTGCACCGACGCGGCTTGCGTCGACGTTTGTCCGTCAAACGCGACGACCTACCAGGAGACCAAGCTGGCTGACGGATCCGTTCTCAAGACGGTGGTGACCGACCCGAATAAGTGCATCGGCTGCAACTACTGCAGGGTCGCCTGTCCGTTCGATGTCCCCGGCTACAGCCAGAAGAAGAAGGGGATATACCGTTGCACCATGTGCACGGACAGGGTCGCCAACGACGTGAACAAGTACAGCGTACCGGCCTGCGTCAAGGCGTGCGCCCCCGGATGCCTGGTGTTCGGGGACCGCGACGAGATGATAGCCAGGGCCGAGGAGCGCGTGGCGGAACTCAAGCAGGGTGGACAGGCGAAGGCCCGTGTTTACGGGAAGGACGAGGTCTCCGGCTTGATGTACATCTACGTGCTGGTCGATGAACCCGAGGCTTACGGCCTGCCGAATGACCCATCAATACCGCTTGGAGTGAAGGCGTGGAAGGCCCTTACAAAGCCTTGGGGCGCCTTCGCGGCCGGTGGGCTGGTAATAGCCCTGGTGGTAAACGGGGTCATCAACGCCAGGAACCGTGGCCTCGAAGAGCAATATAAGCTGGAAGAGTAGGAGAGGAGGGATTACAGGTGGAACTAAAGACATTCCGAGGTGGAATACATCCTCCGTACCAAAAGGAGGCCACCGCCAACAGGGCGACTGTTGAAATCTCTCTCCCTGCTGAAGTGGTAATACCGATGCAGCAGCATGTTGGGGCTCCCGACAGCCCGACAGTGAGTGTCGGCGACAGGGTTGAAGCCGGGCAGAAGATAGGCACCAGCGAGGCGTTCATTTCGGCGCCCGTTCACGCCAGCGTGTCCGGTACGGTGAAGGCGATCGAGGACCGCCCCGACTTCACGGGTGCTCTCGTGCAGTCGGTGGTTATCACGCCCGACCCCGGCCAGCCTTCGAAGTGGACCGACAAGAGGGACACCTCGAACTTGAGCGCTGACCAGATAAGGGACATCGCCAAGGAGGCGGGCCTGGTGGGACTCGGGGGCGCGGCGTTCCCGACTTACGTCAAGCTCTCGCCGCCGGAGGGCAAGCCCATCGACACCGTTATCATTAACGGTTGCGAGTGTGAGCCGTTCCTTACCTGCGACCACCGCTTGATGCTGGAGCGTACCGACGATCTGATCGCCGGGCTCAAGCTGATGATGAAGGCGGTCGGCGCCCAGCGGGGCTACATCGGGGTGGAGGCCAACAAGATGGACGCGGCCGACACGCTCACCGCGAAGCTTGCCGGTGAGGCGGGTATCGACGTGTCCATACTCGAGGTCAAGTACCCTGAAGGCGCGGAGAAGATGCTGATCGACGCTATAACCGGCCGCCGGGTTCCTCCCGGCAAGCTGCCCAGCGAGGTCGGCGTCCTGGTGCAGAATGTGGGCACCGCGGTCGCGCTCCAGGATGCCGCGTCCACCGGAAAGCCGGTGATTGACAGGGTCATCACGGTGACCGGTCCCGGCATCAAGGAACCGAAGAACATGCTGGTCAAGGTGGGAACCTCGATCGAGCATTTGATCGAGCAGTGCGGCGGGTTTGCCGGGACACCCGGCAAGGTCATAATGGGAGGGCCGATGACCGGCTGGGCCCAGAAGGACCTCACCGCCGCCGTAGTGAAAGGTACCAGCGGCGTGGTCGTTTTCGACAGCGCCTCGGTGGATGTGGAGGAAGAGCAGAGATGCGTCGGGTGCGACAAGTGCCTGGACGCCTGCCCGATGTTCCTGATGCCTAACTTCATCGTGAAATACGCGAAGGTGGGCAAGTGGGAGATGGCGGATAAGTTCGGGGTGAACGACTGCTTCGAGTGCGGTTGTTGCTCGTACGTCTGCCCCTCGGGAATATCGCACATCGCGTATGTCCGGAAAGCAAAGGCGGAGCTTACCGCCGCGGAGAAGAAGTGAAAGGGGGCGGAATTACGTGGCAAGTCAAGACCTGATTGTATCGTCACCGCCGCACCTGCGGGAAAAGGGCTTGATGGGCTCGGCGATGAGAGATGTCGCCATAGCCCTCATCCCCTTGATCGCGGTGTCGATAGGGTTCTTCCGGCTCTACGCCGTGGTGAACCTGGCGGTCGCCGTAGTCACCGCCATTCTCTGTGAGCTGGTGATGCGGGCCATCATGGGCAAGAAGGCCAACATAGGCGACTTCAGCGCCATTGTGACCGGCCTCCTGCTCGCCCTGCTGCTGCCCCCGGCGGTACCGCTGTGGTGGGTAGTGATAGGGGTGGTGATAGCGGTAGCCATTGTGAAGGAGCTTATGGGCGGTCTGGGCAGCAACCTGTTCAACCCCGCCCTGTTCGGGTTCGCAACGCTCATGATAATGGCCAGAGTGCCGCTGCAGGTGTCTTACAACCTGGGTAGCATCGACGGGGTGACCACCGCGACGCCGCTGACGTTCATCGGCGTCGGCTCCGGTCCCCTCTCGGGGTTCCGCCCCGGTTACTGGGACCTGTTCTTCGGTCATGCGGGCGGCGCCCTTGGCGAGGTTTCGGTTCTGGCCATCCTGGTCGGGGCCGCCTACCTCATCTACAAGGGCCACGTCACCTGGCAGATACCGGCGTCGATACTGGGCACCTGCTTCGTGCTGTCGGCGATACTGGGCGAGAACCCGTTGTACTTCATTCTCGCCGGCGGGTTGATGCTGGGCGCGTTCTTCATGGCCACCGACTGGGTGACCAGTCCCGATAACAGGTGGGCACAGATCGTCTACGGAGTGCTGATAGGCGTCCTGGTCGTTGTAATACGGCTGTACGCGGCGCCTGTCGGGGCCGTCGCCTTCTCGATCCTTATCGGGAACGCCTTCGCGCCGCTTCTTGACCGCATGTTCGTGCGCAAGAAGTTCGGCGAGGTAAAGGCGGTCGCTTAGCGATAGCGCAAGACAGTGGGGTCAGGCTTCAGCCTGACCCCTCCCTGTCAGACAAACGGCGGTTAGACAAGAAGGAATGACACGCTGGTGCCAGGCACCAGCGTGTCATTCCAGCGTGTCATTTTAGACGGTCGCGGATGAGACGGGCGGTTTCGGACAGTGCTTCAGCCCTGCTGTCTTCGTCGTAGAAGATGATCCGGGCCCGGGGGGCGATGGGGGCAAGCTCCTTCTCCAGGAGTGACGGCTCCACGTCCAGCAGCGCGCCTGAACGGCATACCAGGACCAGGTCCGCCCGCTGGAGGGCGGGCAGTGCGGAGGGCTTGAACGCTTCAAACGGGACTCCCATCAGGAAGACGGCGTAATCGGCTTCAATGTAAGCAGAGGCGCTGTTGCCCTCGACTACCAGCAGGCCTTTTTCCGGGAACATCGACATGGCGCGCTCGAGTTGGGAACGGAGATGCCCGGGGTCCGCATGGACCCACAGGACGCGGCGGGCGCCTGCTTCCACAAGCTTGCCGGTGTCGGTGCCGGGAGTTGCGATTGTGCCGATGTCAGAGGTGAGTGAGCCGGTCGGGGCGTGGCTGCCGGAGCTGACCTTGAGACCGAACTCGGCCCCCAACTCGTGGACCAGGTAAGACGCCAGAACACTTTTACCCGCTTTCCGGGAGGAGGAGGTGACGGTGATGATGGCCGGGTGCTTCCCCGGGGCTCTGCCGTTCACGGGAGACACTGTTCCAGGAACTTCTCCGCGGCAACCGACAGCGGCCTGTCCTCCGAGTATACCGCGAAGAACTTCCGGGTAAGATCGGTTCCGTCAATAGGGCACATGTAGAGGAGGCCGGACTCGGCGGGGTGCTCCGCCGCCCTGTTGCTCACGATGGAAACGCCCATTCCCGAGATTACCGCGCTGATTACCGCGCGGGTGGAGCCGAGTTCGGTAACAACGTTCAGCCCGTCCGGTTCGATGCCTTCCGAGGCGAACGCGGACTCCACGTTTTTCCTGGTGCCGCTGCCCGCCCCCCGGTTAACGAACGGCTCGGAGGCGATCGCCTCCAGTGTGGCCGCCCGCCCGTGGGCCAGCGGGTGTTGCGGAGGGGTTATCAGTACCAGGTGGTCCTCGGAGAACGCCCGCTCGACATGCGGCTTTCCCGGAGGAGAGCCGACGAAGCCGATCTCGATGCTCTCCCGCTCCAGCCTGTCGAGTATCTCCCGGGAGTTGCTGATGTAGAGGGATACTGTGACCCGCGGGTATGCCGTCCTGAACCCGACTATGAGCGGCGGCAGGAGGTACTCGCCGGGGATAGTCCCCGCGCCGATCAGAAGGTGCCCCGCAACATCGCCGGTGGCCCGGGGGATGTCGGCCAGCATCTCGTCCAGGCCTTCCAGCAGTTTAAGTGCGTGCCCGTACGCGGTTCTGCCCGCGGGGGTGAGAACCACTTTTCCGCCGGAGCGGTCGATAAGCGAGGCGCCAAGATCCTTCTCCAGCGATTTTATCTGGAGAGAAACAGCCGGCTGGGAGATGCCCAACCTGCGGGCGGCTTCGCTGAACGATTCGAGGTCGGCTACAAGTTTGAACGTCTCCAGCAATGATATATCAAGCCCCAATTCGGGGACCTCCCGTTCTGGCGGAGGTGCGTAAGAATCGAACTTACCCAGCGCCGGTTAGGACGCCACAACGGTTTTGAAGACCGCGCCGCCCACCAGGACGGATTCACCTCCGAATACTTGCGCAGAATCATAACACACGGCTACCAAAAGTACCCCGCTCCATGAACACACTTGCATTCGAACGCCGCTGCATCCACACCGGCTGCGTTCCGCTCCCTCGAAGTACTACAGAAGTACGTCTCGGTCACGCGCCTTGCCGGAGCGGCGCTTCGACGCTCTCGGTGCTTAACCGTGTTCATGGAACGAGGTACGTAACCTTCTCTTATCGCCCACGCGGACGGTGACTTTCACGCGGTCGAAGTACTCGAGAAGCGGAAGCGCGTACTTGCGGCTGGTGCCTATCAGCTTCCGGAAATCGCTTACGGTTATACCATCACTTAAGGCCGCTGAGGTAAGCATGCCCTCGATGTCTTCCAGGGCCGGGCGGGAGAAGTAGAGCTCCGGGGAGACCCTGACCAGCGTTCCATCCCTCTGGGCCACCTCCAGTAGTTCGGAGAGCGTCTGCCTGCTCTTGCCTAACTCCTCCGACAGCTCGCCCAGGGACGGGGGGGACACCGGGTTCCCCTCGATGCGGCCGGTTATCCCGGCCAGCATGCGCTTCTGTTCTTCGGAGACGGATGCGAATGCGCCGTGGAGGCGTACCAGGTTGCCGTCCACTTCCAAACGGCCTTCGCGGGATAAGTTTTCCATAAGGATTTCCCCCGTCCGGCTATCCCAACCCTCGAGGGCTTTCTTCTTGAGTGTCTCCTTGGCTATGCCCTCGGCAAGAGGTTTCGTCCGGTGGAACTCGGTCACGATGCCCACCAGCCCATCCGCCAGCTCTTCGTATCTCTCCGACGCGAGGTATGCCGTTACTCCTTTCCCGCTGAAAGTCACCGCCTCTCCATCTTTTACAAGCTGTTTTATGCCTTCATTGACGACAGCCGGGGAAAGGCCGGATTCAAGTATCAGGTTCTCGGATGTTACCGGCTTCCGGGCACGGGTGAGGAAGACAGCCAGAGACCGCGTCCCTCCCACCTCCAGCTCGTGGAAATCTGAGACGGTGCGCCCGCCGGCGGCCTTATGCTTGACCGGGTGGGCATCGACCACTGTGCCCCCTCCGATGGTGGTCACCGGGGAGTAACTCCTGATGATGAACCTGTCCTCCGGGGCGCAAACTACCAACGACTCCAGGCGCAACTGCGCCGGCCGTGTTTCTCCCGGCGCCACCCGGTCGCCTTCCAGTGGATAGATGCGGCCCATGACCTCACGGGTGCCGTGGTGAAATCTTACCCTTGTCCCGCGCTTAAGGGGCCTCTTACAGTCGCTCAGGACCGTTACCGAGGCGTCAACCATGTAGGTGGGGCGAACTGTGCCCGGCGTCACCAGGACGTCTCCGCGGGTGACATCATCGTGGGAAACGCCGGCGAGGTTGGCGGCGACCCGCTCTCCGGCAAAGACGGTATCCCTGCTCCTGTCGTGGACCTGCAGGCTTCTGAGCCGGACGCCCATCCCGCC
The DNA here is from genome assembly GCA_018896525.1 of Actinomycetota bacterium. Lineage (GTDB taxonomy): Bacteria > Actinomycetota > Geothermincolia > Fen-727 > Anoxymicrobiaceae > JAHIPE01. The sequence continues at coordinate 31,807 of JAHIMR010000081.1, forward strand.
GGGCAGCAGTTCAAGGTGGTCGGTGTCGCCGACGGTCCCGCTCCAGAGGGTCCCTGTGACTACGGTGCCGATGCCCTTGAGGGTGAAAACCCGGTCGATGGGGAGGCGTGCCGGCAGTTGTTCGTCCTTCAGGCGGACCAGCCCGGCCTGCAGTTCCAACTCTTCCTTTAACGCGTCGATGCCCTCGCCGGAGACGGCGGAGACGGGGATGACCGGTGAGCCAGCGAGCCCGGTACCTTCCAGGAGGTCTTTCACCTCATCCGTCACCAGTTCCACGAACTCTTCGCCGGCGAGATCGGTCTTGGTCACCGCCACCACCGCGGAGGATACCCCCAGGAGGTCCAGTATGGCCAGGTGTTCCCTGGTCTGCGGCATAACGCCGTCGTCGGCGGCGACGACCAGCAACGCCAGGTCGATCCCGGTAGCGCCCGACATCATGTTGCGGATGAAGTTCTCGTGACCGGGGACGTCAACGATTCCCGCCGTGGAGCCGTCCGAGAGCAGAAAGGGTGCGAACCCCAGGTCTATCGAGATGCCGCGTTGCTGTTCCTCGGCCAGGCGGTCGGTGTTACGGCCGGTAAGCGCCTTGACCAGCACGGTCTTCCCGTGGTCGATATGCCCCGCCGTACCGATGATTACGTTGCGGTGTGGTTCCACGGTCAGCGATAGCCTCCTTGAAAGGGCATTACTGGTCGATAGAGGCGATAATCCCGGCCAGGACGGCGACCTCATCGTCGCTTACCGTACGCATGTCGAGGAGGACAGTGTCGTCCTTGACCCGGGGAAGCACCGCCGGGTCGGAGCCGCGGAGCAGTTTTTCCAGGTCCGGGGCAGATAGGCCGGAGTGGGTGACGGCAAGGCAGCAGGTGGGTATCTCGGCGGTGGGCAGAGACCCTCCGCCGGCGCGGGAGACCTCGTCGGTCAGCCGGCAGGTGACGCCCGCCGCTCCCGAACTGTCTATCCTCCGTTTCAGCCTTCGGGCGCGGCGCCTGACCGAGCTTTCGGGCTCCGAGAGCATCTTGAGCGCCGGCACCGACTCCCGGGCGCTCTCCGGGTCGAGGTACTCACGGAGGGTGGCCTCAAGGGCGGCCACCGTCATCTTGCCTACCCTGAGCGCCCGCGTGAGCGGGTGCTTGCGAACGGCGTCCACGTACTCTATGGAGCCCACGATAAGCCCCGCCTGAGGGCCGCCCAGGAGCTTATCGCCGCTGAACGTCACCAGGTCCGCTCCACCATCGAGGCTCTGGCGGGCGGTGTGTTCCCCGGTAAGTCCCGAGGGCGCAAGGTCCACCAGGGAACCGCTGCCCAGGTCCTCCACCACCGGGATGAACTGCTGTTTGCCCACTGCCACCAACTCGCGAAGGGAGACGTCCTCGGAGTACCCGACGATACGGAAGTTGCTCTGGTGTATCTTCATGATAAGGGCGGTATTGGGGCCGATGGCGTTCCGGTAATCCTCGATGCGGGTACGGTTGGTGGTTCCCACCTCCACCAGGGTGGCCCCGCTCTCGTGCATTATATCGGGAAGCCGAAACGAGCCCCCTATCTCGATGAGTTGCCCGCGGGAGACGATGACCTCCCGTCCCCGGGCCAGTGTACGGAGGACCAGCAGGACCGCGGCCGCGTTGTTGTTGACCACCATCGCCCCGCCGGCCCCGGTGAGGGCGCACAGGAGCGGCTCGAGGTGCTCCTGGCGGGTGCCCCTCACGCCGTCGTCCAGGCGGTACTCGAGGTTGCAGTAACCGCCGCAGGCGCTCTCGACCGCGTCCAGCGCCGAACGCGGCAGGGGAGACCGGCCGATGTTGGTGTGGAGCACCACCCCGGTGGCGTTGATGACCTTGCGGAGGCCCATTTTCATGGCGCCCTCAACCTCCCGGGCAACCTCCATCGCGAGGGCGCTATGCTCAAGGGTTGACGCTTCCGGGAGTGGGCCTGAAGGCGAGAGTATAGACCTGCGGGCCTCATCCAACACCCGACGGGTCGCCTCCAGGAGCACCAGTCGTGGTACGTTTTCGGCGGACTCGTCCGAACAGATGGACTCGATCAACTCGTTGACCTGCGGTATTCGCCGCAGGAGTTTGCGCCTCTCTTCATCCGGGGGATTCATGTTGGTAATTATACGGAAACAAGGTGCCCCGCGCCAATGGCCCCACTCGCCAACCGGTGGGGTCAGGTGTTAGACAGCTGTCAGAGATTCAGAGCACTCTGCAGAAACACCTGAACCCTTTCTGTCAGACAAGCGGTGGTTACACAAGATACCCCGTCCTCGAGTTGCTTCACGTGGGCCACCGTTTCGTCGTTTTCGGTGACCAGCCGTACGCCGGAGTTCATGAAGACCATCTTCGAAGGCCGGTCCTCGTTCTCGGTGCAGGCGTAGAGGAACGCTTTGGCCAGGGCGGTGCCCAGTTCGCGTTCGCCACGTCCCAACTCGTCGGAGCCGATGAAGATGACCTTGTCACCCGCGGGGACCTGGCGGGTGACGGGGAGCGGTTCCGCCGCCTCGGCTGCTTTTTCGCCCGGGGTGACCCGTACGATGAACCCACCTTCCACGCTGGATACCTCCACCGAGCAGCCCGAGTTCCCGGCAAAGCGAGATACGTTCTCGCACGCGGCATCGTTGTCGACGAACACCGAGAAGGCGCCGCCTCCTTCCGCGATTCTCTCCCTGGTCTTGATAACCGGTATGGGGCAGGTGAGACCACTGCAGTCAATATCGATGTCAGCGCTCATGTTTTCTTCTCCTCGCAAATCGTAATCTTCACTTCACCTTCCACGATACGGCCGACCGCCGAGGCCTCAGGGCAGGGGCCGCCTCGAAGCGCGTCCAGCAACGCCCCGGCGTTTTTCTCGCCGACCGAGCCCAGCAGCCCCCCGGAGGTCTGGGGGTCGAACAAGCAGTCGAATAACGTAGGGTCGCAGGAGCCGTCAACGCGCACCGCGTCCCCCACGTACTCACGGTTGCGGTAAAGTCCCGCGGGCATCATGCCCATCCGGCCCATCTCCAGCGTTCCATCGAAGAGTGGGACCTCGACGGCCCATAGTTCCGCGGCAACCCCGCCGGCCCGAACCATCTCGAACAGGTGCCCCCCAAGCCCGAACCCGGTCACGTCGGTGCAGGTTGTGACGCCGTGACTCGAGAACAGGAGCGCCGCCTCACGGTTAAGGGTGCGCATGGATTCTATCGCGGCCGCCATGTCGCCATCACCGATAAACTTCGCCTTGAGGGCGGTAGCCAGTATTCCGGTCCCTACCGGTTTGGTGAGCACCAGCACGTCTCCCGGTCTCGCCCCGTCGATGGTCGTCATCTCCTTTGGGTTGACCAACCCGGTTACCGAGAGCCCATACTTCGGTTCCTCGTCATCTATGGTGTGGCCTCCCACTATCACCGCGCCCGACTCGCGGACCTTGTCGTGCCCGCCGGACAGTATCTCCGCCAGCACATCAAGTCCAAGGGAGCAGGGAAATGCCACCAGGTTGAGGGCGGTGATAGGCCTCGCACCCATCGCGTAGATATCGCTGAGCGCGTTGGCCGCCGCTACCTGGCCGAACGTGTAGGGATCGTTCACTATGGGGGGGAAGAAGTCCAGCGTCTGTACCAGGGCCGTATCCTTGTCCAGCAGGTACACCCCCGCGTCCTCGCCGGACTCCACCTTTGATATCAACTCCGGCACGGTATCCCAGGGCAGTTGCGATAGTACTTCCTCGAGGTCTCCCGGACCCACTTTTGACGCTCATCCCGAACCCGTCGCGTATTCGGTGAGCCGTATATTCTCGCTCAAGCGAACCCCTCCTTTCTTGCGCTTCCACCCCCGGGCTGGTTTCTCTTGAACGGGAACAGTAATCGGCGGCCGTCGCTTTCCAGCGTCGCCAGCGCTTCGGTGACCGTCACCAGCCACTTCCCGTCGAACAGCAGGGCGATTCCGCACTCGGCGGTTATCTCCACCGGCGTCGGTATCACGGTGCAGGCTACCCCCGCCGACTTCAGCAGCCGTTCCGTCTTGAGGGCCTGGTTGGTCGAGTCGAAGACCAGCAGTCCGCTTTTTCCTTCCATCTTGTTGCGGCTCCCGTCGAAGTCCATTATCGATTAGTTATTCTAATGGAATTGATGAAGAATTGTTATACTCGACAGACGGGAGGTTTCTTTTTTTCCTTGCATTGTAATAGACTGTTTTCCCTAAGAGGTGCACCATGGAGGTGTATATTGAGGGAGTACGGTAAACGGTGGCGTCTACTCTTTTTCCTGGTGTTACCGCTGGCGCTGGCGGCCAGGGCGATCCATGGAGCGTGGAAGGCGTTCCACCGGCGTTCGGACAAGCTGCTGGTGGCCGAAAGGGACATCGCGCCCGCCGCTCCTTACCACCGGCAGAGGCGGGTGGTGCAGGTATCCGCCGGGATACCCATAACCGCAACCGTCTTCGTGCCATCGGGGGAGGGGCCGTTCCCGGCGATTATCATGGTGCATTCCTGGGGTCTGTGGCGGGCCCAGTGCGACCTGCTGTACGCCCCCCGGTTCGCCCGCGGGGGGTACGTGGTGCTCACCTACGACTGCCGGGGGTGGGGGAGTTCCGGGGGGGAGGTATCCTGCGCCGCGCCCGACAGGGAGCTGCGCGACCTTGAGGACATGATAACCTGGCTCACCAGTCCCGAGGCGGACCTGCCGGTGGACCCGGAGAAGATCGGGATAACCGGGGTGTCGTACGGGGGCGGCCACTCGTTCCTGGCCGCGGCCAGAGACGAGCGGATAAAGGCGGCGGCCCCCATGAGCGGATGGACCGACCTCAACTTCTCCCTCATGCCCAACGGCTGCTGGAAGGCGCTGTGGAGCCTGACCCTTTTCGTCGGCTCCATCTGGGCAATGAAGTTTGACATGAAGAACGACCTCGTTCGCTGGCTCAAGACGGTTGTCATGGAGAGGAACCTCGCAGGGGTGAAGGGAGAACTGGAGGAGCGCTCGGCTATACACCAGGTGGACGACGTGAACTGCCCCATGTTCATCGTCCACTCCTGGAACGACGACCTGTTTGAGCCCAACCAGATACTTGATTACTACCAGAGGTTGAAGGTTCCAAAGAAGCTCACCATGACCAACGGGCTCCACGGCTTCGACGCGGGCAGGGGTGATGTCCTCTTCCCGAACCAGGTGTGGGACGATGCCCGGCGGTGGTTCGACTACTGGCTGAAAGGCGAGCGAGATAACGGGATAGGGGAGGAGCCGGACGTCAAGTACTACCAGCCGTGGGACGGGAAGATGGCCGGCGCGGACCGGTGGCCTCCGGAGGGCGTGACAGAAAGGCGGTTTTTTCTGAGGGGAGAGCATCCATCCGCGGTCAACAGCGGCTTTCTGGCCGACGACCCCGCGGACGGTCACGAGCCGGCGGAGATGGTGGTGAACAACACGGTTACCAGCTTCCAGACCTCCGGCCCGCCGATCATCAGGGCGAACGTCATCCGTAACCTGCCGATCCCGGGGGTCCCGTTCTCGATTCCCGGCGACAGCGCGTCCTTTACCACCGGGCCGCTCGCGGCCGAACTGCCCATCGTCGGGGCCCCGTCAGTGGAGCTACACCTGTCGTCTTCCACGACGGAGTGCCAGGTAAACGCGTTGCTCTACGATGTGTCCCCCCGGGGTTTCTGCCGCCTGGTGACACATTGCGCGTTGACGCGAAAGGACATAGAGCCGGATTCGGTGGAGTTGTTCCGGTTCGACCTCATCGCCTGCGCCCACCGTTTTCCCACTGGGCACAGGGTCCGGCTGGTGGTCTGCGCCTCGGATCCGTTATACGTCCTGCCATCACTCACGCCTTCGTTCTACCGCCTGTTCCACACCGAGCAGCACTCTTCCGGCGTCACGCTGCCGGTCATGGAGGTGTCCGCCGGGTGAGGAAGAGCCCTGAGGTCCCGGCGGACTCCCTGGAGGTATGAGAGATCACCGCGTCCTTTGATGTCATACTAATAGGTCCTGGATTACCTGGGGTAGCGGGTGTGGAGACAGTGGAGGATTCCCGATGGAAACTATGGAAGCAATAAGAACCCGGCGAAGCGTCAGGGAGTACACAGGGGAAGCGGTGACTGACGACGAACTCGATCGCTTGCTCCAGGCCGCCCGGTGGGCCCCCTCGGGGCTTAACAACCAGCCGTGGAGGTTCATGAAGGTGACCAATCGTGTCTTGATAGACGGCCTGTCCGAGCTGACGAAGTACCGGGGGGTGGTGTCGGGGGCGGAGGTGCTGATAGCCGTTTTCCTCGATGGCCGGGAGATTTACGATCGGACCAAGGACCTCCAGTCGAGCGGCGCGGCCCTCCAGAATATACTGCTGGCGGCGCACAACATGGGGCTGGGGGCGTGCTGGCTGGGGGAGATACTGAACAGGCGCCAGGAAGCCGAGGAACTGCTCAAGGTGTCCGGGGACCTCGAGATGGTGGCGGTGGTTGCGCTGGGTCGGCCGGTGGCCCGGGAGAGGGCCGGGGTAAGGCATCCAGTGGAGGACATGCTGGTCTACCAGCCGGAGCGGTAGTCGCGGGAGATAACCTGTTGTAAAGGAAGAGTGAGTTGTCCACAGACCTGTTCTTACGCTGTAGCGACAAGGTGAAGAAGAAGTACCTGTCCTTTCCGGGTCTTACCCGGGAGTACCAGACCATGTTGGGCGGGGACATGGAGTACTGCGCCGTGGACCTGGAGACCACCGGGTTCGACCCTGAGCAGGACAGGATCATCGAGGTGGCCGCCGCCCGGGTGGCCGGTGGCGAAATAGTCGAGGAGTGCAGCTCTCTCATCAACCCCGGTTGCGCGATACCGCCTTTCATCACGCGGCTTACCGGCATCGATGATGAGATGGTACGTGAAAGCCCCGGAATCGAGGATTTCGTCGGTAAGCTCGCCGGGTTCCTTGGCGAAAGCACATTGGTCGCCTACTCAAGACTGGAGGAGAGGTTCCTGGGCAGCCTGTATACCCGGATGGACCTCGGCAGGTTCACCAGTCCGTACCTGGATGCCCTGGACCTCGCGGTGATGCTTCTCCCGTCCCTTCGCGGACACCGCCAGGTGGATATCGCCTCGATATGGGACATTGACCCGGGACAGGCCCACCGGGCGATAGACGACGTCCGGACACTGGTGGGGGTCTTCGAGGTACTGCTCAACGGTCTCTACAACATGAACCTTTCGATTATACGGGCCATGGTGGACCACGTCCCGGCCCGAGGGGGAGGCCTGTCTCTCCTGTTGGGCAGGGTGCTCGAGGAGCGATCCGGCGGGAGGCGTGTCGATCAGTTGAGGATCGGCGACATAACGAGGAGGGACAGCCAATGGGAGGATATATCGCCGCTTGAGGGAGGGCGGTCCTTTGAGACCGTGACCACTGACGAGGTCACCTCCTTCTTCGGCGCCGAAGGCCCCCTGGTGTCCCAGTTCAGCGATTACGAGCAAAGGGACGAGCAACTGCAGATGGCGGGGCTGGTTCGCCAGGCGTTCGAGGACAAGGAGATACTGCTGGTCGAGGCGGGAACCGGCACCGGGAAGTCGCTCGCCTACCTTGTGCCCGGCGTGCTGTGGGCCCGCGCCACCGGGCTGCCGGTGGTGGTTTCGACCAAGACGTTAAACCTCCAGGACCAGCTCTACACCAAGGACCTTCCCCTGTTGGAGAGCGCGATGGACCAAGGGTACTTCCGGTATTCCGTCCTGAAGGGGTACAGGAACTACATCTGCCTGCGAAAGCTCCAGAACATGGTGAACGGCAAGAAGAAGCTCGCGGCGGACCAGGTGGGGATGCTGGGGATGCTGATCAACTGGGTGACGGAAAGCGAGACCGGCGATGTCTCGCTGTTGAACGTGTCTCACATCCGGCGGCTTGACGAGCAGGTGCTGGCAAACCACCGGGAGTGCCCCGGCCCGCGCTGCCCGTTCGCCCGGAGCGGCGATTGCTTCTACCGGAGGGCCCTCTACAGGGCGAAGCGTTCACATATAGTGGTGGTCAACCACTCCCTGCTGCTGACCGGCATCAACATTCCGTTTGAGAACGCGATCGTCGACGAGGCCCACACGCTGGAGGATGTCGCCACCGAGCAGTTTACCGAGGAGGTTTCCTACCGGGACGCGTACAGGTTCTTGAACTCCCTGTACTCACCGGTAGATGGAGGGGGGTTCTTCCAGGACCTCCCCGCGGCCCTGGAGAGCTGCCTGGGGCGGGGGGCAATCGATGCGGTCGAGTACCGTATCACAGAGGCGCGGGGAGCGGTTGAGGCCTGCCTGGAGGACGTGGAGAAGCTTTTCCTGGCGCTCTCGGAGTACTACCGGGAAAACCAGTACGGTTCGGTCGACATACGGTTCAGCGCGGCGGAGATGGAGTCCGTGGAGTACGCGCGGTTCGCGACCGAGGCCGGGGCGCTGCGCGACAGCCTGTATCGGCTGCTGGTGTGCATAGCGCGTATCCGGGCCGAGGTGGAGGAGAGGGGGGATGGCTCCGATGACCTGGAGTACCTGATGGGCGACCTGGGGGGAAAGGCGGAAAAGGTCGCCGAGATGAAGAGCGTTCTCGAACTGGCGCTTTCCACCGAGCCCGATGGGTTGGTGCGCTGGGCAACGGTGGCGAACCCGGAGCGTTTCGAGTACCAGTCGGTCAAGATCACGCCGGTAGATATTGGTGAGTGCCTTGCCGCTACGCTGTACCACGACCTGGAGTCGCTGGCAATGACCAGCGCTTCGCTCACCGTGAAGGGCTCCTTCGACTTCTTCCGCTCCCGGGTCGGCCTCGATATCGAGGGCGGGCGGCGGTCGCGAGGCGTCATCCTGGAATCATCGTTCGACTTCAGGCGCCAGATGCAACTGCTCCTGCTTCACGATATGCCCAACCCAACCTCCAGTGAGTACAGGGAAAGAATCGCGGAGGTGCTGCGCGAGGTTATAATTGCCGCCGGGGGTGGCGTGCTGGCCCTCTTTACCAACCGGCGACTGATGATGGACACCTACGAGAGCCTGGTGGATGACCTGCGCCGTCAGGGGCACAACCTCCTGTGCCAGCGCCCCGGCCACTCACGCAGGCGGCTGGCCGAGGAGTTCGTGGAGGACAAAGGCGCGAGCCTTTTCGGGACAGCGAGCTTCTGGGAGGGGGTGGACGCCCGAGGAAGCACCCTGCGTGTGGTGGTGGTTACACGCATTCCGTTCGAGAGCCCGGGAAGGCCGGTATTCGAGGCCCGCAGCGAGCTGGTACGTCAGGGTGGCGGCTCGGATTTCATGGACCTCAACCTCCCGCTGGCGGCGCTTCGCCTCAAGCAGGGGGTAGGGCGCCTTATCCGCACCAGGCAGGATATGGGTCAGGTCATTATTATGGACAGCCGTGTGACTTCCAAGCGCTACGGGCGGGTGCTGCTCCGGTCGCTTCCCGACGCAATGCGGAGAAACGTGTCGATAGACGAGGTCGCGCGGGCGATCCGCGACTTCAAGGGCGATTAGGCGATTAGTCCAGGATTTCGACCCTTACGGTGCGGCAACCGTAGGCGGTTACCTCCTCGAGCGTGTTGAAGCACAGGTCGATGCGGTTGCCCTTGATGGCGCCGCCGGTGTCCGCGGCGATGGCGTGGCCGTAGCCGTCGATGAAAAGCCTGGTGCCGAGCGGAATAACCGACGGGTCGACCGCCACAACCCCGTACTGGGCCTTGAGGCCCGACGCCGTGGTGTCGCTCAAGCCCGGCTCCTCGGGTGAGTAGGCGGTCGCGCGCATAGTGAGGAACCTGCCGGTGTGCCGGAAATCGGAGTCCTGGTTTATCTCGTCGAAGTTCGACTCGACCTCCTGTGAGTGCTTCTCAAGCTGTTCACTTTCCTCCCCGGCCCGGGCGAGGAACCCCTCGCGCTCGGAGTTGCTCTTCTGAAGTGTACTCCTGCGCGACTCCAGGTCCCGGGTGACACCTTTGACCTCCTCCTTGCGGCTATTCAACTCGGCGAGCGTGTCGTCAAGTCTCTCGGATTCCTGCTTCACGCTCCTGATAAGCCTCGCATCCTCGGCGGTGACCTTGTCCATGTACTCCGCGCGCTTGAAGAAGTCGCTGACATCGTCGGAGGAGAAAAGCATGACCAGCTTGTTGTTTCCGCCGTTCATGTAGATGCTGCGGGCCCGGTTGTTGAGTGCCTGGCGCCGGGAGGCGAGTTTCTCCCGGAACTCCGCCACAGTCGACTCGCCCTCCTCAATCAGGCGCTCCAGTTCGTCCATCTCAACCGCAAGCTCGTCAAGACGCGAGTTCAGGTCACTTATCTCCATGTCGAGCGTCACAAGGTCCATGAGGGCCGTGTCGCTGCCGGTGGGTTGCTGTTCCTGTTGGGCCAGCCCCACCGAGAACGTGGCCTGAACCAGCGTGAGCGCCATCAGAGCGGTAAGGAAGCAAGCAAAAGCAAACCCGCCTTCTCGGGGCGGGATCCCTTTCCATCTATTCTTCCTGATATCGGTATCCACTAAATGCTCCACTTCAGTAAGAAATTATACGGGAATGCCGGTACAAACGCAAAAAACGCAAGATTGTACCGGGTACAAAACGCAATATTTTTGCCAATCTCTGGTAAAACGCACCCAAGGGGCCAGGCCCCAACCGTGCAAAACGCACCTAAGGGGCCAGGCCCCATACGTGCATACGTGTAGAATTGTCGGGTATGTGATAATTACCTGGTGCTGGGGAGGGAAACGTATCGGGGGTTTGGTTGGACGACGATATCGGGCTGGAAAAGGCTGAAGCCGGCATAGAGGAGGCGAAGAGGCGGGGGGACGCCGGGTACCTGCTGAAGGTGCTCGCGGGCCCGTCGCGGGGGCTCCGGGTGATGGCCGTACGGGCGCTGGGCGAGGTCGGTGGGAAGAGGGCGAGGATGGCGCTGGCCTCGGTTGCCCGGGACCGGCGGGGGGAGGGGCCCGATGTGCGCCTCGCCGCCATCGAGTCGCTTGGCGGCCTCTACGGGGATGAGGCTTACGCGTCTTTCCTCGAGGAGTTCATCGCGGATGACAATAAGAGGGTCGTCAACGGCGCCCGGCGCGTGCTGTCCGGAGCGGACCCTGATGGCTACCCGATGCGCCTGCTGTCCCGCGGTTGCCTCGACCACCAGGCGATCGGGGTCTATGGCAGGAGCCGCCTGGCGGAGTCGGTTCCGCTACTGGGCCGCTTCCTGGAAGAGCGCGCCGCCGCGGGCGACTTTCTAAGCACCAACTGCTGGGGGAAGGTGTACGTTTCGGTGAGGGCCCTTGGAAACATTGGTGGAGAGGATGCCGTCAAAGCATTAAGTGTGTTACTTGGTGCTATCCACAGCGCCGGGAGTTCCGGTGACAGAGTCCTGACCCAGGAGCGCGCGGACAAGATACGCGGTGCCGCGCGCGCCGCGATAGACGCCGCCGGGAAGGGATGAAGGCTCCAGCGGTGTAAGAGTAATGGGAGTTGACATTTGGCATTGTAAGGCGGCCCGGTGGCGCTTATAATGCTCCCAATACCGTAGGGACTCAGGAGGATGATGAGTTGAAGTCAGTTGGTGTTTCCTCGCGCCCGGCGCTCTGGCTGGGAGAGAGGAAGCTATCGACGGTAATGCTAATTATCGGGGGACTGCTGCTGCTGTCGCTGGTGGTGGGCATGTTCTCGTATCTTCTTATCCAGGACCTGTTTTCCTTTGGATCTTTTCCCGGCGGCGTAAGCATCGTCGGGGTGAACGTTTCCGGGCTCACCAAGACCGAGGCGCTGGAGAAATGCCAGAAGGAGCTGGCCGAGGTGGCCAACCGCCCTCTCACGCTCAAGATAGACGGCGAGGAGTACCAGGCCGCGCCGGACAGGCTCGGGCTCAATCTGGAGTACCAGGAGATGGTGGACCGTGCCTACAGCCAGGCATGGAGCGTAAACCTCTTTGAGCGGATGGGCCGCCGGTTCATGAACCGGCCCAAGGAGATCAACGTTTCCCTGCTGGCGGCAAACAACGACGAGATGGTAAGCGCGTTCCTGCAGGACGCCCTGGCGGGGATCAACCGCCATCCGCATGACGCGTACATCGATGTTACCTCCGGTGTGCCGGTGATCGTACCGGCCATGGATGGGCGCCAGGCCGACCCCGAACTGCTTCTGGCCGATACCCGGGAGGCGTTGGGGACGGCCCAGCGCGTGGTTGACGTGCAGGTGGGGCGCACCCCCGCCGCTATCATCGACTCGGTGTTCGGGCAGTTTATTATTCTCAACCTGGCCGAACACAAGCTCTCGCTTTACAATCGCGAACAACTGTTGATTCAGCTGCCAATCGCCTGCGGCTCGGCTCGTTACCCGACCCCGGTGGGGCAATGGAAGATAGTCGCAAAGCAGAGAAATCCTACATGGATTAACCCGGGGACCGCATGGGCCAGTGGCATGCCTCCCTCCATCGCCCCCGGGCCGGGCAACCCGCTGGGTACACGCGCACTGCCGCTTAACGCATCGGGGGTGCTGATACACGGCACATCGGCGTCCTCTTCGATCGGGCGGTCGGTGTCGCACGGCTGTATCAGGATGCACATGCGGGACGTGGAGCAGTTGTTCGAGATGGTGGAGGCCAACACGCCGGTCTATATCATCAAGGCGGCCGGCGACCCGGGGTTCGATGTTACCGTGAAGCCGTTCTGGCAGTAGTAATCGCCCCGGGCTGTTGCATAATGACGCACTGGTGACAGGCACCAGTGCGTCATTCTTGCCCCGGGCTGTTGCGGGTGTTGTCTTGCGTTATCGCTTATAGACGTGGTGCCAGGCACCTGCGTTGCATTACGGAGAGCGTTTGTGTGAACAAGTTAACGGCAACACCTGAGCCAGGCACCGTTTGGGTGGAGAGTCGAACGGCAACACCTGAGCCAGGCACCGTTGTCAGGGGCTGTCCTCCCAGAGCTTTATGCTGTCCGTTCCCTCCGCCTTGGCTGACCCCAGGGCCCTGTAAGCATTGGTCAGAAGGTCATGCTCGTTGTCGGCGGACCCGGGGTACGATGATATCCCCGCACTAACGGTCAGACTGGCCGATGTCCGGTCGTCAGGGATGGGGAAAGGGTACGATGCCACGTCACCACGCAGGCGGTCGGCAACCTTGATGGCACCGAGACGGTTGGTCTCGGGAAGTATCAACGCGAACTCGTCCCCCCCTATCCGGGCGACGAAATCGACTTCACGGGCGCCTTTTTGAAAGATGGACGCGATGTCTGAGAGCGCGAGGTTGCCAAGCATGTGACCGCAGGTGCTGTTGTATTCATCGAGGTTGTCGATGTCGAATATGATAAGTGAGATGGTCAGGGTATACCGTTCCGCCCTGTGCACTTCCTGGTGGAGCCGGTACTCGAACTGCTTTCGGTTATGGAGGCCGGTGAGCGGATCGATGACCAGGTTCTCCTCCAACTTGTCCCCAAGTTGGTCTACCTCCAGGAGCACCGCGATGTAATAGGCGAAGGGCGATATCGCGGTGAGGTCCCAGGCATGATTGGCCTCGTTGGACCAGAGGACCAGTGCCCCCAGGGGCGATCTACCGGACTTTATCGGCAGGAGCGCGGCGGAAGCCACCTCGATTCCCGGCAGCAACTCCGTTTCAATCCCGGAGAGATCCTCCCGCACATCGGGCTTGCCTCGCGTGAAACAACGTGCCAGCAGGCAGTCACTCCTGCTTGCCACGGTAAAATCGGACGGCAGTTCAGCTCCGTGTTGCGCGATCAGGGCCAGTGTCTCTCCGCCGGTTTTCCCGGTCATGATTACGGCGCCGCTCGCGTTGAACGCTGCCGCGGCCTCGGTGAGGCAGGCGGCAAGCTTGACCGACGTGGTGGAGTGACGCGAGGTAGGAAGATAATCCCTCACCAGGCGGTTGAAATGCTTCAGGGCCTGCAAGTCACCCCCTTGTCCCCCCATGTCTACATCCGGGGGACCGCACATCAGGACCGCCACCTCGCGGTTAATCACCAGTAGTCCCCTGGACGCGGCATTGTGAAGCGTCTCGGGAAACGGTAGCCCCTCACGGATGTGTATGAGCAACTGTCCCGGTAGCATCCCTGGTATCGATTCCAGGTCATCGAACAGTCCGATACCCCGCCCGGTGAACCATTCCGCCGCGGGGGCTTCCTTATTCAAGATGGCCGCGACTACGGTAATGCCGCCCGAGGACACAAGCATCTCCAGCAGGGGGAGGTCTTCGGCACGGGGGTTCCAGATTATGGCATCGACATGGTTTTTCAACTTACCGGCTCCACTTTCCTGCTCCAGGGTACGGGGCTGAATTTCCACGGGATCCCGCTTGGATCCCGGGGCGGGGAACTGAAAGGCCTTGCCAACTCACCGGCGATCCCGGGGATTACAGCACAGCAGAAATGATATACCCTTGCCGCTATTCAGGCAATTACCATAATTTGGCAGTTTGGCAAGAGATAAATATCCGGTGATCAGGGTGTTAACACTTGACGCGGGCCCGGTAATTTAATAGATTCAAACCGCCCTCAAGGTTTCTGAAGGAAAACGTGTCGGCTCTGTCGGAACGGACCCTGACAATCCCTTGAGGGCATACCTTTTCCAGGGGGGGGCTGCTATGGCGTTCGTTGGAAAACTGGCGTACCTGGCTCTCGTCCCGGGGCTACTTTTTGTGTATCTGGCAGGCCTGGGGGCAAAGGGCCTGCTATGGGGGTTGTCCGGCGTGATAACCGGGGGCTCGCCGCACGGGCCGGCGCTCGGCCTGCCCGGCGTGCTGCGACTCCTCACCGCCGGGTGCGTTCCCACCGGAGGCGCGCTTTCCGCGGTTATGTGGCTTGCGCCGCCGGTCATGGTTTTCGCCCTGTCATGGGTTTCATGCATGCTGTTCGGTGTGCTCGAAGGTGACCTGGCGCTGATGTTTTCCCTGCTCCTTCTCTCGTCCGCCGCCGCGGTTCTTATCTGTTTCTCGTCGCCCAATCCGCGCGTTCGGCAGAACGCACCCTCCGAGACCGCAGCCCTGCTGGGGTGGGCGGTACCACTGGCGCTGGTAATCGCCGGCGCGTCATTGCGGACCGGGGAGGTCACGGTGGCGGGCCTTATTGACTGGCAGGCCGTGAATGGGGGGCTGATATGGTCGCTGGAGGGAGGAGGCGCCCTGGCGGTGGTGGGGACCGCGATGACGTTTACCGCCGCGATTCTGTGCGCTCTATTGCTGATGCGACTCCGCCCCCTGGGGCGAGGCATGTTCTCGGAAGCCCCAGCAGGGATTGCTCATGAAATCACCGGTCCTCCGCTGGCGCTGCTCCGGGTAGCCGAGACCGCGTCGCTGGCGGTGGTCCCGCTCCTGCTCATCGTACTTTTCCTGGCGGGCCCGGCGTCAAACTGGTACGAGGTCGCGTTCTGGCTACTCAAGGTCCTGGGGTTGCTCCTCCTGTTAGGGATTGTCGACATCCTGTCCGCAAGGGCCCGATCGGACCGTATCCTGCGGTGGTCACTGGGAGCCGGCGGAGGCCTGGCGTTGGCCGGCCTCGTGCTGATATGGCTGGGCGTGTCGTGATTCGCCTGGCCATGTTCCGGGGAAGGGAGATCAGCGTGTTCCACGTCCGGGCGGGTGGCTGCGCCGGATGCGGTGAGATAGTGGATATGTTTCTTAGTGCTCCGTTCCATAGGTACGGTTACGCACCGAGAGCGTCGAAGCGCCGCTCCGGCAAGGCGCGTGACCGAGGCGTACTCCTGCAGTACGCAGAGGGAGCGGAACGCAGCCGGTGTGGATGCAGCGGCGCTCGAATGCCAGCGTATTTATGGAGCGGGGCACTTGGTGAACGTTTCCGGGGCGCGCCACGGGTGGTGGAGTGCGACACCCCGCGCCATGCCGACATCGTGGTGGTCACCGGTTCTCTGACCGAGCCCTTGAGCGAGGCCGCGATCGCCGTCATCTCACAGGCCCCGGCCACGAGCCGGTTGCTCCTGGTGGGGGACTGTGCCCTGGGGGAGGGGCCGATGGCAGGCGAGTCGCCGGGCACGGACAAAACGGTCGGCCTGGAGACGGAGCTTATACAGGGTTGCCCGGTTACACTGGAATCACTGGTGAAAGGTGTCCCCGATGTCACGCGGTGAGGTCGCAGCCGTTCTCGGCGTCACGGTGACGGCGCCTTTCGTATTCGCGGTGCTCTTTATCGTGGCAGGCAGCGTTCCCCGCGTCCGCAGGTTCCTGGCGGTACTCTGCTCGCTCTCGTTGGCGGGCCTGGGCCTGGCTCTACTGAGAGGGTTTCTGACCGTCTCCGGCGAGCCCTGCTGGGGCTCGCTGTCTGTGAGCCGGTTCAGTTTCCCTCCCTTCCTGATGCTGAACCTGGTATGCGCGGCGGTGGTGTTGTACGCGGGGTTTAAGAAGACCAGCGCCTCCCGGCCCGGCCTGCTCATGGCGTCCATCACCGCCGCACTGGGATTAGCCGGGCTGGCGCTTCTCGTGGACGGACTCGTGTCCGCCGTCCTGCTATGGGAAGGTGTAACCGTGGTGGCGGTCCTGGGACTGCTGTCCAGGGGTGGGGGAGGGGTCAGGAGGAGCCTGCTGTCGATGGTACCGTGGTTCGCTGGAGACCTGTTGTTCGTGGCGGGGGCGGTCCTCTCGGCGGTCTGGCTCGACGAGGCGCAGGTCTTCATTGAGGCGCCACTCACCTCCGGCAGCGAGGCCCAGGTTATCGTGGTCATGGTCCTTTTCATCGCCGGTGCGATGATACGGCTCGGGGTGTTTCCGTTCCATTTCTGGGTTGATGATATCCTGGCATGCGCCGACCCCGCCTGGAGCGCGTTCTTCATGGGGGCGGTCAACTACCTGTTGGCCGGTGCCCGTCTCCTGGTGGCGGCCACGCTGGTGGCACGACTGGTCGCCGCCGACTGGAGTGCCGTCCTGGTGTCGATAGGGCTGGCCTCGGCGGTGGCGGGAGCCGTCGGGCTTCGCCGGCGGACTGTGCACGGTTACCTGTCCGGGATGTACACGATGCAGGCCGGTTTCCTGGTGGTTGGCGTGGGGCTATTCTCGAGAATCGGCCTCGAGGGGGCGTTGTTCTGTCTCCTGGTGACCCCCCTGTTCCTCTCCCCCGCGATGATGGCAGCCGGTTCCTTGCTGGAGATGAGGGGGACCGGCGAATTGGAGGGCCACCGGATCTCCGCGCGCCGCGCGCCCGCGGCTTTCATCGTTCTCCTGCTGTCCGGGATGTCGATGGCCGGTCTCCCCCCGGCGGCCGGTTTCATCGGGAAGGCGATGGTGACCATGGCAAACATGGACAAGGCGGCGGTTGGCCCGTTCTACGCGCTGGCGGCGGCCATGGCACTCGCGGCCATGGCACTCGCGGCCATGGCGACCGTAAGGATGCTGGGGGGAGCCTTCGCCGGGGAGGGGAATGCCGGGTCGGCGGGGAAGAAACCCGCTCTACTGGAGAGCGTGGCACCGCTGGCGATCTGTGGCGGCTCGTTGCTCATCGGGTTGTTTCCCGGCATCCTGATGCGAAACTTGATATCAGAGAGCTCAGGGTGGCTTTTTACCAGTGGGTTTTCCGGTCCCGGTGTTGTATTCAAGGGGGCCGGGGCCGCGGCCCAGAAGGCGGTGCAGTACTACATCTCCTGGGCGGAGGTCCCCGCGGCTTTCCTACTGCTGGTCGCGGCCCTGACAGTGGCGGTATACTTCGCGAGTCGCGCCGCGCACCCGGACGGGGTAGCGCCGGCGCGCCCGGGGCCGTTCCTGGGTGGCGCGATGGGGAAGTACAGATCGTCGATGAACGGCAGTGGGCTTGCGCGCCTGTCGGCTGGAAGGGGGAGGAGAGGACGATGAGCGGCAGGCTTCCATTTGGCCCGTTCGACTCGGGCATTCGTCAGCCGTTCTTGATCGAGTGCGACACAGAAGGAGCACTCATCACCGCTGCTTCCTTTCAATCCGGCTTCGGCAGGCGGAACGTCGAGCTTGCTTTCGAGGGCGCGGGCATTGTCGAAGCCGGGCGACTGGCCGCGAGAATCTGCGCGGCTTCCAGTATCGCTCACTCGCTGGCGTTCTGTCAGGCGGTGGAGGAAGCGGAGGGCGTCGTGGTGGAGGACGGACCGGCGGCGCTGAGAGTCGTCCTTGCCGAGTACGAGCGCATCGCCGCGCATCTCGGGGTGATCTCGGACGCGGGCCGAAGCCTGGAGGATGATATCGTCTATCGGGGCCCACTGCGTTACATCTCGCGGGTGCGCCTGGCGTTTACCGAGGCCACGGGCAGCCCGTTCGCTTTTGGGGTGGTAGTTCCCGGGGGGGTAAGCGTGGAGGGCCCACTGGAGGCGATCGGCGGTCTCTCCGACATAAGGAGCGCGCTGGAGCGTGACTGCTCGTTCTGGGGGGCGAAACTGAAGGCGTCGAGGGCTCGGCTTCTTGGCGCTCGCCTTCCCGGCGGCTCGGTTACCGGTGAGCCCCCTTCAGCCCCCGCGTTCAGGGCGTCGGGTATCGATGTTGACCTGAGATCCGGGAAAGGCGCCTACGGTTACTACTCCAACCTGGAGTACAAGCCGGTTACGAGGCGGGACGGGACCGCGTTGGACCGCCTGCTTCTTCTCACCGCCGAGGTGCGGGCCTCACTGGGGGTCATCGAGGAGGCAGGTGGTGGCCTGGAGCAGGTGGAGGAGCCGGAGGAACTCCCGTCCAGGGGTGGGGACGGTGTGGGGGTCTGCGAGTCGCCCACCGGGGCGGTCCAGCACCGGGTTTCGCTGGGCCCCGGCCGGGTGGTGATCCACGACAGGATAGGAACGCAGGTGGAGGCGGTGGCAGGCCACGTGGGCGATGCGCTTGCCGGTATCATGTACGAGGACCTGGTGCCGTCGGTGCTCTCGTTCAACCTCTGCTCCGCCTGCATTGATCTCTAATTGGCAGTTAACAGGGTACAGGGAGGAAGAGATGGATCTGGAAGACAGGATTGGGGTCGCACGTGGGGAAGGCGAGGTGGACCTGCTCATAGAGAACTGCCGGCTCGTAAACGTTCTTTCCGGGAGGGTGCACAGGGCATCGGTCGCGGTGGCCGGCGGTACCGTGGTCGGCCTCGACGGCGGATACAGCGCGAGGGAGACCATCGACCTGAAAGGCAAGTACCTGGCCCCGGGACTCATCGACGTGCACGTTCACCTGGAGAGCTCGATGACCACTGTCGGGCAGTTCGCCCGCGCGGTCGTCCCCAGGGGGACCACCGCCGTGTTCACCGACTGCCACGAGATCGCCAACGTGATGGGCGTCTCCGGGATCGAGTACATGGTGAAGTCGGCGGACGGGGCGCCGCTGGACGTCTTCGTGATGCTTCCGCCGTGTGTACCGGCCACCAACCTGGAGACGTCGGGTGCGGATCTTGAAGCGGCGGACCTGGAGCCCCTGGTGGGGGAGCCGTGGGCGATAGGGATAGGGGAGATGATGAACTTTCCCGGGACAATCGCCCGTGACCCCGGCATCATGGCCAAGATCCGGCTATTCCCCGACGGGCCGATAGAGGGGCACGCGCCGGGCCTCAGCGGTGAGGACCTCTGTGCCTACATTGCCGCCGGGCCGAACTCCGAGCACGAGTGCACCACCGCGGCCGAGGCCGAGGAGAAGCTACGGAAAGGTATGTACCTCTACTTGCGGGAGGGCACCGGCGCTCGCAACCTCCTGGACCTGCTGCCGGTGGTAAACGACGCCAACCGCTACCGTTGCTGTTTCTGCATCGACGACCGCAGCCCCGAGGACCTCCTGGAACGCGGCCACATCGATTCAATGCTTAAGATGGTCACAGACGCTGGTGTTTCCCCCTTGAACGCCATCCAGATGGCCACCATCAACAGTGCCCGGCGTATGGGCCTTGAATCTCGTGGTGCCGTCGCGGTGGGTTTCCGCGCGGACATGATAGTGCTTGATGACCTGGGGGAGTTTCGCGTTTCGACCGTGTTCAAGGACGGGCGGGTGGTAGCCAGGGACGGAGAGTTGACGGTCCCTACCGGCGATGAGCCGGAGATCGGCTCCACCTTCAACGTTGCCGGGTTCAGCGCCGGGCGTCTATGCATACCGGCGGATGGCGGGACCGCCAGGATGATCGGGGTGACCCCGGGCCAGATAGTAACGGGGTCACTCACCTGCCGGCCTCCGGTGGAGGGGGGGGACGCGGTGGCGGACCCCGGGGCGGATGTTCTCAAGATAGCGGTGGTGGAGAGGCACAAAGGGACAGGTAACGTCGGCGTCGCGTTCGTCAAGGGCTTCGGCTTGAGGTCGGGCGCCCTCGCGTCCAGCGTCGCTCACGACTCACATAACGTGGTGGTCGTCGGCTGCTCCGATGAGGATATGGCTGTGGCGGTGGAAAAGGTCGTCGCCATGGGAGGCGGCCAGGCGGTGGCCGCGGGCGGCGAGGCCAGGGCCGCGCTGGCGCTTCCGATAGGCGGGTTGATGTCGCCGCTTCCGGTGGCGGAGGTCGCCGGCCAGGTCCGGGAGTTGAACTTGGCCGCGGCAGGTCTGGGGTGCTCGCTACAGGACCCGTTCATGGCCATGAGCTTCCTGGCGCTTCCGGTTATACCCTCGCTCAAGATAACCGACATGGGCCTGGTGGACGTAGGAGAGTTTAAACACGTTAGCGTATTCGTCTAACAAACGGGGTCTGGCCCAGGCTGGTGTCGTTCGTTTCTCCACTCAAACCGATGTATATAATGCAACAGCGGGCCTGACCCCTATCTTGTCAACGACAACGCAAGACAAGACCCGCCATCCCCGGGCTGTTGCCGTTCAAAACTCTGCTTGAACCCACGCCCCACAATGCATATGCCCTGGGGCGGGACCCCTCCCCCGTTGACCAAAGGGCGGTCCCTATGCCGGCAAGATGCCGGCGCTACAAGGGAGACATTACGCAACAGCCCTGGGGCAACCCTACTGTGGTGGAAAGCTCAGCAGGTCGTCGCGCCCCATGTCCTTTAATACGACCCTGTAGTTGGCGTACAGGGGCTTGAGGAGCGGCAACAGGCGCATCGCCTTGGGGATCGGGCCCTTGGCCTTTATCTGCCCGCGGGTTATGGCGGCCATCAGGTTGAGTTCCTTCATCCAGAACAGGTGGGCGGTGAACGCCTCCATGGTCATGGTAATCATCGGCTTGATATCGCAGGGGCCGGTGGTGATCTCTATCGGGTCCTTGGAGCAGTCTATCGTAAGCTCGGGTTTTACATCCGGCCCCCACCGCTCTTCGTCGTGATAGACGAACCTCAGGATCAGATTTGATTTCTGCAGCTTCTGTGCCAGTTCTTTATCTTCCACCGTTTTCAGGAACACATTCGTAGCAAGTTCGTACATCTCCTCGGGGGACATGTCGGGACGGTCAGCCTTGTCGTACTTTTTCGCCATTTACTTCTCCTTTGAAGATATCCTGGACCCTGACCAACGGTAATTTTAGCATAAATAGTTTAGAGTTCAACTATTCTATTGCCGATGGTATCTCATGAAACAGGATACCGTTCGCTGCCATCATAAAGGAAGGCACCGGCGCCTTCGCCAAGTATAATTGTAACCGCTTGCAAACAAGCCTCTGGCATCAGGAGAAGTGGAAAATGCGGTTATTCCGTGGGAAAAAGAGAAAAGAAAAAGAACGCCCCGGTGAGGTTGGCGCGGACGGCGTGGAGGATTCAGGCGGAGAATCGCCGGATGAGAGCGGGCCTGGCGAGGAGGAAACGCCTGCCGTAGCGACCGTGGACGGGGAACAACCTCCTGTCGTTCCTGAGGAGGGGGAGAAGCCTGACTTTTTTGATATGTCGCCGGAGGAGGCGGTGAGTTACAGGCCGCCCGGCGTCGTGGTCGCCGTCAGCAAACCACGCGACTTCAAGCCGGTACTCAAGGCAATCGGCGTTATCGCGGTCCTGGGTGTCGCGGTCCTGGGTGTCGTACTCCTGTGGCCCTCGTCGGAGGCACGAGTTCCCGACCTGATCGGAAAGACCCTGACCGAGGCGTTTGACGCGGCGCGCGCAGCCGGCTTCCAGCCGGCAGTTGACGGATGGGAGTACTCCGGCGAGCAATCCGATGGAGTCGTACTGTCCCAGAAACCCAACGGCGACAAGGTGGTGAAGAAGGGCAGCGCTATATCGCTTACCGTCAGCAAAGGGCTCAAGCCCGGAACAGGGGGGTCGCCCGGGCGAGAGTCCGCGCCGGTTACGGAGCAGGACGGTGACGGGGAGTCTGCGGAACTGGTAGCCAACCCCTATGAGGGCAAGACCGTTTGCGTTGACCCCGGACACCAGGTGGCCCTTGCCGAGAAGGAGTGGACCGATCCGGGAATGAGCCGTAAGAACCCCGGGGACGACGGCGCGAGGGGAGTGGCAACCGGTAATCCGGAGTACCTGGTGACCATTGATATCGGGCTCAAGCTGAAGAGTCTGCTGGAGAAGGACGGGATTGAGGTTGTCATGACCAGGGAGTCAAACGATGTTGACCTGAGCAACATCAACAGGGCCGAGATGGCGAACAACGCCGGGGCGGACCTCTATGTCCGCGTACACTGCGGGAACTCCAGCGACACCGGCAAGAGCGGCACCGCGACACTTTTCCCGGCGAGCACGGAGTGGACCGAGAGCATCTTCGAGGCCGGCAAGACCGCCGCCCTGTTTATCCAGGAGGAACTGGTCAAATCATGTTCCACAAACGACCTTGGGGTGTTCGGCCTTCACGATAAGAGCGGATTCAACTGGTCCAGGGTGCCGGTGATAGAGGTCGAGATCGCTCTCTTGAGCAACCCCGAAGATGATGAACTGCTGGCCACCGATGAGTTTCGCTGGGAGGCCGCCTGGGGCCTGCGAAACGGCATAATCCAGTACTTCAGCAACCCTTGACATCCTCCCCACGGCTAAAGCCGGGGGACACCGTTCCTCAGAATGATGACAAATGCGCCATCTCTGATTGACGCTTCCCAGGCGTCCGCCTCTCGGAATCGAGAGGTCTTACGTCGCCTCCACGTCCGTTTATCCTCTCCGTGGAACTCACGGCGAGCGATCTGCCGGCGTTCATCCTGGTTTTCGATTAACGCCTTATCACGATTCATACCGTACCACCACCCCATGACATGCTTTTCAGCCTTCCTCCATAACCGAACACATAGCGATGTATTAGAACTGAATGACCGCTGCCTCCATGTATTCCACGCCGAATCCGGCCGGCCGGTACCTATGCTCTACCAGTATGGCTACTTCGGTCGGGGCGGAGAGTTTCATGTGTATATAATCCTGATAATACCCATATGTCATCATATTAATACCCATATGTCATCATATCGGTGAACTGTTAGTTACCCCATGGCACCGCCACTGGGAGGGAATGAGATACATCTCAGGTTCCTGCTTCACAGAGGTCCGCCCGCCGGCAACCTGGGTTGCGGTGGGTCCTACGTCCTCTCCACAGGCGTTTAGAGTCTCCGCAAGCCCTGCGGCGACAAGGTTCAAGGCGGCGTTCAGGTCCCGACAGGTCGCCAGGTCGCATACGGGACAGCAGAACACCTCGTCTTCCAGATTGAGATCACGGCTCGCGGCCCCGCATTCCGAACACCTCTTACTGGAAGGCCACCAGCGGTCCGCCTTTCAGAAGTGGACACCGCGCTCGGGGCACTTGGTCACGCGCCTTGCCGGAGCGGCGCGGGGGCGCTCTCGGTACGTAACCGTATTCATGGAACGGGGCACTAAGCACCTCAAAGTTGTGTATATATCGGACTAATCCGTTTGACGATATAGAAGAAGGGTGTATAATATATACAAATAGTATGCCTTATATATAAAGGGAGGTTGGAAGTTATGTCTAAGACGACAGTGGATATTGACGACAAGCTTCTTGAGGAAGCCAAGAAGGTCACGGGAACAACCACGAAAAAAGCCACTGTGAACGAGGCTCTTCGAATGGTCGCCAGAAAAGCCAAGTTGAAGGAGTTGGCGTCTTCCCTTCAGGGAACGGGCTTCATAGATTTGACGCGGGAAGAACTTGAAGAAATGAGGCGGAACAGGCTGTGAATGCGGACCTCGTGCTTATAGACTCGACGGCGTGGATTGAATTCTCGAAGAAGAAACCCGGAGAATCCGAAATCGGGGATGAAGTGAGAAGGCTGATTGAAAGCGATTCCGCCTGCGTCACTCAGCCGGTCATCGCGGAAGTCGTACGCGGAGTGAAAACCGAATCCGAAGACAGGCTGTTCAAAGAGCTGTTTTCCATGATTCCCCTGAGGTCCATGAATGACGAAGTCTGGTCCGCCACTTACGGCCACGGCCGGAAATTGTTAGAGAAGGGTTTCAATGTCAAGCTGGCCGACCAGATGATAGCCAGCGTCGCCGTTGTGCACGGGTTGAGGCTGTTTCATCGCGACAGCGATTACGTGAATATAGCCGAAGTGCTTGATTTGGACGAATACAACTTTCTTTCCGAATAAGTAGTAACCAGGAGGATGATCGCCTGCTGAGCCAGGACGAGTTCCGCTGGAAGGCCGCCTGGGACTTGACCAGCGGCATACTCAAGGACCTGAGCAACCATACACGCTCGCGGGAGCGTCGCCGCGCTCCCGGGTGCCCCCCCGAAAGAAGAGAGAGGTCCCGGGTAGCCTGGACCGCCTTTCACAGGAGTGCTTTCTTTATCTCCTCGAGAGACCCGGATGTCATCGATTCGATTATCCCCCGGAATGCCCCGGCGGCGTCTCTCCCGCTGGAGTCGAGCCTGCTTCTCTTGGCCCCATTCTCGTAATCGATGCCGTGGAGGCCAAAGCGTGGCTCGAAAGAGCCCCACTCGTAGTTGTCGGTTATTGACCAGTGGAAGTACCCTTCAACCGGGGCTCCTTCCTTTATCGCCCTGGCCATCTCGAACAGGAAAGCCTTCAGGAACGCTGGCCTGTCCGCACCGTCCTTTCGGGGAATGGGCCGCCCATTCTTCACCCTGTTACAGAGGCCGTGCTCGAACACGTGCACCGGGACCCCGTCGTTCTCCTGGCTGTAAGCTTTCAGGAAGGCCCTGAAAGCCGGCGGGTTCTGGATCCAGTCCCAGTGTTGGACGTAGAACCGGGGCCTCCCTCTCCTTATCTCCTCCAGGTCGGGGAGCTTTATGTAGTGACCGGGGAAGGGGTCGTAAAAATCGATCGCTATCAGGTCCAGGTGTTGCTCGAGCCCGGAGGAGTAGATTCTCTCGATCACTGGGGAAAACCTGCTGGCCTTTATCATGTGGCCCAGGCCGCGCCTGATCGCCTTCTCGACATAGAGACCCGCCTTGAACCCTGGACCCGGGGGTCTGGGGATACCCTCCGCCATCCCATGGAACCGGGTGGCACGTTCATCAAGGTACTGCGGCAACTCGTCCCTTGACACCCCCCGCTTTCTCGCCAGCAGGATATCGAAGATAACTTTATCCAGCCAGTAGAAGCAGAAGCTGACCGTGGCAAGGGTCACCACTGGCCTTGTCCAGCCCCGTTCCCGGTAGATGCGGTGGATGTTCTCGTACGCCGCCAGGTGGGCGAGCAGGAGGTTGTTGAGCGCCCTCCCGTACCTGCCAATTCCTGTTCCCCCGGAGGGGAAGGCCCCGGCGAGGTAGAACGAGGGTGCCAGGATGTTCGGCTCGTTTGTGGTCTCCCACATCCCGATCGGCTCCTGGCGGTAGCGCTCGATGAGCAGTTCGTTTATTCCTGTCACCACGTACCGTACATATTCCTCGAAGAGCTCGAGGTTGTCCCCATCAAGCCACATGTCAGCGCCCATCCACATGGGGTGGGTGAAGTGGTGGAGGGTGACCGCCGGCTCAAGGTCCAGCTCTCTTGCGGTGGCCAGCACGCGGGCGTAGTGCTCGAGCGCCTCCGGGTCGAAGTCGGGGGGCGAGGGGGATTCCATTTTCGCGCATGGTTGTATGCGTGCCCACTCAAGGCCGAGCCGGAAGTGGTTGAGGCCTATCCGGCGCGCGTTCTGGAAGTCCTCCCGGTAGCGGTGGTAAAAGCCGGTGGCCATGCCCGTCGGCGCCGCTTTCCCGCTCCGTTCCCAGGGTGCCCAGTTGTTCAACGGTTCGCCTGGGCCGTTCAAGCCCCCCTCGGCCTGGTAGGCGGAGTTCCCGGTTCCCCAGCAGAACTCCTCGCCCAGGCGAAACCCGTCCCCGAAGGTCTCCTCTATTTCCCTTGAGCCGTAGTGGATGCTGAATTTCACTTCACGACCTCCTGGTAAAGGTACCCGGATGATATAGTCTAACAGTATCAACGGCTCCGGTAAGAGGTGACCTGTAATGGAAGATGGCCCTGCCCTTTTTATTTTCGCTCACCAGGACGACGAGTTCGTGTACCTCTGCATGCTCAGGAACATGGCGAAGAGTGGGAGGGAAGTCCACGTACTCTGGATCACCGATGGGGCGCGCTTCGTCCCGGCGGAGGTGCGAAAAGCCGAGTCCACCGCGGTGATGAGGATGGTGGGGGTGGGGGAGGACAGTCTCTCTTTCTGGCCCTACCCTGATGGGGCCTCAATCGGGTTTGCGAAAGAGATCGTGGAGCGGCTGACCGAAACTATGGAGGATATTCGCCCCTCGCAAGTTTATACCGACGGATTTGAGGGGGGGCACCCCGACCACGACATGGCTCACTTCGCCGCGGTCACCGCAGCCCGCCGCCTTGACCCTTCGATTCCGGTATTTGAGGCGCCGCTTTACAACCGCCATGGCCGCCGCCGCTGGAGGTTCAGCCAGTTCATCCCGGCCGAGACAGAGACCCTGTATGTCCCGGTACCCCGTGACGGCATTATCATGAAACTCCGCGCGCTCCTGAGGTACAAGAGCCAGTTCTGGATAGCGGTGTTGCCCATGCTCCTTTTCACCAACAAGAGAGAGACCATGAGCCATGGCGAGCCCTACCGCAGGGTCCCCGCCTGGAACTACCGCCAGCCTCCCCATGAGGGGAAGCTCATATACGAGGGGCTTTTCTTCCGCAGGATTCTCGGCATCCGGTTCTCCGACTTCAGGGAAGCAGTATCCAGAGTGGGGTCCTAACCAGAGTATCCTCAAATTAGATGTCTTCTTGAGGGAAAATGTTCACGATTTCATATCGTGGCATAAGAACTGGTGGGCAATAGTGGATTTGAACAACTGACTCCAGGCACGCGGAAATCCAGGTTCAAATACACTCGAATGTAATGATACACAAGCGGTCCACGAGCAAACGCACATGAGCAACAACCCGATAAACATCTAAGCTGGTGGGCGTTGAGGGATTTGAACCCACGACCTCTGCCGTGTGAAGGCAGCGCTCTCCCGCTGAGCTAAACGCCCGCTTGCGGGTTAACGTATTTTACCACACTCACCACCGTCGTCGGCCCCTACTGGCTGACCCCGATGGAGTCGTGCGCCGCCTGCCGGTAAACCCCGGGGGTGTTCCAGTACATGGACCTCTCGGCGATGACCGGCTGGTTGGAGGTCACCTTGGTGGATACGCTCCAGACGTTGTCTAAGGTGTCGGCCACGTTCACGCTCTGACGGGTGTTGGGGTCGAGCTCAAGTGACGGGCCTTCTACCGCCCCTGAGGGTGTCATGTAGGTGAGGGTTACGTCGGCGGTGCTCCCTCCCGGGTTCTGCACCAGGACCCAGGTCTCGAAGTTACCCTCTTCGCTTATCCCGGTACACCCTTCCGCCAGGAACCATGTCTTGGCCGCCGCGGCCACCCCGATGGAGTCGTGCGCCGCCTGCCGGTACACCCCGGGGGTGTTCCAGTACATCGACCTCTCGGCGATGACCGGCTGGTTGGAGGTCACCTTGGTGGATACGCTCC
>JAHIMR010000082.1 GCA_018896525.1 Actinomycetota bacterium
GATTGCTTCCCCCTCCCGTAACGGCTCTATCGCCTCCCCGAAATGTGTGAAAAACGCACAATCCGAAACTGGCCTATTGATGATGCTCGCTTTCCGGGGGTTATTACGGCCTTCTTGGAACAAGTTGCGGAATCGCTGCCAACGGGGCACTGGCTTTGACAGCGGCCCTCCCGTTTGCTACAGTCTGGGAGCGCCGCGAGCGGCGGCCCGCCCGAGAGGTGGGAGAAGTGAAAGACGGGATGCCACAGACAGCAGGTGCCGAGCGGCTTAATGATTACCTGCCGAGGCGATAGAAGGAGGCCTCGACGGGAGGCCTTTTCTTTTTGGAGGTAATGACAGGTGCCCAGCAAGGAGAAGAAAGAAAGAGTCACGCAGATTCGGAAGTGGTTTGAAGACGCCGATTCCCTGCTGGTGTTGAAGCACAGGGGGCTCAGGGTCGCCGAGGCGAATCAACTCCGGACCCAGATCAGGGAAAACAACGCCCGGTTGCGCGTCCTCAAGAACACGCTGACCCGCCTGGCCCTGGCGGGGACGCCGCGGGAGGAGATCATCCCCATGATCGACGGCCCTATCGCGGTGGTTTTCACCAACGACGACATAGCGCCGGTGGCGAAACTGGTAAAGGATTTCTCCCGGGGGCGCGATGAACTGTTCATGGTCGGTGGGGTGTTCCAGGGGACGACCATAACCGCCGAGCAGGCGGGAACGCTGGCCGCCCTGCCGCCGAGGGATGTACTGGTTGCCCGCATGGTCGGGCAGGTGGCGGCTCCCCTATCAGGGCTTGTCGGTGTCTGTACAGGGCCGATAAGGAAGATGTTGGGGGTCCTGGTGGCGATTGCTGAGAAGAAGGAGAAGGAACCGGGTTCAACCATGGCCGAGCCGGTCTCGACCGAAGAAGGGTCCGAGGCGGAGGGCGAAGACGGGAGTTCGGGCGGCGTGGAGAGCATGACTCAAGACGAGGCTCCAGGTGGTGCGGAGAGTGAGCCCGAAGATGAAAGTGATCCTTCCGGGGACGAGAGTTCCAGGGGGGAAGAGGAAGCTACCGATAAGTAGGAGAGGTGATCGTTTTGGCCGAAAAACTGACTCCGGAGAAAGCTCTCGAGGGAATGAAATCGTGGACGGTGCTCGAACTTTCCGAGTTCATCAAGCTTGCCGAGGAGAAGTTCGGCGTGAGCGCGGCGGCACCGGTAGCGGTTGCGGCGGGAGCACCGGCGGCTGCTGATGAAGGTGCCGAACAGGAGGAGCAGGTCCTGTTCGACGTGGTGCTGATCTCGTCGGGAACCAAGAAGATACCGGTCATCAAAGAGGTCAGGGCGGTGACCAGCCTCGGCTTGAAGGAGGCGAAAGCCCTGGTGGAGGAAGTACCCAAGCCGGTCAAGGAAGGCCTGAACAAGGACGAGGCGGAGAAGATAAAGAAACAACTCGAGGACGCAGGCGCCGAAGTAGAGCTGAAGTAACATCAACCCAAGCGGGGCCTGGCCCAAGATGTTGCCGTTCGATTCTTCACCCAAGTCTATCTCCGTAATGCAACAGCGGGCCTGGCCCCTGTCTTACACGCGATAACGCAAGACAAAACCCGCCATCCCCGAATGACGCACTGGTGACAGGCACCAATGGCTCAAAATGACGCACTGGTGACAGGCACCAGTGCGTCATCGGCACCAGTGCGTCATCATGCAACGGCCAGGGGCGTGCAACAGCCCGGGGCACTAACCGTACAAGCGTAGCAGGGTTTCAAGTATCCTTTCGCTCGCCTTGCCGTCGCCGTAAGGGGAAGGCAGCGAGTCCAGGGCAGCGGTTATTTCCCGGTACTTATCGTCCAGCCGACGCACCTCTTCAGATATCGCCTCCGGGTCGCTCCCGATGACCTGACCGAAAGTCCCGACTATCTCCGGCCGCTCGGTGGAGTCCCGGACCACGATTATCGGCTTCTTGTAAACTGTGCACTCCTCCTGTATGCCCCCGGAGTCGGTGATTATGAGCCTGCTGGAGGACGCGAGTTCCAGGAAGTCGAAGTAGGAGAGCGGATCGGTCAGCGTCAGGTTGCTGATAGCCTCGAGGCGGTGAAGAAGCTCGAACTCCACCATGCGTTCGAGTGTGCGCGGGTGAACCGGGTAGATCATTGGCAGCTCTATCAGTTCGAACGCGCGGACCAGGTTCTTGAGCCTTTGTTTATCGTCAACGTTCTCCTGGCGGTGAGCGGTTATGAGGACGTAGCGATCTTTCTCGAGTTCGTACTCGGCCAGGACGCGCGAGCGGCGGTGAGCTGTCTCGAGGCTTTCTCGCACCGTCTCCACGATGGTGTTGCCGACAAGGAACACCTTCCCGGCGTCAAGGCCGTCTTTCTCCATGTTGACAGCCGCGATCGGGGTGGGGGCGAAGCAAACGTCGGATATCCTGTCTACGGCGATGCGGTTTATCTCCTCTACCATCAAAGGGCTGAAGCAACGGAGCCCCGCCTCAACGTGCGCCACCGGCAGACTGAGATTGCGCCCCGCGATTGCGCCTGCCAGTGTGGAGTTGGTATCGCCCTGGACGGTTACTAAATCGCAGCAGGCGTTCTCGAGAGCGACTTCGAGCCCCGCTACCATCCGACGTAGCTGGTCGAGCCGCTCCATGGAGCCCACCGCGATGTCCTCCTTTATGTGCGGCAGCCCGAGGTCCTCCAGGAACCGCTCGGAAAGGTTGTAGGAGTAATGCTGGCCGGTGTGGATTATCTCGAGGCCTACCCCCGGCGAGCTCGCTGCCAGCTTCACCAGGACGCTCAGCTTTATTATTTCCGGCCTGGTCCCGAAGACTACGGCGATCTTCATGTTACAGGTTCAACTCCTGCCTGAGTACCCTGGTCCATAGATACGCTGGCATTCGAACGCCGCTCCCGTCCACACCGGCCGCGTTCCGCTCCCTCGACGTACTCCAGGAGTACGACTCGGTCGCGCGCCTTGCCGGAGCGGCGCCACGCTCTCGGTGCGGAACCGTATCTACGGAACGGAGCACTGAGAAGCGAGAAACCATTCCGGTCACCACTATTTGATGTCGGGTGTTCGGGGTCATCGCTTGAATTATAAGAAAAAAGAAATATCTTGTTTAACTTATTGACGTACAGAGTCATTGTTGTTATTGTAATCGTTTGCGTGGTGTGTAGGTTCGTATTCCGCGAGGGTTTGGTATACTGGCACTTTATCGTTACTTATATTGCCGACGGGGGGGATTTTTTTGTCGGTTGCACTAAAAGGAAAGCGTGAAAGGATCTCTTTTGCCAAGATCCCGGAGGTACTGGCGATCCCTGACCTGATTTCGATTCAGAAGGAATCGTTTGAGTGGTTCATGAAAGACGGGATGGCGGGGATATTCAAGGATGTGTCCCCTATCGAGGATTTCACCGGGACGATGGCGGTCGAGTTCGGTATCCACACGTTCGGTGACCCCAAGTTCGACGTGGAGGAGTGCAAGGAGAAGGACATGAGCTTCTCCGCACCGCTGTTCGTGGAAGTCAGGCTTATCAACAAAAACACGGGGGAGATCAAAGAGCAGTCGGTCTTCATGGGCGACTTCCCGCTGATGACCGAGAAAGGGACGTTCATCTTCAACGGGACGGAGCGGGTGGTGGTAAGCCAGCTGGTCCGTTCACCCGGCGTCTACTTCGACGTCGAGAGGGACAAGGATACCAACCGGCTGCTCTATAACGCCAAGATAATCCCCTCCCGGGGGGCATGGCTGGAGCTGGAGACAGATAAGAAGGACATCCTGGGGGTCAGGATAGACCGCAAGAGAAAGCAGCCGGTAACCGCCATGCTCCAGGCGCTGGGGTTTGGTGACCATGAGAAACTCCTGGAGATATTCGAGGACGCGGAGTGCATCAAGGCCACCATGGAGAAGGACCACACAACGAACCAGGAAGATGCGCTTATCGACATCTACCGGAAGCTGCGCCCCGGCGAGCCGCCCACGGTGGATAGCGCCCAGGGGCTCCTTGATAACCTCTTCTTCAACGAGCGGCGCTACGACCTGGCGCGTGTTGGCAGGTACAAGCTAAACAAGAAGCTCGGGCTCGATATACCCATGAAAGTGACCATTCTTACCCGGGAGGACATCCTGGAGTCGGTCCGCTACATCGTGAACCTGCACGCCTCC
The DNA here is from genome assembly GCA_018896525.1 of Actinomycetota bacterium. Classification (GTDB taxonomy): domain Bacteria; phylum Actinomycetota; class Geothermincolia; order Fen-727; family Anoxymicrobiaceae; genus JAHIPE01. The sequence goes on from JAHIMR010000082.1 coordinate 4,135, forward strand.
CGGTGCCCGCACTGCGGGGCGAAGCTAACCCCCAGCGAGGGTCAGTGCCCGAAGTGCAAGGGCACCTGTTGCACCATCGATGACATAGACCACTTCGGGAACCGGCGGGTCCGCACCGTGGGTGAACTGGTACAGAACCAGGTACGGATAGGGCTCTCCCGCATGGAGCGTGTCGTGCGTGAGAGGATGACAACCCAGGACGTCGACTCTATTACACCTCAGACCCTTATCAATATCAGGCCGGTGGTGGCGTCGATAAAGGAGTTCTTCGGGTCCAGCCAGCTATCCCAGTTCATGGACCAGACAAACCCGCTTGCGGGGCTGACCCACAAGAGGAGGCTCTCCGCCCTGGGGCCGGGCGGGCTATCCAGGGAGCGGGCCGGCTTCGAGGTCAGAGACGTGCACCCCTCGCACTACGGGCGGATGTGCCCTATCGAGACGCCGGAGGGCCCCAACATCGGGCTCATAGGTAACCTGTCGACGTACGCCAAGATAAACGAGTTCGGTTTTCTGACGACCCCCTACCGGAAGGTCAAGAAGGGGGTTGTCACGGACGAGATCGTGTACCTGACCGCCGACGAGGAGGATGGGTACATAATCGCACAGGCCAACGCGCCGCTGACGAAGAAGGGCAGGTTCAAGAACGCTCGCGTCCTGTGCCGCGCCCCCATACTGAATGAGGAGGTTTCCACGGTCGACGCGAAGATGGTCGACTTCATGGATGTGTCTCCCCGCCAGACGGTAAGTGTCGCCACCGCCCTCATACCGTTCCTGGAGCATGACGACGCCAACAGGGCGCTCATGGGGTCGAACATGCAGCGCCAGGCGGTGCCGCTAATCAGGCCGGAAGCCCCCCTGGTGGCCACCGGGATGGAGTTCCGCGCCGCCAAGGACACCTGTGACGTGGTTTCCAGCAAGACCGCGGGCAAGGTGACCTACGTTGACGCGGACACCATCGAGACGAAGGCCAGGAACGGCAAGAAGGAAACGTACGAGCTCCACAAGTTCAGGCGCTCAAACCAGGGTACCTGTGTGAACCAGCGCCCCATCGTGGAGATCGGAGAGCAGGTGAAAAGGAACCAGGTGATAGCCGACGGACCGTCTACCGACGAGGGCGAACTGGCCCTCGGCCGGAACATACTGGTGGCGTTCATGCCCTGGGAGGGGTACAACTTCGAGGACGCCATCGTGGTAAGCCAAAGGCTTGTCCGCGACGACATACTGACCTCAATACATATAGAGGAGCATGAGGTCGAGGCCCGCAGTACCAAGCTGGGCGACGAGGAGATAACCTCCGACATCCCCAATGTTCAGGAGGAGGTACTGGGAGACCTGGACGAGGTAGGGGTCATACGCGTGGGGGCCAAGGTAAAGGCGGGCGACGTCCTGGTGGGAAAGGTGACCCCCAAAGGCGAAACCGAGCTCACCGCCGAGGAGAAGCTGCTCAGGGCGATCTTCGGGGAGAAGGCGCGCGAGGTCAGGGACACATCACTGAAGGTTCCTCACGGCGAGTCCGGAAAGGTGATGGACGTCAAGGAGTTCTCCCGCGAGGCCGGCGACGAGCTCTCTCCCGGCGTCAACCAACTGGTCAGGGTGAATGTCGCGAAGCGGCGGAAGATAAGAGAAGGAGACAAGCTGGCGGGACGCCACGGCAACAAGGGCGTAATAGCGAAGGTGCTGCCCATCGAGGATATGCCGTTCATGGAGGACGGGACCCCGGTGGACATGGTGCTCAACCCCCTGGGGGTCCCTTCCCGCATGAACATCGGGCAGGTGCTGGAAACCCACCTGGGATGGGCGGCCTACGAGGGGTTCAAGACCGAGGGGCCCGACTACGTGACCACCCCCGTGTTCGACGGCGCTACCGAGGATGAGATAGTCAAGTCGCTCAAGAAGGCGGGCCTCCCCGCCAGTGGAAAGACCCGTCTGTACGACGGCCGGACCGGGGAGCCGTTTGATAACGATGTAACAGTTGGTTACATATACATGCTGAAGCTCATCCACCTGGTTGACGACAAGATACACGCCCGCTCGACCGGCCCCTACTCGCTGGTGACCCAGCAGCCGCTGGGGGGCAAGGCGCAGTTCGGAGGCCAGCGGTTCGGTGAGATGGAGGTCTGGGCGCTGGAGGCCTACGGCGCCGCCTACGCCCTCCAGGAGCTATTGACTGTTAAAAGCGACGACGTGGTAGGCAGGGTCAAGGTCTACGAGGCGATAGTCAAGGGCGAGAATATACCGGAGCCGGGTATACCGGAGTCGTTCAAGGTCCTGGTGAAGGAGATGCAGTCGCTGGGCCTCGATGTCGAGGTCCTGTCCGAAGGTGGAAAGCCGATAGAGATCCAGGGAACGGAGGAGGACGTCTTCCGGACCGCGGAGGAACTGGGCCTGGATCTGCGAACCAACCAGCCGTTTGCCGGCACCGAAGAGGACGAGGGCGCCGGGGATTTCTTGAGGAGGTAGTCGTTGCTCGACGTAAATGAATTCAGCAGCCTGAGGATCGGCATGGCCAACGCGAAACAGATAAGGAACTGGTCCAACGGCGAGGTCAAGAAGCCGGAAACGATCAACTACCGCACCCTCAAGCCTGAGAAGGAAGGCCTCTTCTGCGAGAAGATCTTCGGGCCGACCCGTGACTGGGAATGCTCCTGCGGGAAGTACAAGAAGCGGGTGCGGTTCAAGGGGATGATATGCGAGAGGTGCGGTGTCGAGGTGACGCGCTCCAAGGTTAGAAGGGAGCGGATGGGCCATATAGAACTGGCCGCGCCGGTTTCGCATATATGGTTCTTCAAGGGAGTTCCCTCTCGTATGGGGTACCTCCTGGACCTTTCCTCCAAGAGCCTGGAGAGGGTGCTCTACTTCGCGTCCTACATCGTGATAGACGTGAAGGAGGAGAAGCGAGAGAAGGACCTTCCCACGCTGGCCGAGGGTCTCGAGAAGGAGATAGGTGAGCTCGAGGCCGAGTTAGAAGAGAGCTGTCGAAAGATGGACGAAGAACTCAAGGAACAGTTGGAGGAGGAAAAGAAAGCGCTCGAGGACCACATGAGCGAGATGGAGGCCGAGAAAACCAGGGAACGCAACGCCATCAAGAGGGAGCTCAAGAAGAAGGCCGCGGAGAACCCCAGGACCAAGGAAGAGCGCATCGCCGAAACCGAGAAGCGGTTTGAGGCGAGGATTCGCAAGGAGAGGACAGCGAACGACAAGAAGGTCAAGAAGCTTGCCGTGGCCCTGGAGGAGGAGAAAGAGGCCGGCCTCGAGCAACTGGAGATACAGAAGGAGTACCTCCAGGGGTTGTTTGAGGAGTTCAAGGGCCTGGAGGCAAAGCAGCTTATCGACGAGGACCAGAAGTTTCGCGACCTGCGCGAGCGCTACGGCGACTATTTCCGGGGTGGCATGGGGGCGGAAACGGTACGGGAACTGCTCCTGAACCTGGACCTGGCCAGGGAGGGCGAGGATCTACGGGAGACAATCCGCACCTCCAAGGGGCAGAAGCAGAACAAGGCTACCAAGAGGCTCAAAGTGGTTTCCGCATTCCTCAACACCGACAATAAGCCTGAAGCGATGATAATGGACGTGATCCCGGTGATACCGCCGGATCTCCGCCCCATGGTGCAGCTTGACGGCGGCCGGTTTGCCACATCGGACTTAAACGACCTCTACCGCCGTGTTATCAACCGCAACAACCGGCTTAAGAGGCTTCTGGACCTGGGCGCGCCGGAGATAATCGTGAACAACGAGAAGCGGATGCTGCAGGAGGCGGTAGACGCGCTGTTCGACAACGGCCGGAGGGGCAGGCCGGTGACCGGGCCGGGGAACCGGCCGCTCAAGTCGCTTACCGACATGCTCAAAGGCAAGCAGGGGCGGTTCCGGCAGAACCTCCTGGGCAAGAGGGTGGACTACTCCGGTCGCTCGGTCATCGTTGTCGGACCCGAACTGGAGCTACACCAGTGCGGGCTTCCCAAGCAGATGGCCCTGGAGCTATTCAAGCCTTTCGTGATGAAGCGTCTGGTCGACCTGGGTTTCGCCCATAACATCAAGGGCGCAAAGAGGATGATCGACGGGACGATGCCGATCGTGTGGGATGTGCTGGAGAAGGTTATCCAGGAGCACCCGGTCCTGTTAAACAGGGCCCCCACGTTGCACCGGCTGGGCATCCAGGCGTTCGAGCCGCAACTGGTGGAGGGGAAGGCCATCCGCATTCACCCGCTTGTATGCACCGCCTTCAACGCCGACTTCGACGGTGACCAGATGGCGATCCACCTCCCTCTCTCAGCGGAGGCGCAGGCTGAGGCCAGGATACTGATGCTCTCCTCGCATAACATACTGTCCCCGGCACACGGAAGGCCTGTCGTAAGCCCGACGCAGGATATAGTCATTGGCTGCAACTACCTGACCGTGACAATGGACGGGGGCCGGGGCAAAGGCAAGGTTTTCTCGGGCCCGAACGAGGCGATAATGGCCTACGAGTTCGAAAAGGTAGACCTGCAGGCGATAGTAAAGGTCAGGATGAACGGCGAGATAATCGAGACCACCCCGGGAAGGATCCTGTTCAATCGCACCCTGCCCGACGACTTCCCTTACCAGAACAGGGACCTCGGCAAGAAAGAGATCGCCGAGATAGTCGAGCAGGTTGCCGCCGGATACGACTCGGACGTGATAAGCAGGATACTGGACAACATCAAGGAGATCGGTTTCCACTACGCCACCAAGGCGGGCATCACCATAGGGGTAGGCGACATAGATGTCCCGCCGGAGAAGCCCGAGATAATCGGTGAAGCCCAGAAGAAGATCGAGAAGATCGATGAAGAGTTCGCCGGGGGCTTCTACACCGAGGCGGAGCGGCACGAGCGCGTGGTGGAAGTGTGGCACGGGGCCACCGACGAGGTGGCGGAGAAGATGGAGGACAACTTCGACAAGTTCAACCCCATATACATGATGGCCCTCTCGGGGGCGAGGGGCGATCTAAAGCAGATAAAGCAGTTGGCGGGAATGAAGGGCCTGGTGGAGGACCCCAAGGGTGAGATACTCACCACCCCCATAACCTCGAACTTCCGGGAGGGACTTTCAGTCCTGGAGTACTTCATAAGCACCCACGGCGCGCGCAAGGGGCTTGCCGATACAGCGCTCCGCACCGCGGACTCGGGGTACCTGACCCGGCGCCTGGTGGATGTGAACCAGGACGTTATAGTTCGTGAGGAGGACTGCGGCACCGACCGTGGGATAATCGTTCCCGTCAAGGTGGATGGAGAGATAAACTCCAGCCTGATGGGGCGCAATACACTGGAGCCGGTCAAGGTCAAGCGCAAGAAGATACTGGGGGCAAACCAGGATATCGACCGTGAGGCCGTGACCAAGCTGGTCGACGCGGGGGTGGAAGAGGTCCTGGTGAGATCGGTCATTACCTGCATCGCCAGGAATGGCGTCTGCGCGGCTTGCTTCGGGCTTAACCTGGCAACCGGGGGGCCGGTGCCTATGGGCGAGGCCGTCGGTATCATCGCGGCGCAGTCCATCGGGGAGCCGGGTACCCAGCTTACAATGAGGACGTTCCACTTCGGGGGTATCTACACCGGTGCCCGGCGTGATATCACGCACGGCCTGCCCCGGGTGGTGGAGCTTTTCGAGGCTAGAAAGCCAAAAGGCGAGGCGGAGCTTTTCGATAGCCGGGGTACGGTAGAGATCAGCACCGACAGGGAGAGTGAAACGCACACCGTGATACTTCACGGTGAGCAACTCGACGAGAGCGGCAAGATGGCTGCAAAGGAGTACGAGTACAAGATATCCACCGCCCTCAAGCTGCGGGTGAAGGACGGCGACGAGGTTTCCGCCGGGCAGCAGATCACCGAAGGGTCGGCGGACCCCAAGCGCCTGCTGGAGATAGTGGACAGGGCGGCGGTGCAGAGATACCTGGTCGAGGAGGTACAGAAGGTGTACAAGGACCAGGGGGTAGATATACATGACAAGCACATCGAGGTTGTGGTTCGGCAGATGCTGAAGAGGGTTTCAGTCACCGAGCCCGGCGACTCCGATTTCCTTCCCGGGCAGCTTGTGGAATACATGAAGCTCGAGGAAGAGAGCAACAAGGTGGTGGAGGAGGGCGGCGAGCCTCCAAAGTTCAAGGAAACACTCCTGGGCATAACCAAGGCCAGCCTGGCAACAGACTCGTTCCTGTCGGCTGCCTCGTTCCAGGAAACCACCCGGGTGCTGACCGACGCGGCGCTTTCCGGCAAGGTGGATAACCTGAAGGGCCTCAAGGAGAACGTCATACTCGGCAAGTTGGTGCCCACCGGCTCGGGATTGAGACCGTACCGCTCCATCAAGGTGAAGCCGATTGGCGATGAGTGGGAGCCGCTATACACCGGGGAGCGGCTACCCGAGCTTGCGATCGAGGAGGACGCGAGGAGTATCCTCGAGAAAATAGGAAAAGATAATGACGAGGAGGAAGCCGAAGAACAGGTTGACACCATCGAGAAGTGATGGTATGTTCACCGTTCGGCGCTTGTGCGCCGTTTTTCGTGTTAACTGACTCATGCGGGGGCGAGGACGCCCGGAAGGCGTAACAGGAGGCAGGTAGTGCCGACCATAAACCAGTTGGTAAGAAAAGGCAGGAAGCGGAAGGTGAAGAAGACCGCTGCTCCCGCCTTGCAGAATTGCCCGCAGAGGCGAGGCGTCTGCACGCAGGTGAAGACGGCCACTCCTAAGAAGCCGAACTCCGCGTTGCGCAAGATATGCCGGGTGCGGTTGACCAACGGAATCGAGGTAACTGCTTATGTCCCCGGCGAGGGCCACAACCTCCAGGAGCATTCGATTGTCCTGATACGGGGCGGCAGGATCAAGGACTTGCCCGGCGTCCGGTATAAGATTGTACGTGGCGCGCTCGATACCGCGGGAGTAGAGGTTCGCGCACAGAGCAGGTCCAAGTACGGTACCAAGAAGAAAAGGTAGTGTTCCGTCTCATAAATACGGTGACGCACCGAGAGCGTCGGTGCGCCGCGCCGGCAAGGCGCGCGACTGAGGCGTACTCCCTGAGTACGTCGCTAGGAGCGGAACGCAGCAGGAGCGGATGCAGCGGCGTTCGAATGCCATTGTATTTGTGAGACGGGACACTGGACGGCACGGAGGGCGATTGATGCCACGCAAAGGATCGGTTTCCAAGAGAAGCATACTGGCGGACCCGGTGTATGAAAGCGTTCTGGTGGCGCAGTTCATTAACAAGGTGATGATAAAAGGCAAGAAAAGCAAGGCGGAGAAAGTGGTGTACGAGGCACTGAATACCATAGGGCAGGGGGAAGGCGTGGATCCAGTGGGTATCCTCCAGAAGGCGGTGGATAATGTAAGGCCGCTTCTCGAGGTGAGGTCGCGCCGTGTCGGTGGAGCAACGTACCAGGTGCCGGTTGAGGTCAAGACCAGGCGCAGTCGAACCCTCGCTGTGCGGTGGATAGTGGCTTTCTCACGCATACGCAGGGAGAAGACGATGGCCAAGAGGTTGACGGCGGAGGTGCTGGATGCGGCGAATCGCACCGGTTACTCCGTTAAGAAAAAGGAGGATCTGCACCGGATGGCTGAGGCGAACAAGGCATTTGCCCACTACCGGTGGTAAGCAAGGCATGAAGACCGCGACAGTCAAGAAACGGGATGCCCGGGTGAATGCGATGAGCAATAAAACCGAGAGGAGTTGCCCGCTGGACCGGATCAGAAATATCGGCATAATGGCCCATATCGACGCGGGCAAGACCACCACCACGGAACGCATTCTGTACTATTCGGGCAAAACTTACAAGATCGGCGAGGTGCACCACGGCACCGCGGTGATGGACTGGATGGCCCAGGAGCAGGAACGCGGTATAACCATAACCTCGGCTGCGACGACATGCCAGTGGAAAGATTGTCGTATAAACATAATAGATACGCCCGGGCACGTGGACTTTACAATCGAGGTTGAGAGATCGCTAAGGGTGCTTGATGGAGCGGTGGCTGTATTTGACGCGGTGGAAGGCGTTGAGCCCCAGACGGAAACCGTATGGAGGCAGGCCGACCGGTACGGAGTGCCAAGGATATGCTTCGTCAACAAGATGGACAGGCTGGGCGCGAGCTTCGAGCGCAATATCAGGATGATTGAAGAACGGCTGGAGTCGACACCGGTAGCGGTGCAACTGCCGGTGGGAATCGAGGAGACGTTTACCGGGGTTATCGACCTGGTAACGATGATGTCGGTGGTTTGGTCCGGCGAGATGGGCGAGGAGTTGAGCCAGCAGGAGATCCCGCGGGATATGAGGGGAAAAGCGGAAGAAGCGCGTCACTTGATGATTGAGCAGGTCGCCGAGTTCGACGACGATATGCTGGAGGCCTACGTGCACGGCGAGGAGATAACCGCCCCGATGATACGTCGGGCGATCCGGACCGGTACCGTTTCGGCCGCCGTGGTCCCTGTACTCTGCGGGGCGGCATTACGGAACAGAGGGGTGCAGCCGCTGCTGGACGCGGTGGTGGAGTACCTTCCCTCCCCGATGGATGTTCCACCGGTGGAAGGTGAGAACCCTTATAACCACGAGATGGAAGAAAGGCCCGCCTCTGAGGAGGCGCCTTTCGCGGCCCTTGCGTTCAAGATCCAGACCGATGAACACGTGGGAAAGCTGGTCTACTTCCGGGTGTACTCCGGGGCGCTTTCCACAGGGGATTTCGTATTGAACCTGTCAACAGGGCGCAAGGAGCGAATAGCGCGAATACTCCGGATGCACGCCAATCGCCGCGAGGACGTGAAGATGGTATTCGCCGGGGACATAGTCGCCGGCGTGGGGTTCAAGATGGCGAAGACGGGAGATACGATCTGTGACCCGTCCCATCCGATACTGCTCGAGCCGATGATCTTTCCCGAGCCGGTGATATCGGTGGCGATAGAGCCCAAGACGAAAATCGAATCCGAAAAGCTGGCGGAGTCTCTGAGGCGGCTTTCCGAGGAGGACCCGACGTTCCGTGTGAGCCTGGACGAGGAAAGCGGGCAGACGATAATCAGTGGCATGGGCGAGCTCCACCTGGAGGTGGTGGTGGACCGACTGCTTCGCGAGTTCCAGTTGGACGCGAATGTGGGCAAGCCACAGGTTTCCTACCGCGAGACGGTAAGCAGGCCCGCGACCAAGGTCCGAGGGAGGTTCGTGAAGCAGAGTGGGGGGCGCGGGCAGTATGGGGATGTCACCATAGAACTGGAGCCGATGAAACGCGGCGCCGGTTACGAGTTTGAGAACAAGATACACGGAGGAGAGATACCGAAGGAGTACCTACCGGCGGTTGACCGGGGAATCCAGGAGGCCGCGACGACCGGCCCCCTGGCCGGATACCCGTTGGTGGACTTCAAGGTCAAGCTGATCAACGGGTCGTTTCACGAGGTAGATTCGTCTGAAATAGCGTTTAAGGTCGCGGGATCGATGGCCTTGAAAGACGCCGTCCGCTCCGCGGGGCCGGTGATCCTGGAGCCGATAATGCGCATGGAGATATCGGTTCCCGAGGATTATGTTGGTGACGTTATCTCAGACATAAACAGCCGAAGGGGAAGGATTGAGAACGTAGTAACCGGATTGGGAAGCCAGCAACTCTTGGTGTTTGTTCCCCTGGCGAATACGTTCGGGTACGCGACCGATCTGAGGTCACTTACCCAGGGAAGGGCGACGTATCACATGGATTTCTTCCGTTACAAGGAGGTTCCCGCGGGGATCTCCGAGGAGATTATTGCCAGAGCCAAAGGACATTAGGAGGCGCTATGGCCAAGGAGAAGTACGAGAGGACGAAGCCCCACATCAACGTGGGCACCATCGGTCACGTCGACCACGGGAAGACGATGCTGACCGCGGCCATCACCAAGGTGCTGAACAAGAGAGGCATGCCTGTCGA
>JAHIMR010000083.1 GCA_018896525.1 Actinomycetota bacterium
GGAAGTTTACCTGCCTTGTACCATTTCCATGCCGTCTTGTAGGTGATTCCCTGCTGTTTTGCCCATTCTGATAGTTTCATTAGTATAGCATATCATTATATGCAACATAATGCTATATATTAGTTAATTGCTAGTGACCCCGAACGAGGTGCCGATAGCCTGGGCGAAGCGCACCAGTTCACCGTCCGGGGGCACTCTCCTCTGCCCCTTCACCGCCTCCTCGAGCGATATTGCCACGATGTTGGGGGTCTTAAGGGCGGCCATCTTGCCGAAGTCGCCATCCATGATGATCTCGACGGCTTTCGCCCCGAAGCGGGTTGCGAGGATGCGGTCGAACGGAGAGGGTGTACCTCCGCGCTGGAGGTGGCCCAGGACTATCGTCCTGGTGTCTATGCCGGTCAGGGCCGCCAGCTCATGCGAGACGACATCCCCGATGCCGCCAAGGACGTTCCGCCCCAACCCGGTTTTCTTGCTTATCGAGTCCCCGCCGGGCAGACGCGCTCCCTCGGCCACCACTATCAAGCTGAACTTCTTACCGCTATCGCGCCGTCGCAGGACCGCCTTCGCTACGTTATCAAAAGTGAAAGGGATCTCAGGGATGAGGATGATGTCCGCGCCGCCGGCGATGCCCGACTCAATCGCTATCCAGCCGGTATTGCGGCCCATTACCTCAACTACCATCACCCTGTGGTGGGACTCCGCGGTGGTGTGCAGCTTGTCAATAGCTTCAGTGCAGGTATGCAGAGCGGTGTCGAAGCCGAAGGTGATGTCCGTTGCCATCAGGTCGTTGTCGATAGTCTTGGGTATGCCCACGACAGGCACACCCATGGAGAAGAGCTTGAGAGCGATGGACTGGCTGCCGTCACCCCCCGTTACAATGAGGGCATCGAGCCCCATACCCTCGAGGTTCTTGATCGATTCGCTCGAGCGGTCCTCGTAGGTCTCATGCCCGTCTATCATGACGGGATAGCGGAAGGGGTTGTCTCTGTTTGAAGTGCCCAGGATTGTGCCCCCCCTGGGGAGGATGCCCGATACGTCTTCCAGATTGAGGAGGCGCCATTGGTTCCGCACGACCCCTCCGAAGCCCTCGGCGATGCCGACCACCTCGAGGCCGAAATCCATGATAGCGTACTTGGTTACCGCCCTGATAACCGCGTTGAGTCCGGGGCAGTCCCCGCCTCCCGTCAGTATCCCTATCCGGTGGATATTCGCCATTTGAAACCTCCCTGACGCGCCGTTCGCGGTTGATGGCGCACGGCTGTTGTTGACGACGATGGAGACAGTGCGAGCACTGTCAGACCTCATTGGAATTATAGAATATAGTTGCAATACACAGTATCTCATCCCCATGAAGGTACCCGAGTACGCCAGGAAACACAGGGATTGGATACCGGACCCGGCGGGCATGACGTTGCCGGCGGCACGCGGTTATGACCGGTTCCTCGACTCCGCGACTCAACACCGTTCACGCCGGGCCTCTTCCGCGATAGCCACGCCGCTGCTGGTCCCGATGCGGTCCGCCCCCGCGTCGATCATGGCAAGCGCGGTCCGGAGATCTCTGATGCCTCCGGAAGCTTTGACCCGCGCGCTATCGCCCACGGACTCCTTCAGGATCCTCACGTCTTTCACTGTTGCGCCCCCCGAGCTAAAGCCGGTTGAGGTCTTGACGAAGTCCGCGCCGGCATCGACGGCAATCCCGCAGGCCTCGGTCTTTTCCGCGTCGCGGAGCAGGCAGCATTCCAGGATAACCTTCACCAGGGCTTTGCCGTGCGAGGCCTCGACCACGGCCCGTATGTCTTCTCTCACGGTATCGGGTTCTCCGCTTCTCAGCGCCCCGATGTTCATGACCATGTCCAGCTCCTCGGCGCCTTTCTCCAGAGCGAATTTCGACTCACATACCTTTGCCGCACTCGCGGTCGCACCCAGCGGGAACCCAATGACCACGCAGGTTCTCACTTCGCTTCCAGCCAGGAGCCTGCTGACCAGTTCCGTGTAGAAAGAGTTCACACAGACCGCGGCGAATCCATGGTTCCTGGCGTCGACGCAAACCAGGGTAATCTCGCTCTCGGTGGCATCGGGCTTCAGCAGGGTGGAATCAAACAGCCGGTTGATCTCCACGATCTTCATCCTTCCAGTTGTAAGATGGCTCGATCTATATCTTGCCGCTCAGGCATAGCGCGAGCGGTGCCGATTCTTGTGACCGAGAGAGCCGCGGCGGCATTCGCGAATTCGGCGGCCTCAAAGAATCCCTTCCCCTCGGCGACCGCGGTTGCCAGCGCTCCGTTGAAGGCATCGCCTGCCCCGGTAGTATCTACGGCCGCCACTTTGAGACTGGGGATGAAACGCTCTTCGGCTTCTGTCACCGCGAGCAGGCCAAGGGCGCCCAATGTGATGATGATGTTTCTCGCGCCCCTCCTCATGAGCGCCCGGGCCGCCACAGTTGCTTCGCTCGGACCGTAGATATCGACGCCCGACAGGGCGGACGCTTCGACCTCGTTAGGAGTCAGGATATCTACGAGACCGAGGAGCGCATCCGACACGTCGCTCACCGGAGCGGGGTTCAGGATTATCTTCGTTCCCTTGTCGGCCGCGATGCCGATAGCTTTCTCGATTGCGTCCAGGTTGGTCTCGAGCTGGGTTAGAAACACTGCGTTCGCCTCTATCGCCGGGCGGGCTTTCTCGATATCCATCTCCGTGATGTTCGAGCACGCTCCCGGCGCAACCAATATCTTGTTGTCACCGGTGTTGTCATCGACCATTATCAGGGCGGCGCCGGTTCCCAGCTTCTCATCGGTCATAACGAACCGGGTGTGCATCCCCGCGCTCTTAAAACTCTCCAGTGCTATCTGACCGAAGTGGTCCCTGCCTATCTTGGTTACCATGTCTACCTCCGCGCCGGCCCTGCTGGCCGCCACGCCCTGGTTTGAACCCTTGCCTCCGGGACCTACCATGAAGCCATAGCCCTTGACCGTCTCACCCGTTACAGGGAGATGCGGGGTTCGAGCCATTAGATCGACGACGAAACTTCCCATCACCGTTATTCGTGGTTCGGGCATCTCTGACACCTTTCTCTGGCCGTTTGAAACTAAAGGCAACCGGCGCGGTTTAGGAGTTTATTATATTCCACTATTCCATGACCCCAATAAAAACCGACAAACACGAGCAGATATCTAGTTCGTGAAAGGACACCCAACAAGATCCGGACTGATTAGGGCACGGGTTGATGCTACTGGATTTCCGGAACCTCTCCCTTTCGCCAGCATGTTCTTTGAGCTCCAGCAGAAAGCCGATCAGTGTTTCTTTGTATTGATTCTTCTTGCCTTTATTCAGGAAAATGATATGCTTGTATTGCTAGGTGCCTCTCCATGATGCGAGTTCCTTGACTTGAAGGAGGAAAGCCATGCCTGAGGATCCAGCCCTCGACCGTCATTACGCCCTGATAGGACGTCTCACTTCACGGGGACCCGATTCTCTCTCGGACGTCGAGCTCCTGACGCTACTCTTCGGTGGATGTGTTCCAATAGCTAAGGCCGCCGACCGAGCCCGTGAGTACACTGAAGAGCTAGGCCCCGCGAACACGATTGTATCTCTTGATCTCACTGAGCTGACCTTCTTTGAGGGGATCGGCGAGGCGAAGGCGGCGGCGGTAGTTGCGGGTGTTGAGCTGGGCAGGCGTTCGATCAGGTAAGAACAGCGCCGCGAGTGGATGGTGCCGACACTGGGCTTTGGGAATATGCATGGTCCTGGGATTTCCAACCAGGCCGCAAAGGCTTGTCTCGCTGACAATGAAATCAAGTACTTCTCAGCAATCGGGCTCCGGGGAGCATGAATCCCTCTCCCCCCGCCATGCTCGCTAGTTGGAGTCAATAGTTGACATATGGTGGATATATCTGCCATAGTTACTTCATGAGGTTTCACGGTGCATTTGATGACATATGGAATAGCAGGGTGAAAACACGATTGCTCAGGTTTCTCTGTAGAGCTGGAAGTGACTTCACCGGGAGGCAACTGGCCGGTATCGTCGGCTACTCCCATACACACACCATGGCGGCTCTTGACGACCTCGAAGCTCACGGGTTGGTAGACAGGAGGTACGCCGGCAAAGCTCACCTCTTCTCACTAAACATGGATAACGCGATTGTCTCCAGGGTTCTTGTTCCGGCGTTCGAGGTTGAATCAGGCCTTATCAACGACCTGGCGGACAGGTTCTACGACGGGATTGGCAAGAAGCTCATGTCGGTGACTCTTTTCGGAAGCGTTGCAAGGGGCGAAGAGGAGGTAGGAAGCGACGTTGACCTGCTACTCGTTGTCAGTGATGGCGCGGATCTAGACGAGCTTGAATACAAGGTCTCGGAGATATCCATAGATGCCGCTCATGAATTCGGTTGCTCTGTCATGCCTATCGTCGTTACCCGGTCGGAGTACGAGAGAAAGCTCAAGAGGAAGCAGGGCTTCTGGAAGGATATCCCCAAGGAGGGGCAACTCATACGCCGCGAACGAGAGAGAGAATCAGTTGGTTAAGAAAACGGTCACGCGCAAGGTTACTATAGCCGAAGCGGAGGTCTACCTGAAGAAGGCGGAGCAGTTCTTTCGCACCATGAAAGAAGCTCAAGAGAACGAGGACTGGGATGCCGTCGGATTGAATGCCATTCATAGCGTAATCTCGTCTAGCGATGCTTTGCTCGGGTTTCGGCATGGAATAAGGTCCGCGAGCGGCAGGCATGCCGATGCTGTGGAACTACTTGGGCAATACGAGAGGAGTGCGGAGTCCAGGAAGAACGCCGTGAGGTTCGACAGGATGCTGAAGAAGAAACACCTGGTCGAGTACGAGGGCAGAAGCCTTTCGGCATCTGAGGCGGCGAAGCTTGCGATGGATGCTGAAAGGTTCTTGAACTGGATAAAGAAGAACATGATGTAGTGCTTGTCCTTCGGGGACTGCGCTTCAGGTGACCCCCCTGACAGAAAAGACAAGAGAGAGCATGCCCTGCGCCGTCCGAGCATGGGCAATGGCATCTTGCGTGTAATAGCTACTGCGCGTCGATGCGTCGCAACATGTCGATGACCGTCTGCAGGGCCACGGCAAGGGACTGCGGCCGTATGTGCTCGATTGTGTCGTACCTGGTGTGGTAATGGGGGACCAGCCGCGTGGTGTCCCACAGGCACATGCTGACGGCGGGAATGCCGGCCAGGGCGAAGGCGCTGGCGTCGGTGGCCCCCAGGGGGAGAATTCCCACCTCTATGTCGAAGCCGTTATCTTCCGCTGCCTGCCGGGCAAGGTCTACCAGGTAAGGGTCCATCTTCGCGCCGGGCCAGATCTCCTTGCGGAAGACGTTGAAGTGGCGCTCGTCGTAGATCCCATCGAGGAAGATCGCCTGGGCGGGAGGGTCCTCGCACTCCTTGCGGTGGCGTGCGGCATAGCGCTTGGCACCCCTCAACCCTGCTTCCTCCGAGGAGAGCCCGAGAAGGACCACCTCCGTGCTCTCGGGATAGAACTCATCACTTTCCATGGCTTCACCGAGGTACCTGCCCAACCCGGCCACCACCGCCACGCCGGCCATGTTGTCCATGGCTCCGGGGACGACGTCATCGGTGTGGAAGAAGGCGAAGAGGGCCACCACGGGGGAGAGGGCTATCAGGATGTAGCCCAGGACCCAGAAGGCGGCGGCCTCGGGCAGTCCAACCGGCTCGGCAACTGTTCTGGCCAGGCTGAAGCCGAAGAGGAGTACTACGGCGAGGATGCCCAAACCCATGATGGGAGCGGAGAGGCCCTTGAACCAGAGCCATATCTTGAACTCGTAGGCGGAGTCGAAGTGGGCTGAGACGTACACCCGTCTTTTCACTTCCCCGCGGGGTTTCACGAAGCCCACTACGTTCTCACCCTTCCTCTTGGGGTAGACAGGGTCGATGAACTCCTTGTATCGGACCACCTCGACAAAGAGAACGGCGCTACCGATGAATGCCAGGGCCAATGAGACGGGGGGGAGGAAGAAGTAAAGGGCCACCCCTGCCAGGTACAGGAGCACGAGGTAGGGGAAGAAGCCCAGGAAAGCGGTGGGGCTGCAGGTGAAGGTCTCCGTTTCCACCCTCTCGCACGCCGGTTCTATCTCCCAGGCGAACAGCCGTCCCAGTTCCCTCTCTTCCTCGCTGCACGATTCCCTGGGCCCGATGTCCTTCATCACCCTGTCTATAAGGTTGTACATATAGTCGGTGTACCTCTCGGCGATCATGGCCATGCCTTTGACGCCTCCAATTCTGTATCTCAATGGATAATAATACCAGCTATTGATCGAATTGCTCTTCCTCCTTACCGGGGAAAACTCTGGACCGTTGGTCGCAACCATGAACCTTTCAACGTATTTCGAGAAAAACGGTTTCAAGATAGCGCCGTTATGAGATAATACCCTGGAAGTGGTGTTGGCCCTGGTGGTTTGTTGATCAGAAAGAGGGCACACTTAAGATTACTTGCATGGGAGGAAACATGAGCGACGTCTATTCCGAGAAGCCATGGCTCAAGAACTACGACGAGAATGTTCCGCCGACGCTCGAGTACGAGGAGAAGACCTTTTCCGAGAAATTTCAGGAGACAGTGGAGAAATACCCTGATAAGACCGCGATTATCTACATGGGGAAGAAGATTACCTACCGTGAAATCGATCTTCTTGGCAATCAGCTCGCGGACTACCTTATCAAGAGCGGCCTCAAGCCCGGTGACATGGTAGGGCTTCACATGCCGAACATACCGGCGCATTACATCAGCCTCGTCGGGGTGCAGAAGGCCGGGTGCATTTCCACGGGACTGAGCCCTTTGCTTACGGCGCACGAGATGGAGCATCAGCTCAATGACTCGGGCGCGAAGATGATCATCTCGATCGACATCATGTTCGAGAAGATAGCCGAGGTGGCGGACAAGACCGATTTTTCCACCGTGGTCGTCACCGAGATCGCGGATTTCCTGCCGGGGATAAAGCGTGTTCTCGGCAAGCTCCTCAAGAAGATACCGACTGCGGAGGTGACGCCTCTTCCGGGAAAGACAATGGTCCGTTTCATGGATGCCATCAAGGGGATGCCCACTAAGAAGGTTGATGTGAAACGGGACATGGATGACACCATCTTCCTGATGTACACCGGTGGTACGACCGGTCCTTCGAAGGGAGCGTTGATAACCCAGCGAAGCTATATGTCCAACCGGTTGCAGGTTCTCACCTATCTTGACCTGTCATCAGATATCGTGGCGATTTCCGCATTTCCGCTCTTCCATATCGCGGGACTGGCCTTCGGGGGGTTCTGCCTGACGAACGGCTCCACACAGGTAGTGGTGCCCAACCCCCGGGATTCGAAGTTTATAATCGAGGCGATAGACTCTAACAAACCGGACATCGTGGTGAATGTCCCCACCGTCTTCTTCGAGCTCATGAAGACACCGGAGTTCGGGCAGCTTGACCTGAGCAACCTCAAGTGGTGCCTGAGCGCGGCGGCCCCTTTCCCGCCGGAAAACATCGAGGAACTGGAAAGCGTTATCGGCAAGAGCAAGTTCATCGAACTGTACGGGATGACCGAGACCTCACCGGTTACCTGCATCAATCCCCGCTATGGGGAGAAGAAGCCGGCGTCCATCGGAATGCCAATACCCGATACGGAGTTCAAGCTGGTCGATACGGAGACGGGCCAGACGGTGGAAGCTGGAGAACCCGGCGAGATGGCGATACGCGGGCCCCAGGTCATGAAGGGCTACTTTGGCCAGGAAGCGGAGACGGCCCACGCTATCCGGGACGGTTGGATGTTTACCGGCGACGTGGCACGGATGGACGAGGACGGCTACTTCTACATAGTGGACCGCGTGAAAGACATGGTCAACGTCTCCGGCTTCAAGGTATTCACCCGGGAGCTCGACGACGTGCTGGTACAGCATCCCGACGTGGAGATGGCCGCGTCTATCGGGGTCCCCGACCCGAAGAGACCGGGGTCCGAGCGGGTCGCGTCAGCGATAGTACTGAAGTCAGGCGTCGAGGGAGACGAGGCCGAGAAGGAAAAGATCACCCAGTACCTGCGGGACAACGTGGCGCCGTACAAGGTGCCGAAGGTAATAGAGTTCATGGATGAGCTTCCCACCAGCGGAGTCGGGAAGGTCCTGAAGCGT
Organism: Actinomycetota bacterium; assembly: GCA_018896525.1. Lineage (GTDB taxonomy): Bacteria > Actinomycetota > Geothermincolia > Fen-727 > Anoxymicrobiaceae > JAHIPE01. The sequence goes on from JAHIMR010000083.1 coordinate 8,138, forward strand.
GAACTCAGACTCATAATGAAGGGTTGCCAACAGTTGCCGATAACATAGCCATATATAGACATATCTCAATACTTGTTCCGCTTAGGAGGAAGGCGGGAAAGCATGTCACACGGTGGTAGTAAGATACTCATGGTCGGTATCTACGCGAAAACCAAGCACGGATACCAAGTCGAACTCGCCGCGAGTTCCGCGGAGAGCTGAAACGCGCGTGGAGAGGACGTAAGACCCACTCGGCTGAGTGGGCGGACCTCTGGGAAGCGCGAACCGGGATTAGTGAAATAATTGAGTATATTCCAGAGAACGGTGAGCTGACAGAGTAGGAATTTCATACCGTAACAGGAGCAATCTCCCGTCCAGGTGTTGATGTTGCCCTCCTCCTGGTAACATTAACGATATATGAGTTTGGGCTTGAGTTGCCGGGCCCTGTTAAAGTCTACCCGTCGACCCAGAAATCGCGCGCCAGGGAACGGCGGCTGTTCCAGAGTTCACCCTTGCCGGAAAACCCGATTACGCCGCGTCCCTGATCGGCGTCGGGGATCTGCCACAGGCCGTTCACCGCCGCTGAAAGGGCCCCGCCAAAGGCCTCGAATCCCTGGGCCGTATAGAGGTCACACTCGACCCCACGGTTAATCATGAACTTCATCTGCCGCAGGCCCTGCTGGTTCTTGGAAAGGAGAACCTCAATCAACTTGTCTACCTCCGCTTCCAACCCGTCATCAGGGACAAGGCGGTTCCAGAGGCCGAGCTCAACGGCTCGCCGGGCGGGATGCAACGCGCCCAGCATATTGATCTCCTTGGTCATGCGCCGTCCGATCAGACGCGCCATCCGCGTGGTGCCTCCCCAGCCGGGAGTGATACCCACGTCTATCTCCGGCATGCCCCATTTGGCACGTTCGGTTGCGATCACGAAGTCGCAGGCCATGGTGATCTCCAGGCCGCCGCCAACAGCGTAGCCGTCCACCGCCGAAATCGTAGTCTTGTCCAGCTCTTCGAGCATATTGGCCATGCTCTGGTAAAAGCGGGCACGCCTCATTACCTCGTTTGCGTTTCCCCACTTGACCATCTCGGTAATGTCGTCTCCCGCGCAGAAGTTCCCGCCCGCACCGGTGATCACAAGGACCTTGAGTTCGGTTGAATGGAGCACTCGCTCTATGGCGTCAAAGAGCTCACCGGATAGCTTCATGCTCAAGGCGTTTAAGACAGTTGGACGGTTCAGGACAATCCGGGCTACGCCCTCGCCCTCCTCGAACAGTAGTTGCTCGTACTCTTGGTGACTGCTCTCCATGATACCTCCCGTGTTTCGCTTGTTGACTTTCAGAATCCCAGGGCGTTTGATGCCGGGACCCTACCCTGTCTCGAACTCACATAAACCCCGCTTGAATACCCCGGCAAGCCGCTCGAATGCCAGCGTATTTATGGAGCGGGGTACTAAAGAGTTGGTTACGGCTTTCCGACAGTGATATACACCGTCATGTCCGGGGTCAACATAGTTCCCGGCTCGGGGTCCTGGCTTAACACCTTGCCGTCTTTCTCTTCGTCGGTAACCTCTTCTTCTCTTATGCCGCAATCAAGATCACTGTCCTCCAGTTTCTTCCGGGCATCATCAACCGAGAGCCCCGTTACATCCGGCACTTTCACCTTACCGGTTGTTTCGGTTTCCTGGCTCTGCTCCTCATTGTCGCAGCCGCAACCGGTCACGTTGACAATGACGACGCAGGATAGAAGCAGGCAAAGAGTGACAACCAACAGTTTCTTCATCGAACCTCCCTTACCTTCAACGGGCAACAGTTCTCCTCCGCCACTCCCTTACTCTACCGTTTTCCGGGCTGTTAATGAATACCCGTGCGGGGGTCGATGCCCTGCTCCTATCGCAACCCGCACCCGGAAACATCAGGAGACGTCGTTCAAGATGAACTCGAAACAGGCGCCGTTGTCGTTGTAGGCGTTTACCTGGCCGCCGTACGAGTTGATCACCGGTCACCTGTGCCGGAAAGGCTCAGATTGTTGTATAATATCGGTGTTGGAAGGGGCACATGAAGAATATCGGATACACTGACTTTCTGGTCAATGCCTAGAACACAATCCATAGTCTTCGTTGTTGAAGGTATAGTTGTTGAAGGTGATTGCATTGAAAGGTGCGGCATGGCGGAGTCTGGTGCTTATTGCTTTAACGTTATTACTGATAGCGCTTTTCTCGGGAGCTGCCACCACCGCCGACACCACCGCTTTCGAGGATTACCACTGGACGTATGAATGGACCTTTCAGAACCCACTTCCAACCAACGGTACTATAAGTGACGTATCAGCCCTTGACGCGGACAACGTATGGGCGGTCAGTGGTGACACAATCCTTTTCTTTGACGGCCACGAGTGGAGTCCCAACTCTACACAAACCGGTAATAGTTTCAATTCAATCCACGCCCTGGACAAGAACCACGTCTGGGCGGTGGGATATCAAGGGGCGATTCTCTTCTACAACGGCCACGAATGGACTCGCCAGTCAAACGGAGTCAAACATCATCTAAACGACGTGTCGGCCCTTGACGCGGACCACGTCTGGGCCGTGGGGCGTGATGGCACGATAATCTTCTTCGACGGCGCTACATGGGCGGCCCAGCCAAGCGGGACTGATAAACACCTTTTCGGGGTTTCCGCTCTTGATGAAAACCATGTCTGGGCGGTTGGTGAGGACGGCGTGATACTCTTTTACGACGGCAGCAGTTGGACACAGCAGGCAGGCATGGATCACTGGATCATGTCCGTCAGTGCGCTGGATGCCGAGCATGTCTGGGCGGTTGGAAGTGGAGGCACGGTGCTCTTCTACGATGGTTCCGCCTGGAGCGTTCAGTTGACAGGGGCTTGCGACTACTTCAACGATGTCTATGCGCTCGATTCACGTCACGTGTGGGCCGTGGGAGGCCATTCAACCATCCACCTGTGCGAGCCGGATTCACGGCATGGTTCACCCGGGGAAAGAGAAACTCAGCAGTACATCGTTTTCTATGACGGCTCCTCATGGACGGACCAGTCGTGCGAATTCGATACACCGTTGGACGGTGTCTCAGCGGTTAACACCAATGCCGTTTGGGCTGTCGGAGAAGAGGGCACGATACTCTCATACGACGGCTCGTCGTGGAGTGCTGAAAACAGTAGCGTGACAGGCAAGTTCCTGACGGACGTCTGCGCGATAGACGCGGACCACGTCTGGGCGGTGGGGGTGAAAGGAACGGTCCTCTCCTATGACGGTAGCGATTGGAGCGCCCAGCAGAATGGTGTCACCAATGGCCTTTCAGGGGTCGCCGCCGTTGACGCGAACCATGTCTGGGCGGTTGGTGAGGACGGCGTAATACTCTTCTACAACGGCAGTGGTTGGGCGGTCCAGCCGAGCGGGACCGGGGATTGGCTGCATTCCGTCTGCGCGCTCGACGCCGACAACGTCTGGGCCGTCGGCAAACGGGGGACGATACTGTTCTTCAACGGGAACGACTGGAGCGTTAAGCCGAGCGGGACCGAGAGGAATCTTAATGACGTAGCAGCCTTAGATAAAAGCCACGTATGGGCCGTCGGCGACGAGGGGACGATTCTCTTCTACGACGGTAGCAGTTGGGAGGCCCAACCGAGCGGGACCACAAATGACCTCTTCGGGGTCTCAGCCCTTGACGCGAACAACGTGTGGGCGGTGGGCGACTACTACAGTTTTCCAGACAATGGACGTGTCGTCTGGGGGGATTCAATCCACTTCTACGACGGAGACAACTGGGGCGCCTTGGAGGGCGTGGCACACGGTGATCTCTACGATGTATATGCGCTGGATGCAAGACACGTGTGGGCGGTGGGCGGAACCAATGTTTGGGGTGGTAGCGGCCCCATTCTCTTTGACGACGGATATTCATGGAGTGTCGAATCAAGTGGAAGCGGCCACTCGATTACGGGGGTTTGTGCGACTGACCCGGACCACGTGTGGGCGGTTGGGGGCGGAGGCGTTATTCTGTTCGGGAAACCAGACGCAATGTACTACCATGAAAAAAGGTGCGCCCACGGCTCCATCGGCGTTACCGAGCCGGGGACCACCTGGTACCTTGCCGAGGGAGCGACCAACGGCGGGTTCGAGACCTGGGTGCTCATCCAGAACCCCGGGAATGAGCCGGCGCAGGTAACCCTGAACTACC
>JAHIMR010000084.1 GCA_018896525.1 Actinomycetota bacterium
ACGGTCCGAAGTCACGCCTGCGGAGATTCGGGTGACCTGACTGAGCGATTGGTCGGGGTGACCGGGTCGTTGAAGCAGGAAAAGTTCCCTTCTTCAAAGTAGGGAAGCCCCTTCCGTAAGGGAGGGGTAGTTCACCCAGCGCACAAGTCCCCTTGTCCTGTAGGGCGGCAGGATATGGATGTGAGAGTCCCATATCCCGGCAACGTCGTTTTCACTCATGGTTTTCCCATCACTCGCAAGTGGCATACAATTATAGTTTAAGTTGAGAACCGTTATCGCACTCGAAAGCCGGTGGTCTGGATGCCAGGTCTGTTCATGCCCGACCTGTCGAGCATTTTTCGAGCCCAGGAGGGGAGGTCCCGGCTGATATCCGGGTGGGGCGCGAGGCCGCTTGCGCGATTGCTCGGCGTGGCCAGGGGCCCGTTCTCCGACGAGTTCAGCCGCAAGTGCGTTACGCTCGCACCGGAGGAGTCGTTCACCCTGGCGGACCTGGAAGGACCCGGCATCATCACCCGTGTCTACTTCACCTTCACGCTCAAGTGGCCAAGGGCGCTGCCCCGGGGCCTGGACCTCCTGTTCTACTGGGACGGCGAGGAGAACCCCAGCGTCTGTGCCCCCCTGGGCGATTTCTTCGGCTCCGCGTTCTGCCGTTACCGGGAGTACGACTCACTTGCCCAGTCGATGCAAAACGGGGGGTACGCATCCCGGTTCCCGATGCCCTTTGAGAAAAGTGCGCGGCTGGTGCTCAGGAACTCTACCGGGCGGCGCGTGGAGCAGGTATTCTTCGGTGTCACCGTACGTACCGGCATAGAGTTGCCGGATGACTCCCTGTACTTTCACTCCCACTGGATAAGGACAAACCCCACCACCCGGGGCGTGCCCCACACGGTGCTCGACGCCCGGGGCGCGGGCCATTACGTCGGTTGCCACCTGCAGGCGCAGAACCGCGACGCCTGGACCCGAAGGCGACCGGACCGCTGGGCGCTGCCCGGCGGGGCGGGCATGGGGCATATGGAGGGCTGGGAGGAGATGTTCATCGACGGGGAGGAAGGGCCGAGCCAGCACGGGACCGGCACCGAGGAGTACTTCAACGCGGGGCCGTACTTCACCCACGGCAGGAGCACCGGTGTCCTGGAGGGGTGCACCGTCAGGAGCTACCTGACCGGGAGGATCGCCGCCTACAGGTTTCACCTGCACGACCCGGTACCTTTCGGGAGCTCCTTTCGGATGATATGTCACCACGGACTCCTCGACGCCATAGAGGCGGATTACGCCTCGACCGCGTTCTGGTACCAGCAGGAGCCGCACCAACCGGTAGCTCTCCCCCCGTTAAGGGAGAGGATTCCCAGTCAGGTGGGTGCTCACGCGATGCGGGCGTTGGTGTTCTGGCCGGTGGTGCTGGGGGCCAAGGCGATGACCCGCCTGCTGGGCGCGTGACCTACGGAGGATGATGCCAATGGATAGACGAGATAATCAACTACGAGTTCTGATGGCGATCTACGCCGTCATGTACCTGGCGTTTGGGCTGGTGCTGCTCATCTACCCCGATGGCATTCTCAAGCTGATAAACAGGATAACTGACTGGTTTGGAGCCGGCCCACCGCTGGAGATCGGTGCCCATCCTTTCTGGGCATACGTCACGGTTTCCCTGCTGTTTCTGGTGGCGGTTATCTGCTTTCTGGCGTTCAGGGACGTAAGAAACGGTAGGCAACTGATCTGGCTTATGATATTCGCCAAGTACGTTTCGTCGGTCTCTCAACTGGGTTACTTCGCCTTCAGCGCCGACCACCCGCCCGGCTTCGTGATAGGCGCGCTTACCGACTGGTCCCTGGGGACGGTGGCACTGGTGTTTCTCCTGCGGGCGAGTTCCTCACCCCAAAACGCACCATAGGGGCCTGGCCCCTGACGTGCATTTCCTCCAGACCCCCCAGACCCCCATCCCGGCCTTCCCCCCAAAGGGGAGAAGGAGCGGAGAAAGAAAGAGGCGCGGCGGGTGGCCGCGCCTCAGAGTTTACCTGTCTTCTATCGCTCAGTACGGCTCGGTGAAAGCAAGCTTGTACATCACGTAGAAGTTGAATAAGGGAATGATCATGAGTATGCCCCACCAGTTCTCAAATCCCATGATGGCCGCGATATCCATCCACACTATAATCAAGATCACGATGTTGACGCATGGGATCAGCAAAAGGATAAACCACAGGACATCTCTCTGGGCGATCTGTACCATCAACCAGAAGTTAAGGATCGGGATGAACCCGAACCAGCCGTTGGGCGTGCCGGTCTTATCCGCCATCTTCATGAGGCAGAACCCCATGAAGACATACATCGCTACTATGAATAGGAGGTAGAAGATCATCATAAACCCGAAACCACCGCCACTGACCTCGTAAGTGTACTCGACCTGTGCAAGTGCAGCTCCCATTTGCCTTCTCCTTTCAATTGACTTAAACAGGATACTAGTTGTAAGTACAGGTGCTGTCAACCACAACCACAAGCTGAGCGTCGGGCGACACGGCCTGGTAGGGATAATCGAGGTGAAAAAGTAGGCTGAATATCTTGCATAACCCTTATATCGGAGCCCGTTTCTCTGATAGAATGATCTAGAAATAGTCCAGGCAGCATAAGGAGGGAGCATCATGGCAGAAAGTGTGTACAAGGTCATCGAGCTGGTAGGGTCGAGCCCCGACTCCTGGGAAGACGCGGCAAAGAACGCCGTGGAGAGGGCGGGCGAATCCCTCAAGGACCTTCGCATCGCCGAGGTAACCCAGGTGGACATGAAGATGGAGGGTGGCAAGGTAACCGCCTACCGCGCGCGGGTCAAGGTTTCCTTCAAGTACCAGGATTAGCACCCAGCCGTGACGCACTGGTGCAAAATGACGCACTGGTGCCAGGCACCACGTGTGCAAAATGAGGGACTTGGATCAGACCGGTATCAGCTCATAGTCACGGGTTCCGAGGCCGAGCTCCTCGGCGTAACTGAGAGTGGAATCAAAAGGGCCGCCGCCAATAGGCCTGAATCGCCTGTTGACGTCGGAGTATTTATTGTTGTACCCGCAAGGGGCATCTTTGACCAGGTCGATTGAAGCCTGGTCGATAGCGACCGGGTCCCGGGAGGCAAGAAGGCCGATATCCGCGACCATGGGGGCCGCTGTATGTTGCCAGCAGTCGCAGGAAGGGGTAACGTTTAGCAGGTAGTTGAAGTATGCGATTTTGTCCTTTTGTCTTATGACCGCGGAGGCGGCCTCCGCGAGCTTTTCCTGGGCGCGTTCGCTGTCACCCTGCCACTCTATCCTGATCGCCTCCCGTGGGCATATCGTCATGCACTCCCCGCACCCGATGCAAAGCTCGAGGTCTATAACGGCGAAGCCGCCCCCCTTGTCAATCGATATGGCGTCAACCGGGCAGTGCTTCAAGCAACCGGCGCATGCATCACAGGTGTCCCTGTCCACCTGTGGCCGTACAAGCTCGTGTATGGACAGCTTGACAGCTCTTCCAACGGCACCCATGCCCAGGTTCTTGAACGCCCCGGCGAACCCGGTAAGGCCGTGCCCGGTAACGTGGGAGACCACCACCAGGGAGTCGGCATCGGCGACCGCCCCTGCTATATCCACGATGTCGAAGTATTTGCCCTGGATTTCGAACGGTTCCACGTAAGAACCCTGGAGCCCGTCGGCGATGATCACAGGAGCCCCGGTTGTAGATAGCGAGAAACCGTTGGCATGGGCGGTGATAGTATGGTCGTAGGCGTTCCTTCTCTTTCCCAGGTAAAGCACACAGCTGTCGGTCAGAAACGGCCTGGCCTCACAGCCGGCTATCGCCTTTACTATCTCGCGAATGTAGAAACCGGGGATGAACGATGAGCACCCCAACTCACCGAAGTGAAGCTTAACCGCCACGAGGTCGTGTTCGCCCACGACATCATTGAAACCCGCTTTGTTGAAAAGAGGCACTGTTTGTTCCAGTAGCCCCTTACCACCTGAGGTACCCACCTGGGCGAAATAGACTTCCGACATTTTAAATCCATCCGGGTAAATTCGCGAATCGGAAACCCGAGAGTGCGTCATGCGGGGCTTTCCTCCTCCGGGTTCTTGAGCTTGTTGTAATACGAGTCGGAGGTGTAGAGAACCGCCGCCGGATTGTGCCCTGTTACCCGGTCCTTGGCGACGAGCACTGTGGTCAGGGTGTTCGTATATTTGAAGAAGAGGGCGTCATGCCCGACGCAGAGACCGACAAGGACGTTCAGGTCACATTGCTCACCGTCAAGGATAAGCGCCTGGGCGATAGGGTTGCAGTGGCCCTCGAACGCGCCCGGCCTGATCTTTTCAGCGTCGCTCAATCCGAGCGTTTCCTTTGGCGCGATGCCCACCTTGCAGCACACCGAGATTACCTCGAACTGGTGGGCTTTCAGTATGTCGGAGAAAGACCGTGCTTCCCTGATCAACCCTATGCAGAAGGCTACGCCTATTCTATTGAAACCCATACGGCGGGAGAACTCGATGACCTCCTGCACCCTGGTCCAGCGGCAGTAACCGGCCGCCTCGACCCTGGAGGCCTCCTGCGCGCAGCGAAGGACCTCTCTGTCCTCGAGTACCCGCTCTGCCTTATTGACGAGTTCAGTTTTGTTGATTCCCGGGCAGAAGCGAGGAGCACCTTCCTCGGTCCCGAAGCAGCAGCTAATCGTTGGACAGTACGCGCATTTTGGAGATTTATCAGCCAATCCTGACTCCCTTCAAAGTACAGCATAACCGGTTTGAGCGGCATCAAACAACCACCGGTTGGTTATGTTTGACCGTGATGAGCGAGGCGGGATATCATCGAGGCGCTTACACGGTCGGGTACGTCGACGCGATTATGTTTTTTACTGACAGGGAGGCCGCACAATGAAATCCCCGGACGACGAGATAATCGGCAGTTTTCTGGAAAGTAACGTCTACGCGGTAATCGGCGTTTCGCCGGATATGAGCAAATATGGGTACAAGGTGTATGAGGACCTCAAGAACGGCGGATACACGGTGTATGCGGTCAACCCTGGTTACGACAGCATATACGGGGAAAAATGTTACCCCGACCTGAAGTCGTTGCCCGAGAAGCCGGACGTAGTGGAGTTCGTATGCCCCCCGAAGGTTACCGAGAAGGTCGTCAGAACCCTCCCCGAGTTGGGCATTCACAAGGCATGGATGCAGCCGGGCACCGAATCAGTCCAGGCAATCTATTTCTGCCGCCAGAACGACATCGAGGTCCTGCACGACGTTTGCATAATGGTACAGAGGCGAAAGGCAGCCCCGGATGGCTAAATACCCCATTCCATAAATACGCTTGCATTCGAACGTCGATGCATCCGCACCTGCCGCGTTCCGCTCCCTCGCGGTACTCACGGAGTACAGCTCGGTCGCGCGCCTTGCATGAGCGGCGCCTCGGCGCTCTCGATACGACACC
>JAHIMR010000085.1 GCA_018896525.1 Actinomycetota bacterium
GAGTTCGTCCAGCTCGAGGATCGCCTTTTCGAGGTTACGCTCTCGCGCTTGCGCGTCAAGGCTGGCCTTCTGTGAACTTCGGTACCAGATGAGGCGATACCCTTCCGCCGTTGATCCCTCCTCGCCCACGGGGCAGCTGAATACGTCGGGGGGGTCGCTTTCCCGTTTGCGGTTGGGAACCTTCAATACCACTTTCCACCGCACGCCACCTTTTCGCAACCGGTCGCGAAACTCACGGTCTTCCTTGCGGGTCCGTGGCAGGACGGTCACGAACTTCCCGCCGTAGCGGGCCACATGCGCCATGTTCTCCGTTGTGGCGAGCTTGCTGTCGGCCACGTTGTCAAGGCCAAGGGCCATGGTGGACGTGATAATATATCACTACAATTGTCAGGCGGCGTGGCTATGAGGGCGGTACTAAACCTTTCTTGGAAGAAAGCGGCATGGATGAAGCAGGGGGTTTCCAAATGAAAAGGTCAACCAGGCTCGAACGTGTAACAATCGTACTCATTAGAAGAAAGAGATTACCTTTATTGAGAAGAAAGATCACGGCGCTTCTGTTATCGGTGGCCGTGGTTGCCTCGACCATCCTTATCCTTTGCGCTCCCGCGTACGCGGCCTGGGAGTGGAATATGATAGGCAGCTATTCCCCGGGGTCGGCTGTCAGGTCTCTCGCCTACGACGGTTCCAACCTCTACGTGGGAACAGATAACGGGAACACCGGCTGTGAGGTTTGGAGAATCGCACAACCGTCAATAGTCTCCGTTAACCCCACCTCCGCCCAACGGGGAGCGACGCTTGACGTTGACATAGTCGGAAACGACACAAGCTTCTTAAACGGGGTATCCGTCGTCACGTCTTGTGGGACCGACATCACCGTAAACTACACCACCGTAGCCGATGCAACTCATGCTACCGCCAACATCACCATCGATCCCGACGCCGCCCTGACCGCCCGGGCCGTGAACATTATGACGGGGGGGGAAATCCCGGACTTACTTTATGAGGCGTTTACTATTCAAACGACCAAGCCCTGGATCGAACGCTACTCGCCGTCCACTGCTCCTCCCTACCACACCAAGGTGACTATAGAGGGATCCAACTTCGGCTCAAGCAGGGGAGGAGCAACAGGAGAAAGCGGTGGCGCCGCCTCCTACGTGGCCTTCAACGGGGTTCCGGCAACCGAGTACCCCTCCTGGTCCGATACCAAGATAGAGACCATGGTCCCACAAGGGGCATCAACCGGCCCGCTTACTGTTGTTACATCAGCTGGCACCTCCGACGACGACAAGATTTTTACCGTCGTCTACCCCATTTGGTACTTAGCAGAAGGCACCACCGATTGGGGGTTCGACTGCTACATAACGATCGAGAACCCGGGAAGCGGGGAGGTGGGTGCCAAGGTAACCTACATGACCAAGAACGGACCCCAGGAGAAGCCGGAGATAACACTGCCCGCTTCAAGCCAGACCACACTGAGCCCGGCAGACGACCTTGGAAACATTGACTTCTCAACCAAAGTGGAGTGTACCACCGAGGGCAAGACGATCGCGGTGGACAGGACTATGTACTGGGCTCCGTCAGGGGCGGGTGCGGGAGTCGCCGGTGACGGCCACTGCTCCATAGGCGTTACCGCACCGGCAAAGATCTGGTACCTCCCCGAGGGCTCAAGTGACTGGGGTTTCGCGTGCTGGCTGCTGATACAGAACCCCAACGACACCGAGGCAGCAGCCACCATCACCTACATGATTGAAGGAAGGGGACCTCAAACCTTCGAGAAGAAGGTACCCGCCTCCTCCAGGGCAACCTTCAACATGGCAGACGATATAGGGGCTGAGGACGCCTCAATCAAGGTGGAGGCCGATATACCGGTAATCCCCGAGAGGGCCATGTATCGAAACAACAGGAGAGAAGGACACGACTCCATAGGAACTACAACTCCCGCCAACGACTACTACCTGGCTGAAGGCACCACCGACTACGGGTTTACCACCTACGTGCTGGTACAGAACCCCAACGATAAGCCTACGGATGTCACCATCATCTACATGACACCGTCAGGGCCGCAACAGCAGCCGACCTTCCGAATGGACCCCAACTCGCGCAAGACCATATGCGTTAACGACGTGCTCCCGGGTACTGACCTATCCACCCACGTGCACGGCTCAGTTCCCATAATCGCCGAGAGGGCCATGTACTGGGGCAACGGTACAGGAGGGGCCTGCCACGACTCCATAGGGCTAGCAGCCCCCCACACTACCTTCTACCTGCCCGACGGGCAGAAATCAAGCGGATGTGAGACTTGGACGCTGGTACAGAACCCCAACGACAGCGCGGTGGAGGTGGAGATAAGCTACCTCACCCCCGACGGATATAACAACCCCACCTTCACCCACGCCGTGCCCGCCAACTCCCGCAAGACCTGCAACATGGCTTTCCAGGGAAGGGCCGCAGTCATGGTCACCTGCAAGACAGAAGGCAAGAAGATAATGGTTGAGCGCGCCATGTACTGGCACCAGCGCGGAGCGGGAACGGATACGATAGGAGGGTACTCCGACTAGAAAGCGCGAGACACACGACACTTGAGCCGCGTCTCTCAAGGCGCGGCTCTTTCGAATCCTTTGTTCCCGGTCCAGAGATGCGCACTGAAGTGCGCACTCAAGATTGGTGGGGTTGCCTCTCATGCTTGCTCTGCTATAATACTCCTTGTACTGCTTAACCCAACGGAGGCCTCATGCTGTCCAAGGTATTCGGGTCCGCGCTTGTGGGTATGGAATCGCATACGGTACAGGCGGAGGTGGACGTCACCAGGGGTTAGTGCCTCGTTCCATAGATACGGTTAAGCACCGAGAGCGTGGCGCCGCTCCGGCAAGGCGCGCGACCGAGACGTACTCCCGTAGTACTTCGAGGGAGCGGAACGCGGCCGGTGTGGACGGGAGCGGCGTTCGAATGCCAGCGTATCTATGAAGCAGGGTACTAAACATCAGGGTCAAGTCGGCGATCCGCAACTCCACTTGCGAGTTCCCCGGTCAGCCAGCGCGCGTATGTCACTTTCTCAGTGACTGCGCAATCACAGTAGTGGCAGGAGGACCCCTCTCTTGCCAGCTTGTAGGCTGCGGCAGCCGCGTCCTCCCGGCAGAAGTACTCGATCCTGCCAGCGTCTTCGAGGATGGCCCCGGCTTCGGCGAGCGATTCAGAGAGCAATCTATCTAGCTTCTTCTTCCTCCGCTTGTCGTGGGCGTCCGAATGCACCACCACAGCGCGGTACTCCCTCCCGTAGAGGGTGACGGCACCCTCTGAGACGCGGTAGTTGGCCGGCGGGCGACTGCCCGGAGAGGGCGGCTCGTTCTCGACGGCGATCCACACGTCTCTCCGGACGGCTTCTTCGACCACGCGATCGGCCTCTTTGTAGGTGAAGGGAAGCCGGCTTATGAAGAGGTTGTCACCGATCGCCTCCAGGTTCTTGGGCGTGACAAAAGCCGAGTCCACGACGTAGACGAAGGCCCCGGGTAAAAGACCGTGGGAGGCCATGTAGGAAGAGAGGTGCGTGAGCACCTTGTTGTTGATGTTCTTGTCCGACTCGTTTCCGCTCTCGCACCCGCCGATGATGGGTATGTTGCGGTGGACGCAGAGCATCTTCAAGAGGAACTGCTTGAGATCGGGGCGGCGGTCCTTGCTGTGGCCGTAGGTGACCTTTAGCCTCTCGGGGTCGTCCTCCTCGGCGCAGCCGGGATAATCTCCCCACACGCTCACCGAGGTGGTGTCGAAGTGCACGTGGGAGGTGTCCACGTCCAGGGGAAAGGCAGAGGCAGCGCGGAATGCCACCTGGCTGAAGACTTTCTCCGTGCCCGCCTCGTAGATCGCGTCCAGGGCCCGGTCGACCGTGGTGTCGTTGAAGGCGCTCGGCGAAACGTCCTTTCCCAGGAGAAGGCCGGTATCCACCGAGGAGGCGAACTTCTCCAGTCGGTAGATGGGGCTCCTCCCCGAGAGGGTGTCTAAGACCATGAGTGAGACAAAGGTCCCGATATCCACGTTCATCTCGCTCGGGACGGCCGCGTTCACCGCCCCGGCGAGGCCTATCCTCCTCAGGAATGCGGCCACCACCGGCAGGTGCCCCGCCTGGCTCGTGCTCATGCCCTCAAGAATCGCGCGTATGTCGTCGTCCAAGAGACCACCTCCTGTCTACATCGTGCTATCTGCGGGACTTCACCCGTGACGCACTACGTTTCAACCAACCGAACCCAACCAAACACGGCCAAGCGTGTTAAATCAACCCTCCAGAAGACAGTCTCACCCCGGCTGCTCGTCCAGCCTGCCACCTCTCATGAGCTCCAGGTTGATCTCTGTTATGCGGTCTGCAACCTGGAGCATTCGGTGGTACTGCTTTATCCCCTCGCGCACCGCTCGTGCCTGTCCCCTTGGAACGTAGTGCTGCCTGGGCTTGCCCTCGAGAGTGCGTGACACGTAGGCCCTGGGCCCGTGCCCTTCCCCCTCGTGGCAGGCGCATCCCGGGCGGGAGCAAGTGGAGTAGCGCTCGAAGTACGATCCGTGAATGAGGCCGGAGAGCTCAGGTAGTTCCCCCAGCAGCTTCCCCCTCTCCGCTCTCAGTGACTTGGCCCTTGAATCCGACATACTTGACATGAAGTCAGTATAGCATATGATTGAAGTGCTATACAATACGGTACTGTCGGGTGGGTCGAGTGTTTTAATGCCCCAGGGTTCCGCTTAAGCGGTTTCGGGTTTGTGATCAGGCCTGAACCTGGTCCCGGCAGTCCGAGAACAGGGAAATCTGATTTTGCCGTGACGGGAAATTCAGTCAGATGCTATGCGTAGGGGTGGGGAAAGTGGGAAGCAACACCTGAAAGCGAGAACAATACCCCACGTGGTTTTCGGCGGCAAGAAAAACTTCTATGCCATGAAAAACCCGTCTTTGGTTGCCGAGGAACAACAGCAGGCAAAAGACCTGTGGAAAAACTCCCGTACCAACCAA
>JAHIMR010000086.1 GCA_018896525.1 Actinomycetota bacterium
CCTGGTGATGCGTTTCTGGATGGGCTCAGACCGCAACCGCCGCCTGAAGGTGAAATCCGACGTACGGGAGTTGGCCATCAAGGCGTTCAACATGGAGGGCATCACCATCCCCTACCCCATCAGGACAGTGGAGTTCTACCAACCCCCGGAGGGCGGCGAGCACCCGGACGCCGGTAGAACCATTGCCATGAAGCGCGTTAGGCCGAAGAACCAGGATTGAGCCGAATGCCGCCTGGAAGGCGGCGCTACGAGGCGCGGGCCGGGGATGCGCGCCAGGGGTCAAGGCGCTCTACTGCTCGAACTCGTCCAGAAAGACCTCGCGCGCTCCGAGGCCGAGCGCAGTATGGCGAGGTTAAACTAAAGCACCCAGGGGGCCGGTTTCTCCCCGCCTGCTCTTTTTCCTATAATAACAGAGGGAGGAAGGGGTCATTCTGGACGAGATAATGCTGGATGATATCAAGTTGATCGAGCTGCCCACGGTCCACCGGGCGTACCGCTGGGAGCGGGAGGGCGGAGCCGCGCGGTGCGGGGTGTGCCACCAGGGCTGCCTGATAGGCGAAGGGGAGTGGGGCTTCTGCCGGGTAAAGGTAAACCTGGGCGGCATGCTTCACACCGTCGTCTACGGCGACATCGTATCGTGCGAGAGCAGGCCGGTGGAGATGAAGCCGTTCTTCCACTTCCACCCCGGCAGGAGCATGATGACGCTGTGCGGTCCGTCCTGCAACATGCGCTGCCCCTGGTGCCAGAACTACCGGCTCTCCCGGGCCGAGCCGCGGCCGCTCAAGGCGAAGCAGGTGGAGATGATAGATATTGTGCGGGCGGCGGAGGAGGCCGGGGATATCGGCCTCTGCGTCAGCTTCACCGAGCCGACCCTGATGCTCGAGTACTGCATGGGCCTGTTCAGGGAAGCCGGCGCCAGGAAACTGGCCTGCACCTTCGTTTCCAACGGGTACTTCACGTCCGACGCTCTGCATATGCTGGCGCGCGCCGGGATGAACGCCCTCAACGTGGACATCAAGGGCTCGGCCGACGTCTACCGCGACTACTGCCAGGCACCCGAGGGAGATATTCCCGCCTGGAATACGGTGAAGAACTCCCTGGAGATGGGGCTGCACGTAGAGGTGGTCCACCTTGCGGTCACCGGGCTGAACGATAACCAGGAGTCTTTCAAGGAGATATGCCGCAAGCACATGGAGTACGCCGGGGCCGACGTGCCGCTCCATATCACCGCCTACCGGCCCGCCTACGAGTACGACGAGCCGGCGACATCCCTCGAGTTCCTGGAATGGGCCTACGGGGCTGCAAAGGAGGCGGGCATTCTTTTCCCCTACCTTGGCAACGTGCCCGGCCACCGCTTCGAGAACACCTACTGCCCGGGGTGCGGCGAGTTGTTGCTCGAGCGCTCGGAGTTTTCGCTGGAGCGCGACCTTACCGATGACTGGCGCTGTCCGTCCTGCGGGTATGCCCTGCCGGTAGTCTGCTGAGAAGCGGCCGTCACCGCCGCCGGCTTCCACCCACGTTCTCAACCGTGCGGGGGCTGTTATAATTATACCTGTTGAAGCCGTGCGCAAACGGAGGTCTCATGGAGTACGACGTGGTAGTGGTCGGAGGTGGCCCGGCGGGGTCGTCCACCGCGTTCCACCTGGCGAAAAGGGACGTGAGGGTCCTTGTGCTGGACAAGGCCTCATTCCCCCGGAACAAGATCTGCGGGGACGGCGTTGCCCCCCGCGCCGTGCGCAACCTCTACAAGATGGGCCTTCAGGAACGACTGGACGGCCGCTTCAACAAGTTCCACGGGTTCCGTTTCGCCGGGGCGGGAAAGTCGGTGGTGGAGAACGCCATCCCCCCCACCCCGCGCTTCCCCGACCACGGGTACATCATCAAGCGCATCGACCTCGACAGCATCCTGCTTGACTACGCGCGTGAGAACGGCGCGGAGGTCTGGGAGGAGTGCGAGGTGAGGGCCCCCCTGGTGGAGGGCGGACGGGTGTTCGGGGTGAGAGCCGTCCGCGACGGTAAGGAGGTCGAGGTGAAGGCCCGGGTGGTGGTCGGGGCCGACGGAGCCCACTCCACGGTAGGCAGGGCCATGGGGCTACTGGTGAACGACCCCCTTTACCTCGGCATCTCCATCCGGCAGTACTTCGAAGGCGTCGATGACATCGGCGACTACCTCGAGGTCTACCCCGAGAAGGAGATAAGTCCCGGAAGCGGCTGGGTGTTCCCGGTCTCCGAGACGGTAGCCAACGTGGGTGTAGGCGCCATGCTCTACCACATTCAACGCGACAGAATAAACCTCCACCGCTTCTTTGAGACCCTGATAAACGACACCGCCCACGTAGCACCCAAACTGAGAAACGCCCGGCCCATCTCCCCTCTGCGGGGCGCTCTGCTGCGGATCGGCCTGGGGGGCAGCAGGGTGGAGTGTCCGGGGATGATACTGGTGGGTGACGCGGCGGCCATGACCAACCCGGTCAGCGGGGAGGGCATCACCTACGCGCTGGAAACCGGGGAGATGGCGGCGGACCATATACTCTCCAGCCGGATGGACGGCAGGGGCCTGCACCACGACCCGGCGGAGGACTCCTTCAGGCAAAAGCTGGTGGACAGGTACGAGCATTACTTCAACATCGGCATCCACAGCATCAAGTGGGGGAACAAGACCTCGTTCATGAGGCCCATGCTCGCGGTCGTTGCCAGCCACAGGTGGTCACGCGAGAACCTGATTCGCGCCCTCATGTACATGAGGCATTAAATGCTCCGTTCCATAAATACACTGGCATTCGAACGCCGCTGCATCCACTCCGGCCACGTTCCGCTCCCTCGACGTACTACAATAGTACGACTCGGTCGCGCGCCTTGCCGGAGCGGCGCTTCGACGCTCTCGGTGCTTAACCGTATTTATCGAACGGAGCATCAGGCGGTGGCCAACCGGTGAAGGTAACTTTCATCTACCCGGACTTCTTCCAGTACCCCGACGGAACGTTCATGCCCGAGGGGAGGATCTACCTGGGGATCGCCTACCTCTCCGCCGCCCTGAAGGAAGCGGGCCATCAGACATCGCTCATACACGTGGTTTCGCCGCCGGAGAGGGAGTGGCTCGTCGCCCGTGTCCGCGAGGAGTCACCGGACCTGGTCGGCTTCTCCAGCACCACCCACATGTTCCGCCACGTCTCCCGCTGGGCGGGATGGCTGGCGGAAGATCTTGACGTCCTGACCGCATGCGGCGGGGTCCACCCCACCATAGCTCCGGAGGAAGTCATCAACACCCCCGGCATCGACATCGCCTGCCGTGGCGAGGCGGAAGGAACGCTGGTGGAGCTCTGCTGTGTGCTCGAGGCGGGGCGCGACCACTCACGCGTCCCGGGGCTGTGGGCGCGCCGGGGAGATGACGTTGTGAGGAACCCGGCCCGTCCGCTGGAGACGGATCTCGACTCGCTGCCGTTCCCCGACCGCTCAATCTTCGACCCCTCCCTTTTCTGCAGCGACCAGCAACCGCGGGGCACGCTCATGGCGTCCAGGGGGTGTCCGTTCAACTGCACCTACTGCTCGAACCACGCCCAGAAGAGCATCTACCCCAACCCTGAGCATTACGTCCGGTTCCGGAGCCCCGAGAACGTGGTGACGGAGATAGAGCAGATACTTGCCGGAGACGGCGGGATCGAGTTCATACGCTTTGACGACGATGTGCTGACGGTGGACACCGAGTGGCTGGGGCACCTCTCGAATCTGTACCGCGAACGCATCAGTATGCCGTTCATCTGCAACTCGCGGGTCAACTTCCTGGACCGCGAGATGGCCGGGGCGCTGGCGGAAATGGGGTGCCGGGTGGTCTGCATGGGCATCGAGAGCGGGAACCCCTGGCTTCGGGGAAAGGTCCTGAACCGCCACATGAGCAACGAGCGCATAACAGGCGCCTTCGCGGCGTGCCGGGAGGTGGGGATCAAGACCGTTTCCACCAATATGTTCGGTCTTCCCATGGAGGACACGTCGATGGTTCTCGACACAATAAGGTTGAACGCCGCCTGCCACCCCGACACCATCCAGGTGTCCACGTTCATCCCCTACCCGGGCACCGACCTTTTCCGGCTCTGCGAGGAGAAGGGGCTTATCGTGGGCGACCGGGTCGACTCGATATTCGAGGGGCGGTCACCGTTGATATCGACCGAAGACGGCTGGGAGCCCCCCGCGGTAAAGAGGAACTTCCATACACTCGCCTACACCTACGGGCGGCTGGACGACCTGGGGGGAGGCGTTTTCTCGCGCGTCGCCGCAAGAGCGATAGACTGCCTGGTCCTCTCCCGGGTGCTGCCCTCCCCCGTCAGGCGATTCCTCTTCGACCGCCTGAACCGCTGGGCAGACGGCCGCTTCCAACCGGAGTGGATAAAGTATTAGCCACCCAAACGGGGACTGGCCCAGGCTGTTGTCGAAAAACGCGCCAATGGTGCCAGGCACCACTGGCGCGTTCCGATGCCGGCAAGATGCCGGCGCTACAAGGGAGACACTACGCAACAGCCCGAGCGTAAAATGACGCACTGGTGCCAGGCACCATTGCGTCATTGTGCAACAGCTGGGGGGCTATTTGATATAATCCAGTCGGTTGGCGCTGGAGACCGGCGACTACGATCAGGAGGTCGAGATGGCGAAGACAGTAGTGGTAGGTGGAGGAGCATCCGGGCTTGCCGCCGCCTATACCCTGGAGAGGGCGGGAGTGGATTGCACCCTCCTGGAAAAAGAGGAGTACAGCGGAGGAAGGATATACGGGGTTGTCCGCGAGGGCTACACACTGGACCTCGGCGCCCAGTTCTTCTTCACCCGTTATCGCAGTGTGATAGACATCATCAAGAGACTGGGGATCGAGGACCAGTTGGTGTGGTTCAAGCCCTCGCTGGGCATCCTGCGGGACGGCACCGTGCATGTGGTCCATACCGACGTTTTGTACAACATCACACACCCCACCGCGTTGTTCAAGTTCAGGCCGCTCTCCAGCAGGGGAATGCGCAGGGGGCCCAAGCTGGGCGTCAAGCTCCTGGCCCTGCGCAAGAAACTCGACTTCGACGACCCCCTGAAGGCAATCGAGCTCGATAACATATCCACAACGGAGTACGCCAGGAGGTCCTTCGGTGACGAGATCCTGGAGTACATCGTTCAACCGGTGGTCAGCGCGCTGACCCTCGGCGAGCCGGAGGAGGTTTCCGCCGCCTACGGCCTGGGCCTTATCCTGTACGCCATGGGCGGGCTGGGAACCCTCAAGAACGGCATCGGCTTCCTGGCTGAATCGATGGCCAAGAACATCTCCGACCTGAAGCTGAAGACTGAAGTGACCCGGATTGTCCTGGAGGACAAGGAGGTGAAGGGGGTCGAGATCGGCACCGGCAAGAAAAAGGAGTTCATCGAGGCAGACAACGTGATATGCGGCACCACCGGCACAGTGGCGGCGAAAATCCTTGGAGACCTGCCAAAGAAGATGACCGGCATCCTGGCTGATATCAGGTACAGCTCCTGCGTTCACGTGATGTTCGCTATTCCATCAAAGCCACTGGGGAGCGTCTATGGTGTCGCCACCCCCCGGCGCGAAGGGCTCTGTATGCCCGGCTTCGTCGAGAACAGCAACAAGTTTTCCGCCTACGCTCCCCCCGGCACCGGGATCATGCACACGTTCTCGTTCGGCGAGTTCTCCAGGGAGATGATGGACTGGGACGAGGACCAGATAAAGGAACGCATGATCCACGAGTTGCAGATGGTGGTGCCGCAGTTCCCCGATGAGCCGACGTTCTGCGAGGTATTTCGGTGGCCCGAGGCGGTCGGACTCTGCAGCCCCGGTCAGATCACCGCCGTTCAGAGGCTGAAGGTCGATATGGGCGGCTTCAAGGGGCTCCACCTCGCGGGCGCGTACCTTGGGATGCCTTCCGTCGAAGCGGCGATACATTACGGCGTACAAGCCGCGGAGCGTGTGCTTAAATCCTGAGGGCACACAGGTTCTCAACCTGCGCGGTGTAAGGCGGATGCCGGCAAGACGCCGGCGCTACGGGTCAGAAACCTCTGACCCCGATGGGGCCGGTTAAAAACCAGACAAGAAGCACTGTCATCAGGACGGCGAACGCCAGGCTCCCCCCGGTCAGCCTGCGGAGCCGGACCGACAGGTGGGCCAGGAAGAAAAAGGTGGGCAATGCCAGCAACAGCAGCACGATCAGCGGTAACTCGAACCGGAAGTTGACCGTAACCCCGAGACCCTTCATCAGCGGCAGGAGGGCCCCTATCAACACCATGTCCAGCACGACCGCCCGGACCGCCAGCACGCTGAACCCACCTTGCTCCTCCGGTCGCTGGAGGGCGGGAAAAGCCAGCTTGTAAAACAGGTAATCCTCGATCCATAACCCCGACCCGATACACAGTATGCCGACCAGGAAGTATATCGGCATCCTGGTGATGGTCCTCGGCAGTAGAAGCGGGCCTCCCAGCAGCAGCATCACCACAATGATGATGACAAGCGGAATGAGCGAGTAACCCGCGCTTTTCCCCCACCTGGCGAGCGTCGTCTTGATCCCGCCTTCGAGGAGTCCCCTGAAACCGCCCGCCTTGAGCGCAACGATGACCAGGAGCGCGATGAAGATCGGCAACAGTACGATGGTCCTGGATAAAAAGAACACACTCATCTCGTTCACCCCGGCGTAGGGGATGAGAGGACCTATCCCCAACGCCTTGGCTGCCGGCAGGGCAAGGTAGGAAGCTGCCACGACCGGCACCGCATACAGCAGCACCTCCCAGACCCCCTGGTTCCCGTGGGTACCCCAGGGAGGATCCACGGTGATCTCGCCGCCCCCGGGAAAGATGCCGTCTCGCACCAGGGACATCGTCCCGGTGCCAAGGAAGAACAGCCCCAGCACGAGCATGTGTATCCCCAGTATCCGCGTCCAGAGAAACGGCGTTACACCGTCCCCGGCAATCTCCATGCCCGAGTTCAACTTGATCCAGTTGATCGTCTCCAGGGTTATTATGCCGCTCACGAGCTCGGTGGGATGGTTATCTCCGGTGAGTACCAGGCGCCTGGCGGTACCGGAGGCAAAATCACCGTAGGTGTATCCGTCCTTGACCTTCTTCTCGGGACCGGTGCGGCGCGCATCGAACGTTGCCTCCTCTATTATCTTCTCCTCCTGCTCTACCGAAATGAGCTCATCGGCACGGCCGACGGAAAGAAGGTAGTTTGGAGGGTGGGTGTCGTCTATGATGTCGAGCACGCTGTACTTCTGCTCGAAGTCCGGAGCGTTGACATCAACGTGCCGGGAGAACCCCGTCAGCCACCAGGCCCGCCCGATGAAATCATCAATGGGGCCGAGAAGGTCCTCGAGCGCCTCCTTCCAGCCGGTCCAGCAGTACACCGCCACCACCGCGGAGAACTTCTCCTCCGGTTGCAGCGCACCCGCCCGGGTGGCGGTTATCCCCCCAAGCGAGTGGCCTACCGCGACGATCTTTTCAGGATCCACCTCCGGTACGTTCTCCCGCAGGTAGTCGGCGGCGGCCCACATGTCCCTTACCTCGTCGTAACCGAACGTGGAGTGCCCGCTGGAGCCACCGTGGCCCCTGAGGTCGATGGAGAGGACGATGAACCCCTCCTCGACCAGGGGACGGGTCATCTGTATGTACCACTCCTTGCTACCGGTCATACCGTGGGCGAAGACCACCGCGGGGACCTTCCCCTTGACCCCCTCGGCCGGCTTCATCAACAGCCCGGAGATGGTGACCGGGTCCTCGTCGTAGGCCTGCGTATCGAAGGTGACCTTCTCGTAGGTAACCCCCGGACGGGTCGCACCCTTTATCACGATAAACGAGATCACCAGGCACACCACGCCCAGGGCCAGCAGTATCATCCACTTCTTTGCCCGGGGTTCAGGGATGTACGCATCGTATTCGGACGCTCGCGGGGGCGCCTGTGCGGCGGGAGGCCCCTGGGCCGTCTCCCCGGCCGGTTTTATCCGCCCTGCCGGCGGCTCGGTTTGAGCCTGGGGCGGCGGTACGGAACTCTCCGACGGCTTCCCCTTCGCCGCCTGAGCAGGCGATCCCGGCGTCTCCGCCTTACCGGAGCCGGGAGTCTTAGGGGCTTGCCCCCGCCCTGTACCCTGACCTGGAACAAAGGGGGTAGCTGGTTTCCCTCCGGTATCCCGGGGGTTTCCCTCCTGTCCTCTTATGCCATCGTTATCCCCAGCCAACTCTCCTCCTGTCCGTCGCACGTTGCGCGGAAGGACTGTCGGCCTCTATTCTATCGCAGGTGCCACCTCTCGAGAAAGAAACCCCCCGGCCGGAGGTCGGACTCGCGGCGAAAACGTAACTGTGTTACTTTTATCATGTGAAAAAGCAAAGTTTCAGCGCTATTTCCAAGACACCGGAAGTACCCGCGGATGTTGGCATCAAGCAACTCGGGTACTCGTGGCTTGCCGTCTTCCTGGCTGGAGAAACCGCCATCATCATCGGAACGCTGCTGTTCTTCTTCAACAGGGGCCTTGACTCCAATACCATCTTCATCAGCCTCGGGTGCACCACGCTGTTCTTTCTCCTGTTCACCACCGCGGCCTATATTTACACCAGGAACATCTGGAACAGGGTGTTTATCTCCGAGGACCGCCTGCTTTCCATCTCCAGTATATCCACTGACGCCATCTTCTCCGTGGACACCGATTTCATGATCACCGCCTGGAGCAAGGGGGCTGAGCGTGTCTTCGGCTACACACAAGAGGACGCCGTTGGGTCGAGCATCGCGATTATTCTCCCTGACGACTTCCTCAAGCACGACCAGTCGATGATGAACACCCTGTCCGAGAAAGGTGTTGTCCGCTTACACCGGAGCTTTCGCAAGACCAGGGACGGCCGGATACTGCCGGTGGACATCTCCGCGTCAGAGCTGACGCTGCCCGACGGCCTGGTGGCCGGTTATATTGTCGCCATCCGCGACATCAGCAACCCGGTCAGGATGGAGAAAGATATCCGCGAGAGCGCCGAGCAACTCAAGGAGTCGAAGGAGCGTTACCAAAATCTTTTCGAGTCCTCCAATGACGGCCTTCTCTACCTGGACCTCGACCGCCGCATTCTTCAGTGCAACCAGGCGTTCGCTGATATGCTGGAGTACCCGATCGACAAGCTCGTGGGCTTATCATTTGAGGATTTAACTCCCCCCGAATGGCAGGCCGTCGATGACGATGTCTTCGCCAACCAGTTGCCGGGGACGGGTCGCTCCGACGAGTACACCAAGGAGTTCACGAGAAAGGACGGGTCGCCGGTTCCGGCCCTCGTCCGCTGCTGGATGGTCAATGACAGCGAGAGACCCCCGAAAGGCGTATGGGTTATCGCGAGGGATGTCGGCGAGCGCAAGCAGTACGAGGATTTCATCCGGGAAACGTTAGTGCGGCTTGAAGACGCTTACGACGAACTCCAGGAAACGGACCGGCTGAAGACCGAGTTCGTGGCGGTGGTTTCTCACGAACTGCGGGCGCCCCTTGCCGCTACCCAGAGCAGCCTGGACACGCTTTCCAGCTTGCGGGAAGGCAAGGACTCGCCAGACGAGATGGAGCTTATGGAGATACTTGACAGGGGGATTCACCGCCTCTCCCACCTGGTCGCCGACCTCATGGAACTCACCCGCATAGAGACCGGACAGCTCGGCCTCGACAAAGCAACCGCTAACGCGTCGGACATCACCTCGAGGGTCGCGACCCTCTTCGGTAACAGCTTCAACGAGAAAGGGCTAAAGCTGATTCTCGAGCATCCGGATGGCCCCTGCCCGCTTGACTGTGACTCCCGGCGGGTGGAACAGGTGTTATCGAACCTCGTGGACAACGCTTTCAAGTTCACCGAAAAGGGCGAGGTGATCGTCACGCTGGAGTGCACCCCCAACCGCGTGATCTTCTCCGTTTCCGACACCGGACCCGGTGTTCCGCCGGAACTCCACGAGAAGATCTTCGGGAAGTTCTACTGCTCGAATCTCAACGATAACAGCAACAGGCAGGGGATCGGGCTGGGCCTCGCCATATCCAGGGGCATAGTGAAAGCCCACGGCGGGAGCATATGGGTCGAGAGCCACGAGAATGCGGGCGTAACGTTCGCTTTTAATCTTCCCAGGGATCCTATTGAGTCCTAGCAGTGGTGCCTGGTGTTAGATGGCTGTCCGGGATTCAACGTACTCCCCGGAAACACCTGGCACCTACCTGTTAAACAAGCAGCGGTCAGACAAGATCCCCAGTCTGTTAATCGCCCGCCTCAGTCTGCCCGCTCCTTGGTCTCCAGCGCAAGGTCCATCTTGAGAAGCCGTCTGACTGAAGGTAGCTCCGAGATTATCATCACCACAAACGTCGCGATTATCACCAGTGCGATAGTAGCTCCCGAGAGAACAGTGTCGGGAACTATCCTCTCCGATGTCAGCAACTTCTCCACCAGCACCCATTCCAGGAACCACCCCAGGAGGATTCCCGGTACCAACGCGGCGGCGACCACCAACACGGTCTCCACCGTGAGGAACGTGAAGACCCTGCCCCATCCCGCCCCCAGC
>JAHIMR010000087.1 GCA_018896525.1 Actinomycetota bacterium
AGATGTTCGACTACGAGCCGGGAGTGGACCCGGAGGCGGAGCCGCTTCTTGCCAGCTATAATCCGCAGGACCCCGAAGAGTACATAATGTAGGTGGGTGACGCATGGGAGATTTCAAGTTCGCGAGAGAGAAGATGGCCGACGTGCTGTCCGGCCTGGGAGAGTACCAGGTGCTCGCACCCCTGGTGACCGGCGACGTGGTCCGGTTCAGGGAGGTTGAGGAGTCGGAAGTACCGGTCGGCGAGCGAGGCCGGTACGCCAATTCCGTGGTACCGCCCAAGGAACTGATGTTCCCCCAGACTGAGACCCTGTTCCGGTACCGTCTGGGTGACACCGACATAGACGTCTCCGAACCCGCGGGCGACACCGGGCGGGTGGTGCTCGGGATAAGGCCGTGCGACGCGCAGGCGTTCGCGATAATAGACAAGCTCTTCGGCTGGGATTACCCCGACCCTTACTACCAGAAGCGACGGGAGAACACCACGCTGGTGGGGCTCGCCTGCGGGGACCCCGGCTCCAACTGCTTCTGCACCTCGGTAGGCGGAGGCCCGGCGTCGGAGGAGTACCTGGACGCGATCATGTACGACCTGGACGACAAGTTTTACCTGAAGACGATCACCGATAAAGGCGAGGAACTGGCCAGGGCCCTCTCCGGCGTTCTTGAGGAAGCCGGCGACGCGGAGAAGAAGGCGGCCGAGAAGCAGGCGGATGAGGCGACCTCGAAGATAGGGCGCTCCATCGACACCGAGGGCATCCCCGAGAAGCTCCCCTCCCTGTACGGCCACCCGTTCTGGGAGCAGTTCTCGGACCGCTGCCTGGGGTGTGGCATCTGCACCTACCTGTGCCCGACCTGCCACTGCTTCGACATACAGGACGAGATGGAGCAGTTCGACGGCAGGCGCGCGCGCATGTGGGACACCTGCATGTTCAAGGAGTACTCACTCCACGCGTCAGGCCACAACCCGCGCCCCACCCGCAAGGAGCGCACCAGGAACCGGATAAGCCACAAGTACTCCTACTTCCCGGAAAACTTCGGCGTCATCGCCTGTGTGGGCTGCGGGCGCTGCATCAACTACTGTCCGGTTAACATCGACATCCTGGACATTCTCACGAAATCCAGGGAGGCAGAGGTCAAGGAGGAAAAGCCGGCATGATGGACGAAAGCAACCCTTACCTTCCGTATACGGTAAAGATCGAGGATGCCTGGTACGAGACCCCCGGCGAAAGGGCCATCAAGACGTTCAAGGTCAGCTTCGCCGACGAGAAGGTCTCCGACACCTGGACCCACGAGCCCGGGCAGTGCGCCATGGTGGGACTTCTGGGAATCGGTGAGTCCATGTTCTGCATATCGTCCTCCCCCACCGAGAAGGGGTACCTGCGCTTCTCGATCATGCTGATGGGCAAGGTGACATCCGCCCTTCACCAGCTGGAGGCCGGAGACACCATGTCCGTGCGCGGCCCCTTCGGCAACGGGTTCCCCCTGGCCGATTGGGAGGGCAGGAACATCGTCACCATCGGAGGCGGCATCGGACAGGCACCTCTACGCCCGATAATCGAGTACATAAGGGACGACGGTAACCGGGACAAGTACGAGGAGCTCATGGTCGTATACGGGTCGCGCACGTCGAAGGACCTGTGCTTCCAGGATGAGCTAGACTGCTTCATGGCCGAGGAAGGGACCGAATGCTGCCTCAGCGTAGATATCGAGGAAGAGAAGTGGGACCACTTCGTTGGCTTCGTCCCCAACCTTCTGATGGAGGTGGAGCCCAGCCCCGAGAACTCCATCGCCATCACCTGTGGGCCACCCATCATGATAAAGTTCGTCATCGGAAACCTGGAGAAGCTGGGGTTCAAGCCGGAGCAGATTTATACCACGCTGGAAAACCGCATGAAGTGCGGTATCGGCAAGTGCGGCCGCTGTAACGTCGGCCACCTCTACGTCTGCAAGGACGGCCCCGTGTTCAGTTACGCCACCCTCAAGGAGATCCCCGAGGCGTTCGCCTGATCCCGTGCAAACTATTTG
>JAHIMR010000088.1 GCA_018896525.1 Actinomycetota bacterium
CGCGCATCGGGCGCTTACGTCGTTGCCGGCAGCGGCGCACTGCTCGGCGATACCCTGGACGCGCTCCGCCGTCGCGCACCACTCCCGGTACCAGCTCTCGCAGTCGCCTTCCTTGATGTTGTCAGCCGTGGCGAGTATCTCACCGGCGTCGGCGGCTCCGTAGTAGCAGCCGCCGAGGACGCACTGGACCTCGAAGTCCATCTGCTCGTCTTTGAGGAAGTACTGCTTCTTCTTTGTTGCGGTCATGCCGGTTCCTCCTGTGGTAGTCGGTTGTATGATTGACACGGGCAGGGCCCTACCTGCAGTCTGTCATCCCCATTCGGCCCAGTACTCGAAAAAGCCCCTCATCACGGTGTCGAACCATTTGCGGTCAAGGTACGGGTAGGCACAGTGCATCCCCGACGGCATCATCCAGACGGCTATGTTGGGGTTTTGCTCCGCTATCTCGATTAGATCATCCATCTCGGAGGCGGGGATTACCGGGTCGTCAAGCGAGTGCACTATCAGCAGGGGTACCCCGGCGTCGGCCAGGTACTCCTTACTCGATACGTTCTTCCTGAACTCCTCCATGGTGATACCGTAATGTGGGGCGGATACCCGTTCGAGGAAGCTCGCGAAGTTGTAGTCGCTGAACGGCTCATCCAGGAAGCGCCTGACCTCGGGGTCATCCACGTGGCGTTTCATGTCCCTTCTGTGCAACCAGTGCGTCATCCTGAACCCCAGGTAGAATGGGTAGAAATCATCCGTGATGCCGGGCTTCTGGTCGAGGTGGGACACAAGACGGTGCCCGTCGGACGCGCCGTTCCAGGCAATTGCGCCTCCGGTGAGGTAAGGGAACTCGCGGGCCATGTACGCAGCCCTCATTGTGGAGACCGCGCCGAGTGAGAAGCCGGTTATGCCGACCGTGGTGACCCCCGGCATCTCCCCCAGGTACTTCGCCGCGGCCAGCAGGTCCTCACCCTCTTTCCAGCCGAAGCTGGTGGGGTTGAAGGCCAGGCCCTGGCTCCTGCCGAAGTCACGCAGGTCGATGGCGATAACGTTGAAGCCCCAGGAAGCGTAGACGTTGAGCGCGGTACTGATGATGTAATGGTCGTTCTTGGAGCCCATGTACCCGTGGGATATGACCAGGCCCGGCCTGGCCCTCCCATCATGGTGGACTCCTACCACTGCGGAAAGCGGCGCCCCGTCGAAACTGCTGAAGGTCACCTTCTCGAACTCGCGGGGGTACGGGTACAAGCGCCCGGAGGCAGCCCTGAAGTTGCCGAGCAATCCGAGAAACGAGATGTTCAGCGCGCCCCTGGCCAGTCCAAGGGACTGGGGCCTGACCGGCTTGAAGGGAACTTCCATCAACCTGTCGAGCACGACATCCATGCTGCGCTCGCTATCCGTTTCCATCGCGTCAGGTGGACCCGCCGGGACGCCGCGCGACAGCATCGCCCGGTATCGTGCCAGCAGGTTCATGAGGGTGATAGGGGCCGACAGGACAAAGGGCCCTACTACGAACAGCACCGCGATCGCGAACCTCTTCAACTGTCTCAATGCAAACCGCATCGCAGTCCTCCACTTAAGAATCGCTATAGCCTGTCCAGAGAAACCCGGCCACCGCTAGTAACCTCCCGTTTCATTTGTCATTATAGGGGAACTGCAATAATCGAGGTCGGGTCTAGAGTCATGGTAAGATAATGCCATCCGCGTGAAGGCGATAAGCAGCGGGTGTTCTTCATAGGGGTGCAAGCAGTTGCCTGTAATATAGTCCGATATAGTCAAGTATTGATACTTGTCTCGCTCTAGAGGAAGGTGAGAAAGCATGTCACACGGTGGTAGTAAGATATCAATGGTTGGTGTCCACGCGAAAACCAAGCGTGAATACCATCTTAATCTCGCCGTGAGTTCCACGGAGAGAAAAAACGGACGTGGAGCGGACGTAAGACCTGCTGGTCTCAGCAGGCAGACCTCGATGAAGCGTCAACTGAAACAGGTTGGATGAGATATTTGACTATGTTTCAGGGAACGGTTTCCTGTTGTCCTGGTGTTTACTCCAGTCCTGTGTTGTGCAGGACCGGAGGGCGACCGAGAGTCGTCCCCGTTCAGGCCGGCTCTACGAACAGTATGTCTTTCAGCGCGCCTTCGGGAGCGTCGGGCCACCGGATCTTTATCCGCATGCCCACGTCCACGTCCGCGGGATCCGATCCCTGAAGTAGGGACAGGCCCAGGGTGTCGGCGCCGTCGAGCTTGATGCCGACGATGATGCGGGTCTCGCTTTCGTCTGCCTCCTCGAACCCCCTGAACGCCCAGGTGCCGGAGAAGGTAAAGGTGGTGACAACCCCCTCGTCCGAGACCTCGACCCATTTCTCTGGGCGTTCGAGACAACGGCAGAATGGCTTGGGGGGGACGTATACCAGGCCGCAGCCCGGGCACTTCAGGCCGAGGACCTGCTTCTCCTTGAGTCCCGCGAGGAACTTGCCCATGAGCTTTACCTGCTCGGTCTTCCACCTGAACTGGTCCAGGCGCCAGTTGCCCGGTATTGACGTCGTTTCGCTTTTCATTTCCATGATTTCTCTACCTCCTGGGCGTGTCTCCGAGTACTGCGACCACGTTGAGGTTCAGTGCGCCGCCCCAGCCGTGCGCCACGGCGTTGTGTACGTCCTTGTTCACCTGGTGCTCTCCCGCCTTGCCCATTATCTGGAGCGCGCATTCAGCTATCCGCTCCATGGCCGAGGCGCCTATCGCGTTGGTGCTGATTACCCCTCCCGACGGGCATACCGGCAGTTCGCCGTCTATCTCCATGGAGCCGGAGTCCAGGACCGCCGGAGCCTCGCCCTCGTCACAGAGGAAGAGGCGCTCGTAGAACATAAGCAACTGGTTGGCGAACGGCGCGTACGGTTCCGCTACGTCGATCTCCTTCCTGGGTTCCTTGATCCCGGCGAGCTTGTAAGCTTTCTCGGCCGCCTTCTTGCAGCCCTCCTGGCTGCAGGGGTCGAGGTGGGCGGGCCCACCGCCGAAGATGCCGATAATCGCCGCCTCGTCGCTGCAACTGGCGCAGGACTTGATGTAAGCGGGCCGGCCGGTCATCTTCTTCGCCTTATCGGCGCTGGTGATGATCATCGCGCAGGCACCGTCCGTAGCCGGGCAGCAGTGCCCGAAGCGCAGGGGGTACTCCATCATGTCGGTCTTCGCCACGTCCTCGGGGGTAATATCCGGCTGCTTGAGGTGGGCGTAAGGGTTCCTGGCCGCGTTGCTCCGGCACATGGCGGCGACCTTGTCGTAGTGATGGGTGGTGCACCCCGAGCTCTTCATGTAACTGGTCGCCTGGTAGGCGACTATCCCTATCGCGCCGCCGCCCGCGGAAACCAGGAACTCCGGGTCCGTCCCGAAGTGAAGGATGGCGGCGAAGTCGGCAATGCCGACGCTGTTGAGCCCCATGGTGGTGTCCCCGTCCGACTGCTTCTCGAACGAGATGGCGATAACCGTGTCGAACATGCCGGAGGCCACCGCGTAGAACGCACCGTGTACGACCGAGCCGCCGGTGGTGCCGCCGGTGGTGATACGCAGCAGGGGCTTGCCGTAAGCCCCCCAGTGGCCCGCTCCCCAGAGCTCGGGCATGTTGACGCCCTCGAAGGCGGGCATGTTCCCGGTGATGACCGCGTCCATATCGCGCGGGGACACACCGGCATCATCGTAAGCCGCGCTGACCGCCTCGTACACCAGTTCCGCTATGTTAACGTCGCGACGCTTGGAGACGTGCTTTGAGAGGCCGACTCCAATAACAGCTACGTCCTGCAACTTACTCACCTCCCAGAATGAATACTATGTTCTCCTGGGCGCACAGCCCAGTCTGGCCGTGGGCAAGCGCCGTTTTCACGCCCTTTACCTGGTGCGATCCTGCTTCCCCGCGTACCTGGAGCGCCGCCTCGGCTATCCTGGCCAGACCCGCGGCACAGGCCGCGTTCGCCGCCAGCGCTCCTCCCGAGGGGTTCACCGGCAGCTCGCCATTCATCTTGGTGGCCCCCGACTCCAGCAGCGCGCTTCCCCTTCCCTCGCCGCAGAAGCCCAGCGCCTCGTAGGCCATGAGCTCCTCGTGGGAGAAGTTCTCGTGGACCTCCGCCACGTCTACCTGGTCCTTGGCGTCGGAGATGCCGGCCGCGGCGTAAGCCCTGTCGGCGGCCTGCTTCAGCGAACCGAGCTTGTCCAGGGGCCGCTCGGTCAGGTACGAGTCGTGGCTGAAGCCCACTCCGTGTATCCAGACCGGGTTGTCGGTTATCTGTTCCGCCTTTTCCGATGACGCCAGGATGACTGAGCAGGCTCCGTCCGAGGGCGGGAACGCGTTGAGCTCCCTTATAGGGGAGTAGAGCATGCGGGAGTCCATTACATCGTCAACGGTGAGCACCGGCATCCGCCGAACCGCCAACGGGTTACCGGCCGCGTTACGCAGGTTCTTTACCGAGATGCCCGCTATCTGCTCTTCTGTCGCGCCGTACGCGTCCATGTAGGCCCGCGCCTGGAGCGCGCCCGCCGAGACCTCGTTGAGGAGCCACCTCTCACGGTCGAACGTCGGGTCCAGCATCATGACGCCGGGGATGTAGGTGGGATAGACGGAAGCCTGGCTGGCGCCGATGACCATGGCTACGTCGTGGTCACCGGAGAGGATTCGCATCATGGCGTAGAGAACCGCGTACGCTCCGTCCATCTCCACCTTGCTCTCGTCCTTGAACCACGCCCCGGAGGGCTCGACCAGCCGCATGTTGGAGATGGTGCGGCCGTCCATGTAGTCGTTGGTTGCGGTCACCACGGTATCGAGGACCTCTCGACTGATGCCGGCCGACCTCAAGGCACCAGCCGCAGCCTCCAGCACCAGTATCTCCCGGGAGGCGTCAACGTAGGACCCGTACCCGGTCTGGGCGTAACCGACGATTGCTACTTGCTTCTCCATAATCCACCTCCTTGTCTAACAGGGTACGTAATGGGAGAGGACATCGAGGATATTCTCCGCGGATTTGTCTATAACCACCGTAACCCGCATGCCGACGCCTGCATCTGCGGGGTCCAGGCCCTCGATGCGCGCAACGATGCAGGTATCCGCTCCCTTATGCTTCACCATGCCGATTGTCTCGGGCGTCTCGAGGTCTTCAAGTTCCCCGTCATCACCCACCTTCACGTGGGCGATGGTAAACGATTCAACCGTGCCTTCTAAAGGTAGTTCCACCCATTCCTCGTTCTCGGTGAAGCATCTCTCGCAGATCATCCTGGGGGGAAGGTACACCCGCCCGCACTTCGGGCACTTGATCCCCATGAGCTTCCCGTCTTTCAGCCCGTCGAAGAACTTCTCCATGAAGTTGCCAACGGACCAACTGAAGACGGGGACCGCCGGAATCTCGACCGTGTCGACGTTCTTCAGACCGCCTGGTTCCATGACATCCCTCCTTTCCGCCCCGGTGAGGGCAGATTCTCTTACAGGCTAAGCCCCGTACTTCCCAAGTCTCCCCGCGTTGGCGAGGGCAAGGCCGATGAGGTGAACGCCCGGCCTGAGGCCGAGCGTACCGTTCACGCATGAGACCTCATCGAACCTCTCCACCCTGTCAACCCTGGCAAGGCGGGCTCTTATCATGACCGGCACGGGGTGCCAGCTATGCGCTTTCATCAACGCCGGGGTGGAGTGGTCGGCGGTCACGACAAGGACGTCCGGATCCAGGTCGACCGCCTTCCCTATCAGGGCGTCGACCTCCTCGATAACGCCCACCTTGGCGTCGAAATCCCCGTCCTCCCCGTAGCTGTCGGTCTTCTTTATATGCAGGAAGTAGAAGTTATGGTCGCTTGACCAGCTAGACTCGAGCGCCTCGAACGAGGCCTTGATCCCGCTCGGTGGCGTGAGTATGTCCATGCCGAGAAGGCGGCTGATGCCACGGTACATGGGATACTCGGCGATGCAAAGGCCGCTCAGCTTGAACCGTTCCTCGAGCGAGGGGAACGGCTTGTACTTCTCAAACCCTCTGAGGAGCACCATGTTGGCCCTGTCCTCGCCGGCCAGCAACTCCCTGGACTGGTCGAGGAAGGAACGGATGGCCCCTTCGGCCTTTTCGGAGCCCTCGTCGGCAGCGTGCGGGTCGAGAGGGGGCACGCCGGTCCTCTGGGGGTCGGTGTCGTTCAGCGCCGCTTCGAGGCCGGGCCCCCGCAGCACGAGCACGGCCCGGTGCTCGCTGACCGTCCGGATGAAGAGTTCCACGTCGCCCTCGAGCGTGATCTCATCCCGAAGCCTCTCGCACAGGACCCGGTTGGTTTCGGTGTCGATTCTGCCGGCCCGCCTGTCCACCACGTTGCCGTCATTATCGACCGTGGCGAAGTTTATCCGGGCCGCGACGTCTCCGTACTGGAGGTCGAAGTCGACGCCCAGTGCGGAGAGCACACCCCTGCCGAGGTCGTGCTCGAGTGGATCGTAGCCGAAGAGCGCCAGGTGCCCGGGCCCGCTACCGGGGGTTATCCCCGGGCCGACCATCTCCAGGAGCCCGCAGCTCGATTCGCCTGCCAGCCTGTCGAGGTTTGGTGTTCGGGCGACCTCGAGCGCCGTTCCGCCCCGCCCCGGAAAGGACAACCCTCCTACACCGTCCATGATAACGTAGATGATCGAACCGCCGTCCGGCTCGGCAAGCCCTTCCCAAACCCTGGTGATGTCCACACGCACACCTCGTTTCATGCCGTTTCCGGGACACAACACACGGTAGCATTTTACCAGGTAAATATTTAACAGGTTAAATATTATAAGTCAAGTAAAACCCCGCTTTTATGACAAAACGCAACAATGGGGCCAGGCCCCATACGTGCAAAACGCAACAATGGGGCCAGGCCCCTTTGCAACAAGTTTACCAGTAAAATATTAACGTTTGGAGGCTATAGACACAATTGATTCAGGGTTCAGGTGTCAAGGAGACCGTAGAAGCCGCTCGACTTCTCGTTGTGGTATGCCATGGCCAGCACGTCCCAGGCGATGATCTCCAGGGAGTCCCTGAAGATATCGAGCTCGTCTCCCACCTTGAACTCGGGGTATAGAGATATCGTGCCGGGGTACAGGTCGTAGAAGGGGCCGTCGGTGCACCTGACCATCATCACAAGGTGTCCCGACTGGAAAGCCACCCGGTAGACGCACCTCGTCATGTCTCCTTCGCAGTTCCCCAGGGGCCCGCTCAGGATCCTGAACCCGGAAGGCTCCTCGCAGAAACCCAGGTCGACCGAGACGCCGCTCGGTATTCGTTGCTCCCCACAGGCCATGCAATGCTCTTTCGGTATTACCTGGAACTCGTCAACGGCGAAATCACACGACAGCACCGTCTTGAAGGCGCCCCTGGAAAGGACATCGGCATCAGGCCTCAACCTGTCGACTGAAGAAAGGATTTCCTCAACGCTGGAGTCGGGAAGACTCACCAGGTCATTGAACGGCTTTAACGCCTCGGCCTCCAGGTCGTGTATCCATCCGTTGACGCACCTGCCGCAGGTCCAGAAGTCGGTGACGTTCTCATGTTCCCTCTCGATGACTTTCGGGAACTTGCAGTTGCCGGAAAGGAGGCTCGAGATATCCGTGAGATAGAAAGAGTGGATAATAGCGGGATCCGCGTGGACCTCATGCATGAGCCAGTAGGGAACGGCGTGCTGTCTTACTAACGAATCCCTGCCACCGCAGAAGACGCATTCGCTTTCTTCGCCTGGAGTTTGGGTGCTTTCGATGTTTATCATCGCTGGCTTAACCACCTGCCTAGGAAATGGCCCGGACCTTGCTGTCTACTAAGATACCACAACACGGTTTCCCTGTTGCCTACCGGCTCGGAGTTCGAGTGGCATTCTCGTGTAACCCGGAAACCCTACCGCCCTCTCGGAGGCGCGGCTCCTCTTCTCGTCGGTCGCAAGCGCCTCTTCCTCGCTCATTTCGCGGGTCAGGAAGAGGGGTGGGCCCTGGATCTGGAGCCCGTTCTCGATCGCGAACGGAAACACCGCCGCGAACATCATGAGAATCTCCTCGTACTTCCCGCGCTTGCGTATGCTGAGTACCGTCTGCGCCTCGACCTCGACTATCGATACCTCGTTAATAACAACCACCTCCCGAGACGCATTCTAATACGCCCCGGGCTGTTGAAAAAATGACGCACTGGTGCCTGGCACCAGTGCGTCATTCTTGCCCCGGGCTGTTGCATAATGTCTTCTTTGTAGCGCCGGCATCTTGCCGGCATAGGGAACGCCCTTTGTTTAACGGGGGAGGGGTCCTGCCCCGGGCTGTTGCATAGTAGGGCTTGGGTTTGCTTGGGGGTTTCAACGACACCAGCCCGGGGTTGGCGAGTCTGTCTCACCGATGATTGTGTGACGAGGGAGGGGACAGGCCCCTTCGGTGCATTATAGAGATGGGTTTGAGTGAAAAGACGAACGACACCTGCGGGGCCAGTCCCCGCTTGGTTGGCGTTTAGAAATCCATCTCCTTCATGACCTCGGCTATCGACTTCTCGGCCACGGCCTGGTGGGAAACGAGGTCGTCGAACAGTTCCTGGTCCTTGATCAGGTCAAAGAACGAAAGGCCCCACCTGACCAGCGTCATCTTGCGGGTGGCCTTCAGCTTCCTGGTGACAAGCATCCTGATTATGTCTTTCCTTCGAAGGAGAGCGTCAATGTAATCCTGCCGGGACGCGACGGACAGGACGGGGATGCTGTTGTCTTCTATCCCCATCTTCACCTTGAACTCATAGTCATTAAGTGAAACGGTGCTGCTGTAATCCAGCCCGATGGCCAGCCCCACCTTCTCCCCGTCCATCTTTTCCAGGATCTTTCTCCAGCGCGGGTCCTTAGCCATGTAGTCGGCCCCGTACCCGATAACGAGCTTCTGCATCCTGAATAGCTGCTCCGGAGTCGCGTTCAGGGTGAACTCCTCGATCCGCTCCGCGAGCCCTTCGTCGGTTATCTCCGGGTACAGGTTCAGTATCTCCCAGTAACGGCGCAGGATGAGGTTCTGCTTCCTGCCGGTGCTGCCTGTTGCCTTCGTGTCTTTTCCGCCCTGTTGGTCTGCCATCCCTTATCCTCCCTGTCCGGCTGCCGGCATAAGAAACATGTTATGCGCCTTTCAAAAGTCTCCCGCCTTTACCGTGGCGCCCGCCGACCCCCACTCCCGCCGTGCCGACCAGGACGTCCACCCGGCCGAACTCTGACAGCACGTGGCCGGCCAGCGACTCCATGTCCTGCCTGCTGGAGACATCCGCCTGCCGGGCGGTGCAACTCAAGCCCCGCTCCTCAATCGTGGCGGCCGTCTCCCCGGCTCCGTCACCGTCTATGTCAACCGCTATGACCGTAGCGCCCTCATCGGCGGCGGCAAGGCACAGGGCTCTGCCCAGGCCGCTTGCGGCCCCCGTTACCAGGGCCACCTTTCCCTCGAATGATTCCAATGCCCTTCCCCTAAAAGAACAGCTCCCGGCTTCGGCGTCAGGCCGGGGCCCGCTTTCTCACCTCTCGAATCGACCATACCAGTGTGGGAACGGACAGCACCACCGCCACCGCAACCGGTACTCTACCCAGGGCATGGCGGAAAAACGGGGTGGCCTCACCGCGCTCGAACTCCTCGGTGCTGCCCACGTAGTGGAGGCGCTTGAAGTTCAGGATTATAAAAAGGGTCTCGCAGACCACCAAACCGGCCATGACCTTTCGTGACAGCCCCTCTTCCACCGACTCGAGCTGTGGGGCCAGCAGGAAACCGAACGTGAACAACAGGGGATAGAGAAGGAACAAGGCAACCTGGAGCACCTTGGGTATCTTGCGGTGATCCGTGTAGTACATGAGCATCCAGTCGGGCGCGGTTATGTAGGCCATGGCGGCGATAGCAGTATCCACGGCGTATGCCCCCATGCTGACCCTGTACTGCCGGCTCGCCAGGATGGAATCCCCTTCCTCGAGGGTCCTGGCGGCGGCCAGGGAGTAG
The DNA here is from genome assembly GCA_018896525.1 of Actinomycetota bacterium. Taxonomy (GTDB): domain Bacteria; phylum Actinomycetota; class Geothermincolia; order Fen-727; family Anoxymicrobiaceae; genus JAHIPE01. The sequence continues at coordinate 9,941 of JAHIMR010000088.1, forward strand.
CCCATGCCCATCAGGGTGCTAATGCCCATATCCATCGGGACAGTCATCGAGAATCCCCCTTTCCGGTTGATGGGTTATAGACTGATTATAGGTGATTTCCATGGGAATTTCCGTGATCTGGCCCGGATCCGCCATTACCTGAGCCGCGACATTGCGGTTGTTGGGGACGCAGTCGCTGACGCGAACGCTACTCCTGGTGTTGGCCGGGAGAATAGCCTTTGGCCCGAGAAGAGCGCATCGCGCCAAGCTATTCGAGGCGGTCGATCCTGTCGTAATCGACGTTCCTGGCACGTAGTGCTTCTTCAACCTTCGCCCTGTCTGAAGGGACGAAGGTGAGGCAGATCCCACAATCCGAGCTAAGGTGGCGGGGGATGGGCCTCAGCTTGACCTGGAGGCCGGACTTCTTGGTGACGCTTTCCGCTCGTATCGCCTCGCTGGTTGAATGGAACAGGATAACACAGAGGTCCGTTTCCGGTTCTTTCTTATGCTTCCTTCGCGATATCATTGACCGCCTCGATGGCCTGTTCTATGTCATCCGCGGTATTGAAGTAGCCGATGCTCAGTCTAACCGTTCCTTCAGGAAATGTCCCGATCGCGCGGTGTGCCGCCGGCGCGCAGTGGAGGCCCACCCGGCACATTATCCCGTAATGCTCGTCGAGCATGTAGCCGACCTCACTAGGCATGATTCCATCGATATTGAAGGAAACGGTAGCGACTCTCCTGTCGATATCACCGGGGCCGTAGAGGGTGACGCCCGGCGTTGTCCCCAGCCCTTCAACGAGTTTCGCGGCAAGCGACATCTCGTGTGCCCTGATCTTCTCCACCCCTTCTTCGAGCACGAACCTGACACCTTCGCCGAGTCCGGCTATGCCGATAGTGTTGGGTGTTCCACTCTCGTACTTATCGGGGAGGAAGTCGGGGTGTTCCTCCGACTCCGATCTACTTCCGGTGCCACCGGTCTTAAGGGGAACAAACGTATCCAGGTCCACCCCGTTGCCAATGGCAAGCCCCCCGGTTCCCTGGGGACCCATCATGCTCTTGTGACCGGTAAAGGCCAGCAGGTCAATTGAATCCGCGATGATGTCAATGGGGAAAGAACCGCCGGTCTGAGCCGCGTCTACGAGAAGAAGCAAGCCGTGCTCCCTCGCCACTGTTCCGATTTCCGCCAGAGGCGCGAGGGTGCCGGTAACGTTGGAAGCGTGATTGACAACAATCATCTTGGTTTCTCCCGTTATCGCGTTACGGATATCACCGGGGTCGAGAAGGCCCTCCCCCCCGTGGGGCACCACTGTTACCCCGACTCCTTTCTTCTCGAGGCGCCTCAACGGCCGCATGACCGAGTTGTGCTCCAGGCTGCTGGTGATGACGTGGTCGCCCGGCCTGAGAAGGCCTCTCATGGCGATGTTGAGTGCGTCGGTGGCGTTGAGCGTGAAGATCACCCGCAGCGGGTCGTCAACATTGAAAAGCGTCGCGACTCTCTCCCGCGCCTGGTAGAGAACACGGCCCGCCTCTACTGATAGCCGGTGACCGGAGCGACCGGGGTTCGCTCCAATCCCTGTCTGAAAGCCGACCATGCCGGTACATACTTCACCGGGCTTTGGCCAGGACGTTGCGGCGTTATCCAGGTAGATAACCCTGCCGTCGGTCACTTCGGAGCATGCCATCGAGTATCGGAGACCTACTTCCGGGTTATGGTCAGGAGGTACTCTTCTTCAGCCTCGGTCTCTCTTGTCGTGACCTTCACGTCGCAACTCTCATTGTGCGCCATCCTGATCACGTTGTCCCTCGAGGTGCCCGTTTCAACCAGGACCTCGAATGACCCCCCCGGAGAGGAACCCAGTATCTTCTTGCGGGTTTCTACAACCGGCAAAGGACAGGAGAGCCCTCTCAAGTCAAGAACGTCAGCCATCGGCTAATTCACCCCCGATATCTACGCGGTAGCAAGAACTGTCTTTCCTCTCATAGTGAACCCCAGTATTACACAGAAGGCAAGCCCGACGATTATCGCCGCCGGCCCCCAACCCCAGTTGGCCGGGTTGTTCGGCCACGGCGTCGCGGCGGTCGTGAAGTTGTGGGCGAACGCGGCGCCGATAATCATACCGATGACGAAGATACCGGCGTCGCCGTCACCCTCACCGGACATGAAAAGCTGCCTTCCCGGGCAACCACCCGCCAGCGCGAACGCGAGCCCGGCCAGGACCATGCCCCCGAAGTTGAGGAGCTGGTTCGTGTGGGCGACCGGCTGGCCGGCGAACCCCCAGTGGAGCTGCCCGAAGATGGCGTTCATCACGAATGCGCCAACCACAAGCGCGATGACACCGCTTAGAAGATGCCAGTCGCGTACAAGTATCACGTCTCTTATGGCTCCCATTGTGCAAAACCGGCTCCTCTGGGCAAAGAACCCGATTGCCAGGGCGATTCCCAGCGCTATGAAGAGGTTCGCGTGCATGGAGCCGGGGCCCTCGCTACTGAAGAATAAAACGCCGGAACTTAGCTCCGGCTTAAAGATCAAGAGGAGAAGCAGGCCAAACATGATTACTGGGAGTATAGACCCCAACGATGAGCGGGTTGGGCGGCTGCGACCGAGGTTATAGCCGCCCTTGATGAAGTAAACACCTATGGCGACGCCCACCACCAGGCCTGCTATCCCGAGAATAGCGTTTCCGTCCCCGCCAGCGAGCCTCAGCAGCGCTCTCCAGGGACAGCCGAGGAACACCAGGGCACCTACCATTGCGAAGAACCCGAGCATGAACCGGATTATCGGGGCCGACCCAACCCTGGGCCTCCATTCCTTGAAGGCGAAAGCGGCTATCATCGCGCCGAGCACAAAGCCGATGATTTCGGGCCGGAGGTACTGAACCGGCGCCGCGCGGTGTAGACCGACGGCTCCCGCGATGTCACGCTCGAAGCAGGCCACGCAGATACCCATGTTGCCGGGGTTGCCGGCTTTCTGCAGTACAGACGCAAGGATGCCGATCCCCAGCCCCACCGAAATGATACCCGGCCTGGTCGCGAAGAACCCCTTCAGTCTCTTAAGCATTTTCCAACCCCCTGACAGAGAACGGACGGTCATAAGCAGAACTTATCGAATGGATAAGTATTATACATACATCTCCTTAAAGCGCAACGGGGGGCCTCTCCCGCTTCGCGAACTCTGCTAAGGGGAAGTTGCTGTAAGATAAGTGGAAGGTAATGGCTGGAAAAGAAGTTACGGTAACACCACTTGTTAAGCTGATGGAGAGCCGGGCGATGATGTAGCTATGCGGGTGCTTCGGGGACGGGTTGTGTCTCGTTGGTACTATCACCGCGATCCTGAACAAGGACATCGCGGGCTTCACCCGTTTACATGGATACCGCCGGCTAGAGTCTTTTACATGTACTTAGTGCCTCGTTCCATGAATACGGTTAAGCACCGAGAGCGTCGAGGCCCCGCTCCGGCAAGGCGCGCGACTCAGTGCCCCGTTCCATGGATACGGTTAAGCACCGAGAGCGTGGCGCCGCTCCGGCAAGGCGCGCGACCTAGACGTACTCCTGTAGTACGTCGAGGGAGCGGAACGCAGCCGGTGTGGATGCAGCGGCGTTCGAATGCCAGCGTATCTGTGGAGCGGGGTGCTTATGCGTACTCCTGTAGTACGTCGAGGGAGCGGAACGCAGCCGGTGTGGACGGGAGCGGCGTTCGAATGCCAGCGTATCTGTGGAGCGGGGTACTTAGTCACATCGATGCTGGCGAGGATACTCGCTGCCTCGACAGGCAATGCCAACTGCGGTTGAGTAGCCAGGGCGGCGCTACCTGTAGGTTGCGATACGGAGCAGGAGATTGAACGAACAGACATCCGGGCGGAACGCTTCCCCCGCGAGCGCGAGAAAAAAAAGGGACCGCGGTCCCATGGTCCTCACCGCGGTCATCATCTTTCTCTTTCTTGTGCTCTCCGTGGTATTCACCAGGCCGATGCTCACAAAAGGCGACCACGCCGTCTACAAGGACCCCTACGACACCACGTTCCAGGCGTGGACACTGGCCTGGGACATCCATGCCCTGTCGGAAAACCCGCTGGACCTCTTCAACACCAACATCTACTATCCGAACCCGTACACACTCGCCTACTCCGAGCACCAGATAACCACAGCGGTGATGGCTATCCCGCTGATGGCGATTACAGGAAACCCGGTGCAGACCGCCAACTACATGCTGATATTCAACCTCTTTCTCTGTGCCCTGGGGGCGTATCTTCTGACAAGGCGCCTGACCGGAAACAGGACGGCGGGGGTGGTTGCCGGGATCATCTTCGCCTTCGCTCCGCCTCGGCTGGCCCACATGGGCCACCTGCAACTCTCCGCCGCCTGCTGGATCCCGCTGTCTCTCCTCTTCCTTCACCGGTACTCGGAGGAGGGACGAACACGTGACGCCGCCCTGTTCGCCCTGTTCTTCCTCCTGCAGACCCTGGCGACGTGGTACTACGGAATAATCCTGGCGGTGGCGGTCCTCATCTTCCTGGCGGTCCGACTGGTGATGAACAGGAAAGGGTTCACTGTCAGGTGGACAGGGGTGTTCCTGCTGTCCGTTCTGGTAGCACTGCTTCTGATAACCCCGTTCGCCATCCCCTACCTGAAGGTACAGAAGGACGAGCCGCGCTTCGAGCGGGAGATCGAGGAGGTGGATCTCTTCTCGGCCGACGTGAGAGACTTCGCCATCGCCCCGACCGAGAATCTCGTTTGGGGCAGGTTGACCGCGGGCCTCAGGGAGACCACCGAAGAGCGGGGGGGAGAAACGGAGAGGTCCCTTTTCCCCGGCCTGGTGCCGCTGGTCCTGGGGGTTGCCGGCGCTGTCCTCCTGTTTCGCCGGGGGAAAGGAAAGGAGCGGTTCTTCGTCCGCTACTACGTGGCCATCGCCGTGGCCTCCTTCGTCCTGTGCCTGGGAAGCTCCCTGTACTTCTTTGGCCACAGGCTGAACGTACCAATGCCCTACGAGTTGTTTTACTATCTGTTTCCCGGGTTCAAGGTAATAAGGGTCCCGGGGAGGTTCATCATACTGGTGATCCTGTCGCTGGCGGTCCTCTCCGGGTTCGCGGTGAAGGCGGTGATTGGGCGGGTGTCGTCGTGGCGGGGCGAAGCGGCGCCGGCCGTGGCGGCACTGCTCGTTGTGGGCCTCCTGCTGGTGGACCTCATGTCGGCCACTCTTCCTATGTACGCGGTTCCACTGGCGGATGAGTTCCCCCCGGTCTACACCTGGCTCGAGGGGCGGGAGGGGGAGGCCCCCACGGTGGAGATGCCCCTGGCGGAGTACGACAAGGAGACGTTCGAGTGGGGGTTGCAGTACGAGGAGACGTGGCCGCAGAGGGAGCCCATGAGAGCGTACTACTCGACGCTCCACTGGAAGAAGATATTCAACGGCTACAGCGGCTTCATACCTTCTTCCTACTACGACGGCGTCTTCGCGACAAGGGATTTCCCCTCGAGTGAGGCGATTGATTTCTTCAAAGCGGAGGGGGTCGAGTACATGATAATCCACGGAGCACTGTACGACCCGCTCTCACTCCAGGAGATTATCGAGTGGATGAGTGACCACGACAGCCTTGAGCTTATAGAGAGGTTCGGCGACGATTACGTCTACCGGCTGAAGCGTTAATGCCCACCTTGCGTTTGGTGCCTGGCACCATCTTGCGTTTTGCGCATCCCGGATCCGCGGCTGAACCAGCGGCTCAAGTGGTGGTGTGGCGCCTGCAGCATATTATCCTGAGGGCGAACCGCTCGGGGGGGACCTCTACGATGTTGAAGTCGGTGAACCCGGGCCTCTCCAGTATCAGTTTCCAGGTTTCCACGGTCGTCGGGTACTCCCCGTCCTCCTTCAGGTCAAAGGGGATCGTCTCGAGGATGCGAAGCATCTTCTCGTATGCGCCATGCTCGAGGCAGTAAAGGGCCCACCCGGTGAGCCTCTCGATGGTGTCCCTTTTCCTGGCGGGGTCGCCGGCGGGGCCTTCGACGTTGCAGAAGCGGTCCGAGTAGATAAGGTGCCCCCCAGGCCGCAAGACACGGGTGATCTCGGCGGCGCAACCTTCCCTGTCGTCGGGTTTGACGTGGTGGATGGCCAGGTTCGACATCACACAGTCGAACTCCCCGTTGTCGAACGGTATGTCGAGAGAACTGCCGTCGGCGACGCGCACGCGGGAGACATCCGCGAACTTGCGTGAGAAGACGTTCCTCATTCCCTTCGAGGGATCGACCCCGGTAACGCGAGCTTCCGGGAACCGACGGATCAGCCGGTGAGTCAGGTTGCCGGTCCCGCAACCGAGGTCGAGGAACCGCCTGTCGCCGGGCTCAACCTGGTCCAGCATCAGTTGCAAGGCGCTCTCGTATGCCGGGTCCTTGTGAAAGTCCCGGTCGTACGTCTCGGAGAAGTCATCCCAGTCCAGCAACGCGGCTCCTACGGTAAGGCCGGGTCTTAACGAAAACCATGTCTCTGACGGCCGGGGTCTTCACAGACCGAGCACCTCGAGCTTCTCACGGGCCCCGTAGTTCTCCTCCTCCAGCAGGCCGGGGCAGTCATCCAGGCGCTTGTTTCCTTCGATGAGCTCGAAAGCGAAAGCCATGCAGGTTGCCAGCCCGCAGGAGGCGCAGTTACTGCCGGGCAGGTGCTTGAGGACCTCCAGGGGCTGAGGAGGGATTCTCTTCTCGTGGTCGGGAGTCATCCCGCCCCTCCTGTCCCATATGTCGTTTATCCACGTCACCGCTTCGCCGATAACCCGGCGGGCCTCCGGGCGGTCCATTATGAGGCTAGCCGCAAGCTCGTGGGGCCGCAGGACAAACTTCCGCTCCCTGTTCTTCCAGACGATGAACTCGTTGTCCCCGCTGTAGAATGCCCGGTCAAGGACGCTGTTGAGGTACGGCATGACCTCTGATACGTCGCCCGGGATATGCGCTTTAGCCGAGTACAAAGGGGCTCCGGGCACGCAATCGACCTCGCAAAGTTCGAGTTCGTAGTCGTCGATAAGTTTCTCCACGCCAACCCCATTCCTCGTCAACTTTACGGCAACTATCTTACAGCACCGGGCGCGGCCGGGGTAACCGGCGGGAGGGCGGCGTGATAAACTTAAGATGACATTTGTATGCGAAAGGACAGGGTCATGAGCGACAGCACGGAACCAAACGGCAAGGTACGGGAGCCCATCGAAGAGGAGACGGCCGAGGCATTGGCCCGGGAAGGGCTGAAGCCGGGGGTGGTGGAACCTTGGGAGGACGGTTCCCGGACCACGTCGCAGCCGGACGCGTTCGAGTGGTGGTACTTCGACGCGCAGTTCGACGACGGCTCAACCGCCGTGATCGTCTACAACACCAAGCCGCAGACCCGGCCCAGGGAACCACTAACGCCTTCGGCTACGGTCATATTCAGGCCCCCGGAAGGCAAGAGCGAGAGCGTCACCTCAACGTGCGGCCCGGAGGAGTTTACCGCGTCCACCGATGGCTGCGACGTCAGGATGGGAAAAAGCTGGATCAAGGGCGACTTGCGTCATTACCAGCTGCATTTCGACGGCGAGGGGCTCCAGGTCGACCTGGAGATGGAGAGGAAAGCCCCCTCATGGCGCCCAGGGTCGGGGGTTACCTACTTCGACAAGAAAAAGACCAGGTACTTCGCCTGGTTGGCGGCCATACCGTATGGGACGGTGGAGGGTACCATCACCAGGGGCGGCGAAAAGCGGAAGGTGACCGGGTCCGTCTATCACGACCACAACTGGGGAAATATGGTGGTGGGCAAGCTTATCGACCACTGGTACTGGGGACGGGCGCACGTCGGCGAGTTCAGTCTTATCTTCGTGGAGATGGTCTCCATAAAGATACTGGGCATGGGCGGCCTGAAAGGGCACGTGTTCTACCTGGCGCGGGGTGACAGGATACTGACTGGTGACGGCCTGCCGCTGGCCCTGGTCACCGGTGACTTCAAGGAAGGGCCCGGCGGCCAGTCGTACCCCTCGAAGTTGGACTTCCACTGGCACACCGACGACGGGGACGTCCAGATGGCAATCCGGAACCCGAAGCTTATAGAGGTGATAGACATAACCAAGGACGCACCGAGCTGGAAGCGCCCCATCATACACCTGTTCGCCAACCCGCTCTACTACGACTTCAGCGCCGATATCGAGCTGACTGTTGATCTGAAGGGCGTGAAGGCAAAGGAACACGGAACAGCCATCTTCGAGAAGATGATGTTCCGGTAAAAGCCCTGTATCCCGCCGGTGCTCGAGCGAAGTCTATTTCCTTAAGATTTCGCGGATCACTGTGGCGCCGCGGCGGTCCCAAACGCGTAGATCCTCCCCTGCGCCAGGACCGAGAACAGCGTGCCGTCTTCCGCAATCGGCGGGGGAGTGAAGTTGTTGGAGCCGCCGTAGTTCGGCAGCCACGGTTCCTCGGCGGCGAAGCGCCACTTCTCGGTTCCCTCGGGGGTGATACAGAAGACCTTGGCGCTGGTGGTGGCCGCGTACAGCAGGCCGTCCTTCCCGATGGACGGGCTGTATATGGACGGGCAGACGGTCTCACCCTCGCCGGTACTGAACTCCCAGATAAGGGTGCCCTCGGTGCTGATCGCCAGCACCCGCCAGCAGGAGGTACCGGCGTACAGGGTTCCGTCACTGCCGATGCTCGGCGTGTGGATGGTCCAGCTCCTCTCGTAAGGGGGGACGTACTCCCACTTCAACTGGCCGTCGGCGGTTATGGCGTAGATCTTCCCCTCCAGTGGGATGGCGTAGTCGGGTATCTGTTCGCCGCCCTGCTTGATTCCGGGGGTCACGAACGTCCCGGCGTATATGGTGCCGTCATCACCGATTGACGGTACGTCGAGGGTGTTCGCCCAGGTGAACATTCCCTCGTACAGCGGGAGGTCGCCCGCCGGCTTGAACGCCCACTTCTGCTCTCCGCTCTTGTCGAACGCGTACATGACCAGGGGCGCGGCGCTGCAGTACAGGTTGCCGCTCTTGTCTACCGCGGGGGAACGGATGTCCCCGGGGACCGAGGCCTCCCATTTGAGTTCACCGTCCCCGGACAGGGCGACGAGCTTCCCGCCCACGCTACCCACGTATACCGTGCCGTCAGGTCCTATCGCCGGCTCGTCGGCCTCGACTCCCATGTCGTAAGACCACTTCTCTTCCCCCTTGGACGAAAGGGCATAGACGCTGTTGCCGGCGCTGGCGTAGATACTGCCGTCCTCGCCTACCACGCAGGTGCTGGCCGACGCTCCCGTCGGGAACTCCCAGGCGGCGGTCCCATCGGCGGGATTCACAGCGACCACCTTTCCCTCGAACCCGGCGATGACGTTCCCGTCCTTGCCGATTACAGCCCAGGACCGGGTCTGCGCCCCCGCCTCGAGAGTCCACAGGACGTCCGCGGTGCCGGGGCCGCTCACCGCGCTCCTGCCGTTGCGGTTGTTATTCTGGTATCCCATCGGCCAGGTGAGAGCGACCGTCGATTCGGTCTTTCCGTTATCGGCTTTGCTGTCGCCGTTCTCCTCTTTCTCCCCACCGCAGCCCACCGCCAGGGCCATGACCATGACCAGCGCCAGTAACAGCGCTATCGTGGTAAATACTCTTCTCCCACCCGACTTCAACGACATGACCGCCCCTTTCTCCTACCGGCTACCAACCGTGCTTCGACAGTCTCCACTTGCACTGTAAAACGTACGAGTTGATTGTAACCTTACAACGCATTGGCCGCATCCCTCTACTTGAGGGCGGACTTCAGTCCGCATAGGGGACCGCGGCTGAACCCGCGGCTCAAGGGGATGTGTGGGATCGGTACTCAAGAAGTGAATGTTGCAAAAGGTGACAGGCACCACTGGTGCAAAATGCACCAGTGGTGCCTGTCACCAGTGCGTCATTTTGTGGGTTATATGGCGATGGGGATGGTGATGGTGTTGCTGTTGTGTAGGACCTGCCCGCCCGACATGGCCGCTACCCGGTAAGTGTAGGCGAGCGTCCCGGACGCGCTGGTGTCGGTGTAACTCCCGCTGCTTCCGGTGTAGGGCACGTTCCAGGAGACATCGCTGCCGCCGCCTTCGGAGCGGGTGACCACCCAGCGGTCTACACCGCTCAAGCCGGTGGACGTCCAGCTGAGGTTCACGTTATTGAAAATCACGGGATCCCTGCTGCCCGAAAGGACCAGCGAAGCGGGGGGCGGCGGGATCGGTACGGTCACCGTTACAGCGTTGCTGTACGACTTGACCGACCCGCCCTGCATCAGTGCTACCCGGTAATGATACGTCTGGCCCTGCGCGACCGCGGTATCCTGGTAGCTCGTTGCCGAAAGCCCGCTCAGGTTGGCGATGACGTTGGCCGGGTAGACGGGAGCGAGCTCTCCCTGCGAGCGCAGTATGGAGAACCCGTCGCAGGACGAGCCGCCGGTGTAGCTCCAGGAAAGCGTGACCGAGCTGACGGTCACCGAGGACGCCTGGGCGGAGACCGATGAGGGCTGCTCCGGTTCAGGCTCCGGCCCCGGTTCCGGCCCTGGTTCCGGCTCCGGCCCTGGTTCCGGCCCCGGTTCCGGCCCCGGTTCCTCGGGGGGCAAGTCCTCGGGGTGGATCTCCTCGGGCGGCACCATCTGTTCCATGACCTCGACGACGTCCTCATCGGGCAGGTCCTCGAGGATGCCGGGGTCCAGGCCTTCTCTTCTGTCCATTGCCAGGTTAAACCGGTACCAGGGGGTAGACAACTCCTCGATGGTCACGTCGCGCACCGAGGCTGTCAACGCGCCGTTTTCCTGGCGAACGGTCGCCAGATGCCCTTCACGGACCCACTGTATCTCGTCGGAGCCGTAGAAAACCGCAGACCCGGTTCTGGTGGAGACAACTTCCGTCCCCTCGGTGGCGACGGCGACGTTGAAAGCGCCTCCCACCGTCCGGGAGTCGGCATCGGCCGTCGAGACCGTAAGGGTGTTTTCGGCGGCGGCCTGCGAGTAGCACTGCCCTTCCTGGAGGTCCACGCCGGTGATGGCATCATCCGACGAGTTCAGCAGGACGGTGGTGTTGCAATCGATACGGGTGACCGACCCGTTATCGAAAAGGAGTTCCGCCAGTGTGTCTTTATCGGAGCTTACCGTATCGCCTTTTTTCAGTTCCGAGGTGGCGCTCACCTCGCGGCGAGACCCGTCATCCGCTACCACTGTCACGGACCCGGCGTCTACGCGGATTGTGGCGACCGTTGGGAGCTTCGGCCCGGCGACGAACAGGAAGTAGACCAGAACGGCGGCGAGGACAGCTAGCGCGGCGGTTGCGCCCGCGAACACCGGAAGAACGAGACGCCTGGCCCGGCCGCCGGCCTCGGGGGTTACCCCGGGCGCGTAAAGCTCACCGTGGAGCGCCAGAAGGGCTCCCCGGGTGTCGGCCATACTCTGTGCCCGCTGCTCCCGGGCCGGGGGGATGATGCCCTGGAACCGGTCCACCGCCCTCGCCATCTCCTCCAGGCCCCTGGTGTGCCTGCCTGTCCCGTAGAGTTCCGCCAGGCCCTCTTCAGTTGTCCTGTCCTTCGGTGCCTTACTCATCACAAACTCTCAGTTCGTCTTCGGCTGACGCCATAAGCCGGGTCAGCGCCTTCATGGAACGGTATATCCTGGTGGAGAGAGTTCTCCCGCTGCAGCCCAGTATCTCCGCGATATCGGGGTTTTTGAAGCCCTCCAGGAACTTGAGGGCTATCACCACGCGTTGCGACTCCGGCAGCAGCTGCATCCTGCTGATGATCACCTGGAGGCGGCACCTGTCGGCCTCGCTCATCGAGTCCGTCTGGTATGTCACGGCGAGGGTTTCGGGGTCGATTCCGCTTCTTCTTTTTTCCCGCCGGAAGTGGTCTATTGAAGCGTTGTTGGCGATGGTAAAAAGCCAGGTGGAGATGGCGGCCTTGTCCTCACGGAACGACTCGAGCTTGCGGAGCGTCTTCTCGAACGTCTCCGCGGTGAGGTCCTCGGCGTCGGCGACCGAGTGGACCCGGGACACCAGGAACGAGAAGACCCGTGGCCGGTAGTAGTCGTAAAACGCGGCAAACGACTCCGGGTTATGCAGTAACTCCTCTTTGGAGAATACTGGTTTTTCACTTTTTTCCATCATAAGCCAAAGTAATAGAGAAACTCCTGAGATTGATTCTAGAAGATGGAGGGCAATCTTTTCAACAGCGCCGGAGAAACCGGGCACAGGGGAACCGCCCGAGGCGGTTTCCTCGCGTGGAAATGCATGAGGTGTGGCGCCTGCTAAAGTCAAGGCGTTGTAAGTAACAGCGAATGACGAACTGTCCATCATGACTCCATCTAATAACCAACCACGTCGTGACCCCCGGTCCACTCGCCCTTGTAGTTGAAGTACATGGGCCTCTCCACGATTATGCCGGTATCGTTGGTGGTCTCCACCAGGCAGGAGAAGTCGTGGGCGGGGTCGTCTCCCTCCCCCAGGGTCTGCTTGACCACCACGGTGGAACGCGAACTGGCCGCCACCGTCAAGGTCTCCTCGCGGGTGGTGCCGTCACCCAGCATGTAGGTCACCTTCACCTCGGCGTCACCCGCCCCCGGGTTCTGTATGCAGAGGTAAGGGTCGAACCCGGGCCGGCAGGTCCCTTCC
>JAHIMR010000089.1 GCA_018896525.1 Actinomycetota bacterium
ACGTTGAACGATACCCTTGTTGGCCCAATAATACGGTTGATAAGGGACGCCGCTATAGTCCGGCTGGGGCCGGCGTGCCACGGGGCATTGCCAAGTCCAAAGAACTCTGTGGGAACAAAATACCATAGAAGTTCCGACTATGGGACCGTCAAGGTGACCCAGGCACAATACGATCAGATCCAGGACGGCATGAGCTACAGCCAGGTCTGGGGTACCTTCGGTGGCCAGGGGAAGAAGCAGTCAGAGACCGGAAGCCCGGGGCAACCAGGGCATACGGTAACCTATGCCTGGGACGGAAACGAGCCGGGTTCGTCCGTAACCTGCACATTTGAGGACGACAAGCTTACCCGGAAGAGCAACAAGGGGCTTTAGTGCCCCGTCTCATAAATACGCTGGCATTCGAACGCCGCTGCATCCACACCGGCTGCGTTCCGCTCCCTCGAAGTACTACAGGAGTACATCTCGGTCGCGCGCCTTGCCGGAGCGGCGCCACGCTCTCGGTGCTTAACCGTACTTATGAAACGGGACACAAGGAAGCGTTCACGAGAGCGGTGACCAGTCCGTTGCCTGAGGGGCAGCCGGCCGGCTACCAGCGCAACGGCCTTTAATCGGGGTTCAGGCGCCCGCGTCTTCGGCGAAGAGGTCGGCGTACCTGTCGCGGAGTTCCCGCTTGAGTATCTTCAAGGTGTGGGTACGCGGCATCTCCGACGCGGCCACGATTTTCACTTTGCGCGGGCTCTTATACCGGGCGATGTTCTCCCGACACCAGGCGTGGAGTTCCTCCTCGGTGATCGTCTCGCCCTTCTCCAGGACCACAACCGCGACTGGTGCCTCCTTCTTGGTGGGGTGGGGGATGCCCACCACCGCGACGTCCACGACTGCCGGGTGCTCCAGTATCTCCTGCTCGACCTCGACCGAGAAGACGGAGTAGCCGCCGCTCTTCACCACGTCCTTCTTGCGATCCACGAAGTAAATACGCCCCAGGTGGTCTTTCCTGGCCATATCGCCGGTACGGAACCAACCGCCCGACATCTGTGCCTCCGTCTCCTCCGGCTTGGCCCAGTACCCCTTCATCACGCACGGCCCCTTCATGGCCAGCTCTCCAACCTCGCCGGTCTTGACCTTGTTGCCGCTCTCGTCGAGTATGCGGGCGTGAATGGGCGGCATGGGGAAGCCCACGCATTTCGGGGGGAAACTGATGCCGGGTACCTGGATTTTCAGGCAGGCCAGCGAGGAGAGCTCAACCATCCCGTAGGCATCGAGGACGATTGATGGCAGATTAAAGGGGCCGATCTTCAGACGTCCCGCTTTCCTGAACTCCCGGACCAATTCATCCGGCATCGCGTCCGCCGATGACCCCCAGATGCGGACGCTGGACAGGTCGTACTCCTCCAGTCCCTCCTCCAACATCATGGTGTACATGGCGGGGACCCCCACGAAGATGGTGGCGCCTACATCCTCGATAGTCTTCAGTATCTTCCGGGGCTCGAACGAGCTCATGAACATACCTGTCAGGCCGGCGCTCAAGGCGATGATCCCCAGACCGAATCCGAACAGGTGGGCCAGGGGCAGCGCCATGAGTCCGATGTCGTTGGGACCGGTCGGTACCACAGCAGCGGTACGCCTCTGGGCGGTGAGCAGGCTCCGTGAGGTCATCATCGCCCCCTTGGGGAAGCCGGTGGTTCCCGAGGTGTAGAATATGCCCACCAGCTCGTCGGGGTCCTTGTCCTGTGGCGGGTACGTCGCCGGCGCCCGCTCCAACAGCTCCTTGAGGTCGGCGAACTCCCCCTCGAGCCCCTCGGAGTTCTCCATCAACGCCCACCTCTCGATGGCAGGAATCGCGGACTGCTCCTTTACGTTGAACTCGAAGACGGGACGGTCAGTAATCATCAGGCGCGCGCCGGCGTCCTCGGCGATGTAGGCTATTTCCCTGGCGGTAAGCATGAAGTTCAGAGGCACCACCACCGCCCCTATCTTCATCACCGCCACGCAGGTGAACCATATCTCCATGCGGTTGGACATGTCCACTATCACGCGGTCGCCCTTCTTCACTCCAAGGTCATCCTCGAGGACATGGGACATCCGGTCGGTGAACTCCTTCCACTGGCTGTAGCTGGGCTCGGTGCCCGAAATGAACGAGTACTCTACGGGACGGTCCAGGATGAAGCAGGTGTTATCCCCGTACATCTCCGCCACCTTGTCAACGAAGTTGCCAAATGTAATCGAGTCGTCCCTGGCAATGTTTATCTTCTTGAGCAGGTGCATACGGTCCCCCTCCTGTGGCGGCCTGCGATTGACGAATCGATTCTAACCGTTATGCAGGCGGGAGGTCTAACCCGTCCTTATCCGTTTCCCTGATCAGAACGGTTTGGCGACAGCTGTATTCTCCTGGTAGGAGGTGCTGGAACGTGGAGAAGAACGGCCAACCATGCCGGAAAGGATAGGTTCGTGATAGAGTGTCGGCGTTGACGCGGGTAAATGGAGGATATCGGAGTCTATCGGCTGTCCGAGGGGGGGCCAGGGGGCGTGGAGGAGGGCTACTTTGGAAAGCGAATCCTGTCAGTCACGAGAGGCGAGCGACTATCCGGATGCCGACCCGAAGGAGCAGGCGGTGCTGATAAGCGTCGGCGCTGCTTATCTGGCGACCGCGCTCTACACTATGTGGCGAAAGAAGCCGGGGTTGTTGCCACTCTGGCTCGCTGCTGTAGCGACCTGGGCGACCCTGCCAAAGTACCTGATTTGCACCAGGTGCGAGTGCTACGGGAAGCCGTGTGATTTCACCTACGGTGGCAGGTATTCCGCGAAGCTCTTCAAGCCGCAGCCCGATAGGACCGTGGACGTCTACAGCCTTATCGCCGAAGGAGTCCCGGGCGCGGTGGCGATGATGCTGCCGTTCGCCGTTGCCCGCAAGAGCCAGGGATTGCTCACGCTTTTCGGCCTGCTGAGCCTGCTCTGGCAGGTGGCCCTCATCAAGATCGCCTGCATAAGATGTGTCAGGTACTCGACCGACCCATTCAAGAGAAAGTACTGCCCTAACTACAAGATTGCCGGCGCCCTCGGCAGCGTTCTGAGGGAAGGCATCTGACACCGAACGCGGCCTTGTCCGCGCGTTTCCACATCTTCAACAACCTGAACTGCGCCCGGGCGACCATGGGCAACGTCCTCGCGTTGGAGGAAACATACGGGGAATACCGGTCAAATACAGCCCGCTGAACGGGATATGACCTGTAAGCGTCGAATATATCAACGATTGCAACTCGTATCATATGGACCAGAGGAACAGTATTGAAAAACCAGACGACATCCTCAAAAGGCATCTTCGGCGGGTTTAGGGGATTTTGCCTTAATCTCAGGCGGGCCAACCGTAAGAGGGTTGTACTGTTCCTTTCGGCGGCTCTCCTGGTAGTAATGATCTTCGGACTCCTGCTGGCGTTGCTGATAATCGATTTTACCCAGCGCGGAAAGATATTTCCCGGCATAACGATAGACGGCAGGCAGGTTGGAGGCATGTCGAGAGAAGAGGCGGCATCCTATATCGCCAGCTCGCTGGTTGCCCCTATAAGTGAACCCATGGTTCTCTACTATGACGACGAGGAGTTCATCCTGGACCTGTCGAGCATCGATCTCACCGTGGACGTGGACAGTATGGTCGACCAGGCCCACCGGGAAGGTATGGGTAGAAACGTCCTGGAGCGAATGTCGAGAAGGTTATTGAACAAGCCAATCCGTGTCGACGTCCCGCTCACCATGAGTTACGATGAGGCCAAGCTCGAGGAGTTTGTCGTCGAAGTCGCCAGGAATCTGAACTACGCCTCCAGAAGCGCCGGCATCGACATGTCGGAGGGCCATCCCATTGTCAGCTACTCGCGAGATGGGCTGGAGGTACAGCAGGGGGACACCCTGCGGTCGATAACATCAGCTCTGCCCACCGACAAAAGGAAGCTGCCGGTCGTAACCGAGGTTCTCAAGCCCGAGATATCGGACGAGGAGATAAAGTACATCGTGGTAGTAAAGCAAGGTGAGCACACACTCTTCCTCTATGAGGGTGAGACCCTGGAAGGGAGTTTCCCGGTTGCGCTGGGCAGCCCCGAGTACCCGACCCCCAACGGCAAGTTCTATATTATCAAGAAGGAGAAAGACCCGACCTGGTACCCTCCCAAGAGCGAGTGGGCCAAGGACGAAGAGCCAATACCCCCCGGACCGGGGAACCCGCTGGGACCGTACTGGATGGCAATAGGAGACGGCATCGGCATTCACGCTACACCTGATGCCGCTTCCCTGGGGTACTCGGTATCACACGGATGCATAAGGATGTCCGAGTGGGGAGCGCAGCAACTTTTCAACAAGGTCAAGGTCGGTACGCCTATCTATATAATCGCTGCCCCGGAACCACCACCCACCCCCGAGCCGGAACCTGCTCCAGTTCCGGAACCACAGGAATCAGTCCCCGGTACCGAGGATGCCCCGGTCCAATAGTAGGATCCCGGTAGCAGTCTGGCCGGCTCTGCCAAATGCCTGGAAGCTACATCGGCAAGCGCTATCGTACCAAGGTACGCATCGGTGCTTCCGTTTCGGGAGGCGTCTGCTGTCCGCGTATCCAACCGGAAGTCTATCCAGGATAGAAAAGGGAGGATAGTATTGGAGTCGGAGGATTCGCATAAAGGAGATTATGAATTCGTTGGCATGGCTCTGCAGCCGGCAATATCTATCACCGTATCTCAAGAGAACTTGAAGGGCGGAGGGAAGATGGTTTCAGGTACCACGAACCGCGAGTGCGTCCTGGGAATGGACCTCGGCGGGACCAAGATAGCGGTGGCGGCGGTGGATGCCAGTGGCGAGATACTGAGTGAGGGAAATTTCCCCTCCCCGTCTCAGGACGGCGAGGAGATGGTGAAGACGTTCAAGGCCCTCATCGGACAGGAGTGCGGGAAATACCTGGAAAGCGGTCTGCGTGTCAGGGCGGTCGGCATCGCCGCCGCCGGGTACATCCTGCAAAAAGAGGGCATCCTTATGGAAGCGCCCAACATAGCCTGGCGCAACGCGCCGCTGAGGAAGATCGCAGCCGAGGTGACAGGTCTTCCGGTTGTCCTGGACAACGACGCCAACGGAGCGGCGGCCGGCGAGCGGTTCGTGGGGGCAACCCGCGGAGTGGACAACTCCGTGTACCTGACGCTGGGCACGGGTGTGGGAGGAGGAGTGTACGTAGACGGAAAACTGTTGAGAGGTCACAGGGGCATGGCGGGTGAGTTGGGACACATCGTTATCGACCCCAACGGACCGTTATGCGGGTGCGGAAACAGGGGTTGCCTGGAGGCGTTTGCCTCGGGGACGGCGTTGGGGAACGAAGGCGCAGGCCTTGCCAGGAAGAACCCCGATACCGTCCTTCTTAGGATGGCGGATGGCGACCCGGAGGCGATAGACGGCCGGATGGTCGCAGAGGCGGTTCGGCAGGGAGATTCTGTTGCCCTGCGCGTCTTAAAGATATGGTCAGGACACCTAGGCCTGGGCATAGTCAGTCTAATCCACATCTTTGACCCGGAGATGGTCGTGCTGGGCGGCGGCGTTTCCAATTCCGGTGACCTGTTCATCGATGACGTCAGGCGTACCGTCTCCCAACGTGGAATACCCGCGCTGGTGGAGGGGATACCGATTGTCCTTTCCGAGTCCAGGGGCGAAGCCGGCGTCATCGGCGCCGCCGCGCTCGCCTGGGAGGAGATCGGCGGCCCACCTCCCGCGTAGCTCGGTTCCTGTAATAGCGCCTGGCGATCGCCTGGACCGCCGCCAGAGCAAACCGCACCAGCCGGTTTCACATGAACCAGTTGCCTTTGGGCACCTCCGTTACCCTTTGTGGTGCTCCTCATCCTGGACAACCATCCGTGCCACAAGAGATGCGATCACGACCATGAAGTATACCGTCGCCAGCTGAAGCCACGTGTCGTGGTCCAGTCCGGCAACCTTCCTGTCAGTTGCAGCCGAATAGATGCCAAGGATAGCGGTGACCTTCGCCCCAAGCGCTCCAGCCCATACGTACATCGGGTTTGCCAGTAGCTTGTACATCCTCTCACCTCATTTCATGCTCAGCCATAGAATGACCGGGTCCCGCTTTTCCCCTGCCCCATCGCTGCTCCGTGTACTTCGAATCAGGGACTCGTAGTCTGTGGAGTAGTAGGAATCGCAGGAGGAGCTGTGGGCTGCTGTTGAGAAGATTTTTCCTGCCTGACCAAGGCCCCTCCCTGCGTGTCCATCAAGGTATCCTTATAGACCAGGAAGAACATAGAAGGGGGTTGGTCCTTCATGGTATCTTTGTCCTGCCAGAGTTTTACCGCATCGGAACTTGTTTCATAAAACAGGTTAAGGGTCTGTGCTTGCGTCACTTCCTCCGGGTTCTCAGGGTTCGCCTGAGCAGGAACGGATATTTTAAGGGTTCCATCTTTATTGAAAACCAGAGTGGGCCCCTGTCCTTCAGGAGCATCCTGATAAACCCATGTCCCTGTAACGTCCTTTCCTTCACTACTACTGCTGCCACAACCGACTATCAATCCAATAACCAACATCAAACACATCACTGCTAC